>CAMLHQ010000022.1 GCA_946479785.1 uncultured Nitrospira sp.
GCCGTAAAGACACGCTGCAAATGATTGGCGGCCACGAGTTCCGGCGGTACGACCCGTGATGCTCGCCACACGCGGCGCCGGCAGCAGCTTCGGATCCCATGGATGCGCATCAACCGAGCCACGCGATGGCGGCCGATCCGGATTCCTTGGGCCCGCAGGTCCTGATGAATCCGTGGACTGCCATAGCGGCCCTGCGATGCCCGATAGCAGGCCCGGATCTGTGTAAGGAGGCAGATGTTCTGGCGCTGCCGCGCCGACTCTCCGCGGGCACACCAGGCATAGAACCCACTGCGCGCGACGTGCAACACCCGACACAAGACCTCGATGGGATAGTGTGCCTTCTCTGCCTGGATGTACTGATATTTCATGACGACTCCTTGGCAAAGAAGGCGACCGCTTTTTTTAGGATGTCCCGCTCCTGCCGGACCTGGTCGAGTTCCCGACGCACCGCCTTCAGTTCCTCAGCGGCGAGGAACCCCTTCGACCCCAGAGGCATCTTCGCAGCTTGCAGGTTCCATCGGCTCAACGTGGTCTGGCCGATGCCCAGCTCTCGGGCGACCTGCGTGGCCGTCTTCCCACTCCGTCGCAGCAGCTCCACGGCTTCCTGCTTAAACTCGGGTGTGAACTGCCGACGTGGCTTCCCCATGAGGCACCTCCGCGTGGCTATTATGCCTAGAAGGTGTCCACAAATTCAGGGCAAGACTGTTCGCGCGAACCTTGGCTGGAGTGGGCCTGAGTGAGCCTGAGTAGGCTGGAGGAGGGGCGGGGCAACGCTTTCCTAAGCCCCGGGTCGATCCGACTAGGCCGCAAGGAGTGCGGGCCTTCGGGCCTCTATTTCAGCATTCTGCTACTTGGCACAGCGGAACCCGGTATAGCTATTTCGCGTTTCAGGCGGAAGTTTGAAGCGGCCATAGGTCAGAAGGTATTTCGGCAGATCGGACCACGATCCGCCTCGCAGGACTTTGAATTGACCCTGCGCAGACCCCCGCGGATTGCGATCGGGTGAGATCTCATAGTAATTGGTCGCATACCAATCCTGCACCCATTCATAGACATTCCCCGCCATGTGATACAGCCCATACGGGCTCCTGCCTCGTTCGTGGGACCCTACGGGAAAGAGCACTTGGTTGTAGCTGAAGCGCGCGCCAAGGGCAAAGTTGGCGAATTCTTTCGTCGGCGATTGATTGCCCCAAGGATACAGCCGCTCATCCGTCCCTCTCGCCGCCTTTTCCCATTCCGCCTCCGATGGTAATCTTCGGCCTTTCCACCGGCAGAAGGCCTCGGCATCGTGCCAATTCACGCCGATCACCGGTCGATCCCCATGCTGAATGAGATCAACCGTTTCCCATTGCCAGGGGGCCGCTCGCGTTTCTGCGGCGAGAAACGCCGCATACTGCGCCGTCGTCACTTCGTACACATCGATCGAAAACGCCTCGAGCCACACGCGATGTAACGGCCGCTCATCTTCCAAGGCCTGCGTGCCCTCAAAACCCATCACAAATTCGCCCGCAGGAATCTCGACCACGGGATTGTCCGCCACCGGTTCGAGTGACTTCGATCTTCTTAATCGATCGAGCTGGGCCGGCGACGAATGGGCGAGGAGAAGGATGAACAGGATGAGGACTGCAGCGCCGATGAAACGAGAGAATTCCATCAATAAATAACACCTCCAACAATCCAGTGACGGTCGTCAATCACATCGATGAGCAGCCGTGTGAGGTTCATGCGGGCGAGCTGCGTGGTCACTTCGTCTTCGGTAAAGGCGGCCAGGAGCGAGTTGTAAAAGTCCCGTCGTAAGATTTCGGACTCCCCGCCCGCATATCGATCCACGATCGCTTGCGCTTCCTCCGTCGAATCAGGCCGGAGCAAGTCCATCACGAGGACCGGCGAGCCTGACTTCACGAGTTGGCGGAGTTTATGCCAGAACTGTAAGGGATTAGGCAGATGGTGCAAGAGACTGTTGGAGATAGCCGCATCCACGACATTGGCCCCAGCGACCGCTTCGAACCGTTCGCAACGCAAGGTAATCCGATCGGCCAGCCCGGCTTGCTTCACAGCCTGCTCGCCCAACCGGATCATCGGGGCGGAGGCATCGACACCGACCACCTGGCAAGCGGGATACTGCTTGGCAAAGCGGATAGGAATGTCAGCGGGGCCGCAGCCTAGATCCAGGACGCGCCCTTCTGAAAAATCCGGGAAGTAATCACGGAACCGAACGACGAAGCCTTGATTCTCTTCCGAGAAGTCGGCGCGCGCATAGGCCTCAGCCTGCTTGGGATCGTCCATCAACTCCGGCTCAAGCACACGCTCCATCACCATTCACCATTCAGCATCTATCAGCGAACATGACCGGCCTGCTCGATTGTCACCTCGTCACCCGGCCGCACGATCCCCGCGGCGAGCACACGCGCATAGAGACGGCTCCAGCCAGGATTGGTTTTCTGAGCGATCCGCTTGAACTCTCCTTCACGGAACCATCGGGCGTTCAAGTCGCACGGTGCACAGTAGCTTGTCACTTCCAGTCGCACGTCCGGACCAATGTTCACTTGCGCCCCGGGACCAAGCTTTTCCCACTGGAGTCCGGCCAGCGTGAAATTTTCCCCTGCCGATCCTGGATCGATCGGGTGTCCCTCATCCTGCAATCGTTCGATCAGCTCTAACGAGTATAAACAGACTGCCCGATGCGGACCTCCATGCACCTTCAGATGGTGTTGTCGATCGCCCTCTATGCCCTGCTCCGTCACCTTCCCCTCGATCAACGGACGCTTGGGCACACCGCCGTCCGACACATTGATCTGATGCACGTGAGGATACGGCGGCCGGCCTGTGTCATTCATCGTCATGCTCCCTCGCACGATTGCGCGCGCGTGAGCTCTATCGCGAGCCATCCGTCCTGTTCTCGCTCTCGAGTCGGATACAGATCTAGGCGCGCGAAGACCTCTACGATTTCCTGATGCTGCTCAAGGAGAAGTCCCGAAACGAGGAGCCGTCGCCCTGTCCACGCAGCCAGCTTGTCAGCCAACTGCAACAGCGTCTGCCGGTCCAGATTGGCGAGCACAAGATCGAACGCTCGTTCGTCGGGAAGAGTGCCGGTGCGGAGCGACAGTTCCTGCCCGAACCGATTGAGAGCGGCATATTCTTGCGCGCACTCGATCGCAACCGGATCATTGTCGATGCCGACGGCACACACAGCGCCAAGCCGCAGCGCCACCATGGCCAACAGGCCGCTCCCCGTTCCCACATCCAAGACCGATTCGCCTCCTTGAATCAGTTCCTCAAGCCACTCCAACAGCATCCTCGTCGTCGCATGATAACCGGTACCGAACGCTTGCTTCGGGTCGAGGACGATCTCAATCTGATCAGCCCTGGCAGGAACCGTCTCCCAACTTGGCCGGATCACGATGCGTTGACCAACCCGGAGGGGCTTCACCGATTCAGTCCATTGCCCACTCCAATCTCTGTTCGGGAGAGACTCCACCAGAATGTCCGACACCGGCTGGTCCGTCGCATCGAGCCGCTGCAGCGCGTCTCGAAGCCGGTCCAGATGGGCCGAAGACCACCGCTGGTTCGGCCAATACAGATGAATCGACTCTTCATCCTGCCATGCACCTCGCACGTCGGGATCGTCAAGTGCCGCCAATAACTCTCCGGCGTCGATGCGTGACTTGATGTGAATGTCTACCCAATCAGAAGTTGCGTTTTGTTTCTGCACGACCATTTCGTTGAGCCTCTAAGCCCGGCAAGCACGTGGCTGGCAAGGTTTGTTAACAGCCTGTAGTCGTTGACGACATGATGCCCTTCGAGTAAGGTGCCATCGCACAATGGCAGCCATCTCGCGCACGACACAACTCCAACGGCTTATCCGAAGAATCGAACGGCTGATCGCACGCGGCGCCGCAACCAGCTCGCGGTTTACCAAGTGGCGGCTGACCATCTTTATTGCCGGACTCCTGTGCAGCATCACACTGTTCAGAGCCGGCTGGTACAACAGCGGCAACCTGGCCCTAGCCGGATTTATCATCCTCTTTCTGATCGTCGCCGCGTATCATAACAGGCTCGAACAGCGGATTCATCGGCTGCGGCTCTGGGAGCACATCAAGTCCGCGCACCTTGCGAGAGTGCAACTCGACTGGCCCAAGATTCCTCAGAAACCCTGGGAACAGGCATCGTCTCATCTGTATGCACAAGACTTGGATCTGACCGGTCCTCGTTCACTTCTGCACCTCCTTGACCACACCGTGTCCGACCAGGGACGTGCGCGCTTGACCTCCTGGCTGATCAGCCAGCCACCTGAGCCGGACATGTGGAAGGCCCGTCAGCGCCTCGTAAAAGAGTTAACGCCTCGATCGCTGTTTCGCGATCGTTTGGTGCTGGAAGCGCAACTCGCGGGCGAACAGGAAATCAACGGCCGTCGTCTCGCTGCCGTCCTGGAACACCCCGTAGGCTTCCCCGGATTGAACCGCATCCTTGTCATCCAAACTCTGTTGGCGCTTGGCACGATCGTTCTCGGAATCGGCGCCCTGCTCGGCTGGCTTCCCGGCTATTGGATGTTCACGTTTGGAGCCTATGCCTTGATCTATCTGATGACCGACCAGGGAGAAGAACTGCTCGAACACGCCATCGGCCTTCACCATGAAATGGAACGGCTCAGCAAGGTGTTGCAATTTGTGGAACGCCATGCGTCACAATCCGAGTCGGCACTCGCTCAGACCTGCAAACCCTTCGTGGAACCGGGCCGGTCACCCTCCTCGTTCACGCGGCACATCGCCCGTATTTTTCACGGGATCAGCGTGAAGGCCCATCCCTTGGTCCATCTGGCATTCAACATCCTTTGCCCTTGGGATCTGTTTTTCACGTTTCGGCTGCGGCAGTTTCAAGCACGAGTGCGAGACCGGCTCCCGGTCTGGCTTGATCGCTTAGCAGAAGTAGAAGCGGCATCGACCCTCGCCACGTTCGCATATCTACATCCGCACTATATATGGCCGACGCCATCTTCATCTGTCGGTCTGCACAGCACCGCCCTCGGCCACCCGCTGATCCCATCCTCGGTCCGCGTCACCAACGGCATTGCGTTATCCGGGCTCGGTACGATTCATCTGATCACCGGATCGAACATGTCCGGTAAAAGCACCTTCCTCCGGACAATCGGGATCAATCTGTGTCTGGCACAGGCGGGAGCTCCAGTCTGCGCAACGACCTTCGAATGGAGCCGGAGCCGATTGGCCTGTTGCATCCGCGTCAACGACTCGCTCGATGCAGGCCTCTCGTTTTTCTATGCCGAGGTGAAACGGCTGAAAGCGATCCTCGACGCGACGGCGGACCGCGCGGCACCGCCGGTGCTCTTTCTCATCGATGAGATTTTCAAGGGAACGAACAACCGGGAGCGTCTCATCGGCAGCCGAGCCTACATCAAGACGCTTGCAACGAGGAATGGCTTCGGCCTCGTCAGCACGCACGATCTAGAATTGACAGATTTGGAAAAGGAAATCCCTTCGCTCACGAATGCGCATTTTCAAGAAACTGTCAGCGCAGGCGCACTCGCCTTCGACTACCGCCTCCGTCCCGGCCCCTGTCCCACCACGAATGCTCTGCGCATCATGGAGCTGGAAGGGCTGCCTATTCCCACAACCTCCCCAAATGAGGCACAATAGACCTCACGGATGACAGTATCGAACGGGTCTGACTCTCATTCCACTTCTCATCCTCTGCGCGGATTGCTCATCGCCCAATTCTGCGGCGCATTCAACGACAACGCCTGGAAGTTGATGGTCGCCCTCCTGGCCATCCGCCAATTGGTGTCCATCACCGCGCCGGGCCCCGAGTTCGAAACCGCCTCGCAAACGCAAACAACACAGGCCTTCGTCGTGTTCACGTTCCCACTTGCCCTGGTTTCGACCGTCGCCGGTCTGCTGGCCGACCGTGTCAGCAAACGCACCGTCATCATTCTGATGAAATCGGTGGAGGTGTTGCTGATGAGCGCCGCCACTGTAGCACTCTGGATCAATCCCGCCGGCGGCATCCTGCCGCTGATCGTGCTGGGCAGCATGGGAATCCACAGCGCCCTCTTTAGTCCTGCGAAATACGGGATTCTTGCCGAATTGCTGCCGCATGAACGGCTGGCAGCGGGCAATGGACAGTTGGAGATGTGGACCTTCGCCGCCATTCTTACCGGTACCGCAGCACCGGGCATTCTTCTCTCCGTCACTGGAGGGTCGACCTGGCTCGCTCCGCTGCTGCTCGCGATCATCTCGCTCATCGGATGTGCCGCAGCCGTCACCATTCCCTCCGTGCCTCCAGCGCGCGCCGAAGGCGGACTGCTCAATACCTGGCGGGGCGCCTGGGCGGCCCTCGCTGCCGACCGCATGCTACGCCTCGCTATTATCGGCGCGGTCTTCTTCTGGACCATCGCGAGCCTCTTCGCACAAAACATTTTGGTCTATGCCAAGGCTGTCTTGGGCGTGTCCGACTGGCAATCCGGCTTGCCGCTCATGATGCTCTCGATCGGTATTGCCGTCGGCGCCAAGCTGGTCGGCCGCCTCTCACAAGCCCGCGTGGAGTACGGCTTGATTCCGCTCGGCGCCACCGGCGTCGCCATCATTCTCTCCGCACTCGGACTCATCGCTCCGGGTTTCGGATGGACATTGGCCCTCATGGGCGTCCTCGGTCTTGCCAGCGCGTTGATCTTCGTGCCGCTCAATGCCCTCATCCAATGGCGCGCGCCGGCGGATCGGCGCGGCTCTGTCATCGCGTTTGAGAACACCTGCGTGTTCACCGGCATTCTGATGGGGTCATTGGGCGCAGGCGCGCTCGCCAACAGCGGCGTGTCGACCACCGGCATCTTCGTGGCCACCGCGCTCTTTACAATCGCCGGCACCGCCTGGGCCCTATGGCTGCTGCCTGAGGCTCTGCTCCGCCTCGTTCTCGTCATCTTGACCAACAGCGTCTACCGCTTACGCATCGTCGGCCACTCGCACGTGCCTGTCAGCGGCGGCGCTCTGCTGGTGCCTAACCACGTATCTTTCATCGACGGATTTCTCTTGATCGCCAGCTTAGATCGTCCTGTCCGATTTGTCGTCGATGCGCAGTACGCCGACCTGCCAATCTTCAAACCGTTCATGAAGATGTTGGGCGTGATTCCGATCTCATCCCACGGCGGTTTACGCGTGGTGCTGCGCGCGCTCCGCGACGCAGGTACAGCCTTGGATCAGGGCGACCTGGTCTGCATCTTTCCCGAAGGCCAAATCACACGCACCGGGACGTTGTTGCCTTTCCGCCGGGGCTTCGAGCGGATTACCAAAGGCCGCCACGCGCCCCTCATTCCTGTCCATCTCGACCGCGTATGGGGCAGCATCTTCAGCTTCGACGGCGGAAGGTTCTTCTGGAAACGACCCGAGCGGATCCCCTATCCCGTCACCGTCTCGTTCGGCAAACCGCTTCCACCGCAGACCCCGGCGCCCGAACTCCGGCAAGCCATTCGCGCGCTCGGCGAACAGGCGTGGCAACTTCGCAAGCCGCACAGGCAGCCACTACATCGCGAATTCATCCGTGCGATGCGACGGCGACCCTTTCAATTTGCGATGGCGGACCAGAATCGGCCGAAGGTGAGCGCATTTCAGGCGTTGGTCGGATCAATCGTACTCGCTCGGACGCTTCGATCTCGGTGGGAAGGCCAGCCTCGCGTCGGCATCCTGCTTCCTCCTTCCGTCGCAGGCGCCCTCATCAATGTCGCCGCGCCTCTCTGTGGAAAGACGAGCGTCAATTTGAACTATACGGTCGGCAAATCGGGGCTTGAAGCCGCGGTTCGCCTCGCTGAACTCCGAACGATCGTGACCAGCCGCGCCTTCGTGGAGAAAGCCAAACTGGAATTACCGGACGGCCCGACCGTCATCTGGCTGGAAGACGTAGCCAAGGCCATCGGGACAAGGCAGAAACTGTTCGCCATGTTGCTCGCCGTCTGTGTTCCTGCGCGCGTCATCGAACGAACCTGCGGACAGCGCACTCCGCTCACCGTGAATGACCTGGCCACCATCATTTTCAGCAGCGGTAGTACCGGCGAGCCGAAGGGCGTGATGCTCTCGCACTTCAGCGTGGATGCTAACGCACAGGGCGCGACGCAGGTGCTGCATCTCTACCAGCAGGAACGGGTGCTCGGCACCCTGCCGTTCTTCCACTCGTTCGGGTATCTCGTCTTTTGGTTCGTCATGTTCAACAACGCGGCGCTGGTGTTCCATCCTTCTCCGCTCGATGTCGCGGCCATCGGTGAACTGGTCCGGCGCTACCGTATCACCTTCCTGGTCACAACGCCGACGTTCCTGCAGCTCTATCAACGCCGCTGCACGCCGGAGCAGTTCAGCTCGCTGCGCGTCGTTCTCACCGGGGCGGAGAAGTTGCCGGCGCGGCTCGCGCAGTCGTTCAAAGATCGCTTCGGCATCGACCCCATCGAAGGCTACGGGGTGACTGAATGCGCTCCCGTTGTTGCCGTCAATTGCCCCGACTTCCGCGCAGCGGGCTTCTATCAGCCGGCCTCCCGGCGTGGAACGGTCGGTCAGCCGCTGCCGGGAGTCTCTGTACAAATCGTCGATCCTGAGCAATACACCCTGCTCCCGGCCGGCACGTCCGGCATGTTGCTCGTCAAGGGTCCCAACGTCATGAACGGATATCTCGGACGAGAAGACCTCACGGCTCAAGCCATGCGCGACGGCTGGTACATCACCGGCGACATTGCCATGGTTGACGACGACGGGTTCCTGACCATCACCGATCGGCTCTCGCGCTTCTCCAAAATCGGCGGCGAAATGGTTCCCCACGGGAAAGTCGAAGAGGCGCTTCAGCAAGCAGCAGGCGCGGACGTGCCGGTATTCGCCGTGACCGGCATTCCCGACGATCGCAAAGGCGAACAATTGGCCGTGCTGCATACCCTCGACGAATCGCGGATTTCGGAAATCCTGGCCAAGCTCTCGGCGAACGGCCTCCCGAATCTGTTCATGCCTCCGCGTGGAAACTTTTTGAAGGTCGAGGCATTGCCGGTGCTGGGAACGGGCAAAATGGATCTGCGCCGTCTCAAACAGATTGCAATGGAACGACTTGCCAACACGACTGACCTATGACATCCAACAAGACGCTGATCGACTGTCACGTGCACCTGGCGGCACTGCCGGAGGACGACAACGGCTGCTACATTTCGCCGAAGATACTTAAGAGTCCATTGTTCCGATTCCTGTTGTGGAAACACAAGCTGTCGCCCGACAAACCGCGTGAAGCCAATCAGCAGTATCTCAACGACCTGCTGGCCGAACTGCGCGCGTCGCAGCACGTGCAACAAGCGGTCATCCTTGGGATGGACGGCGTCTACGATAGCAACGGAAAGCTCGCCCGCGAGCAGACGGATTTTCTCATCAGCAACGAGTACGTGTTAAAGACCGCTGAGGCTCATCCGAACGAATTGCTTGCGGGAGTATCCATCAATCCACAGCGAAGGGATGCCGTCGACGAAGTCCATCGCTGCGCCGATGCCGGAGCGGTCCTCGTCAAGGTCCTGCCGAACGCGCAGCAATTCGACCCCTCAGACCCGAAGTACACGGCCTTCTATCGCGCGCTCGCTGAACGTAAGTTGCCCTTCTTGAGTCACGTGGGCTACGAATTCAGCTTGATCGGCAAAGATCAGTCGGTAGGAGATCCGGCTCGTCTCCAACTGGCCCTGGACCAAGGCACGACGGTCATCGCGGCGCACGCCTGCAGTTATGGATTGATGCTCCATGAGAAATTTCTTCCCGTTCTTCTGACGTACTCAAAAACTTATCCGCATTTTTACGCTGATGTCTCAGCGCTTACCTTGCCCAATCGTCTACGTATGCTCCTTCATCTCCGCCGCTATCCGGAGATCCATCATCGCCTGCTCTTCGGCACGGATTATCCCCTCCCAGTCTTCCATGTGGCCGCCTGGGGCCGCGTCGCGTTCCGCATGCTGCGCGACATGATTCGCACGAAGAATCGCTTCGACAGGCAGGTAGCGGTCTGTCGAGGCTTGGGGATCGGTTTCCGCACGGCCGGCGACATTCTCGTCCACTCGAACGCCTCGCCAGGATAATACGGAATGAATCGAGACCAGATACTCGGCGGCCTTCGCGAAAGGATCCTCGCCTTCGCGACATTACGGATATCGAGGGAACAAGCGGAAGATCTTACGCAAGACGTCCTCTCGCTGCTGCACGAAAAGTACGCCCATGTCACGGACCTGACCGAACTGGTTCCTCTCGCCTTTCAGGTCCTCCGGTTCAAGATGCTCGATGCCCATCGTAAAGCGCTGCGACGCGGCGAGTATAATGAGGAATCGGTTGAAGACCTTCCGCTCGCCGATCCCGCCGACGACCCGGCAGCGCAACTCGATCAGAAACAGCGGGTCGATCGGCTGATGGCCGCGCTGGCGAAACTCGGCGAGCGTTGCCGCGCACTGTTCAAGTGGAAGCTGGAAGGAAAGAGTTTTCCGGAGATTCAGAGGCTCATGGGCCAGAAATCGATCAATACGATCTATACATGGGATCTGCGTTGCAGAAAACAACTCTTAGGCCTCATGGGCGGATCATGGGAGTGACGGCGAGATAAAGATGTCTGAGCACGAACTGGACAAACTCCTCGGCGGTTTTGCGGCTGACACGCTGACACCCGAAGAACGGCAGAGACTGTTCACGGCCGCACTGCAAGATCAACAATTGTTCAATGTCCTGGCCGACGAGCAGGCGCTCAGAGAACTCCTGGCAGATCCAGTCGTGCGCCGAAAACTGCTCCAGGCGTTGAACCAATCCGGCGCTTCCGGCGCCGGCGGTTCTCTGTCTTGGTTGGACTGGCTACGACGACCGGCAAGCCTCGCCTACGCCGGCGGCCTCGCTGTGGCTGTATTCGCCGTTGTACTTGGCACGAAGGTCTATCAAGAGAGTCTCCGGCAAACCGCGCTGCCGGTGGCGACTGAAGACACGAAGGCTGCCGCTCCGCCATCGGCGGCGCCTCAGGCCTCTCAACCGGCGGAGCCGCCTGCGACGGTTGAAGAACCGAAGGCGAACGTGAACGTCGGTCCGGCCGCTGAACCGACGAAGAAAGGGCTTAGCGATAAGTTGCCGAAACGAGAGAAAGCGGCCGCACCTCCACTGCAAGAGCAACGCCCTCTTCGTCCAGCCCGAGACGACCTGCGACAGCAAGTCGAGCAGGATAAAGCGCGCAGAGACGTCGAACCACCTGTGGCCGCACTTGGTAAGTCCGCTGAGAAAGCGACTGTACCGGCACCGGAAGTCCATGTGGATACTCCCGCCGCCGGTGCCGTCGGACAGACGCTCAGCGCCCGTGCGCTCTTCTATGGCGAGCCTGCCGCAGCCATCGATGGCGGCACGATGGCTCAAGAACAAGCACGAGCAATGAAACCATCAGCCGAGTCGGCGGCAGGAGCCAATCAACCGGAACGAAAGATGGACCGGTTTGCCCTTGCACGCAAAGCCCCGGACATTTCGGCACAACCGAAACCCCTCGGCCTGCGGTATGGTTTTGTGATCCGTGACGCGAATGGACAGGACCGTGAAGTGGACGCAACAACCGCGGCCAACAATCGGGAGCTGCTGTACCTGACCGTTGAGCCCAACCAGGACGCGTATCTACAGATTTGGCAGAGTGCGGGTCCTACAACGCCGCAACTGCTGTTTCCTGAAAAAGAATCCGGGCAGATTTCTTCCAAGATTCTCGTGGGTCAACGGCAACTCATCTCTGTGCCAACAGCGAGTGGTACGATCACCGTCCGTCTTTCCCGAATGCCGTTCGGTCCCATTAGCCGGCAGGAAGCCATCATGCTGGGACGATCTTCACCCGGCCAAATTCAAGAAACCGTGACGGCCGGCACTCCTACCGCCAAACCAGAGCAGGCCACCTACGTGGTCAATCAAGACCTTTCCTCAACCGCTCAGATTGCCGTCCAAATTCCTCTTGACCGGTAGCGGACGGCATACCGGATATCGATGAGATCTTTAGGTGCCTTCACCGCTGCCATGCATCCTGGCAAAGAGGTCCCAGTCGAATTGTTTAGGCGCGACCGCATGAAGCGGGATGGTGTCGATCGCACCGCGCTCGCGATACGCCACCATACATCCCACGATATCCTCCGGACGCTCGACCAATCGTTGAACTGTCTCATAAGCCAAATGCTGGGCGATCGCCTTGTCTTCCGGCGTCGGAGGAGCGCCCCGCAACGTATGTCCGAGAATGGTCGCCTTGGTGGCCGAGGTCAGCGGATAATGATCGGGCCGCGCTTGGCGTTGCGGCCATTGTGCGATGACACCAGCCACATAATCGACCAGGCCGTGCACCCCGCCTTCCCGATGATGACGATGAGGCGTGCGTTCGGCAACCACAAACAAATGGCTCTTGTTCGGCACGCCCAATGTCCGCTTCAACGTGCCGAGAATGATGTCGTCGACATACGCATCGGGATCGGGGTGCTCGTTGACCAGCAACCCTTCGGCTCTCGCTTGGTACGCGCAGGCCAGGGCCAAATGTCCTGATCCCGCGCCCATCACTTCGACAAAAAAGATACTTCCCATGGCCGCACTGGTCGCCTTGAGCGACTCGATCGATTGATTCGCCAGGGCGATGGCCGAATGGAAACCCAGCGACACGGTGCCTTCGATATTGTTGTCAATGGTGCCTGGAATTCCGACGACCTGGACACCAAACCCTTCGTAGACAGCCCGCGCGCCTCGTAGGCTGCCGTCGCCTCCTAGAACGACCAACGCCGCATCTTCAAGAAACGGTTGGAGGTTCCGCATCGCCGCCTGTTGCACGGCTTCTTCCTTGAAATCCTCAAAGCGGCTGCTCCCGACGGGACTGCTCGCATGGCTGCTCATGCCGCGTGTGTCTTCTTCGTTCACCGCTTCGATCCAATTGTTCGCCAGGCCGAGAAATCCATGCCGCACGAAGTGGACATTCAGACCGAACCGGTTTCCTGCCACACGCAACTCCTTCAAGGCGGCCCCCGCACCGGCAAAATCGCCGCCAGAGACCAACGCCACGATCCGTTTGATCTGCCGAGGCTTCAGCGTAATCCGGTCTTTTCTCGTCCGTTCGACCGCCATCCAGCTCTCACGTGCGGTCCGTTCACGCTCCGACAAGCCGACGGCCGTGGAATAACCGGACAATCGACCGTTTTCATATGTCAGGAGCACCACGTTGTCCTGACTCTCTTTATAGTCGTTGAACTCTGTGAAGGCTTCGTGAAACGGACGAGGGTCCAGGTAGATCATGAGGGCCCGCAATGTCGAGCTATGCGTATAGAGACAGGCCACCTTGCCCAGATTGGCCTTGCCCAGTTCATGAAGCCCGTCGATCACGTCTACATAGAGATCGAAAAACGAATTGCCGCCGGGGTAGCAGTAGAGCGGATCTTTGATCAGGCGCTTGGCGGTTGAGACATCCACGCCGAATGCCTTGGCGAGTTCCGCTGCCTCCACTGACTTTTCCACGCCGGTGATCCATCCGAAGTCCGACGATTCCAATGCGCGTTCGAATACGGGCTCCACATGCGAGTCGGCTTTCTGAACCAGCGCGGCACTGACACGTTCAAAGAGTTGTCGCGTGTTGGGGCTGTGGCTGATGAAGTGCAGGAACCGGTGGGGGTCCAGATAGTTGGACAGATGGAGAAAGTCAAGTTGCTGTCCCACCACGCCGACCATACGAGCCAGCGCAGCACCGACGGCATTCGCGCGCGGAACGCCTCGCTCCTCATCAAGCTGGTTTGCCAATCGGCGACCGACTCGATGCGTTTTGCTTTCCACGCGGGAGATGCCATGCCGCATCGTGAACAAGAGCGTGCGATCGGTCAGATCGCGAGGCAACAGCCAGAATCGGTCGTCGCCCAGGTCGAGCACGATACGACCTTCCGCGAGCTGCGGTGTGAGCTGGTTCCGCGGCACAATGGCGACCGGGCGGCGGTGGGTCGGTTTCAGCACCGACCCGATCGGGGCTCGCAATAAAGGCTGGAGCGCTCCTTCCGCCACCAACCTGTTCCAGGCGGCAAAAAATACGAGATCATCGCCGCCGCAGGCATTGCGTAGGAGGGCTGTCCTCGCCTCACGATACACCTCGGCGCCTGAAAATCCGCTTTGGGCATTGCGGACAAAGAGCCTGATGGCATCGAGTGCGGCATGGGCGCGCTTGGCTCTCTCATTCGAAGCAGCCGGCACGGCCGGTAATTGGACCTCCGGGCCGTGTGGTCGTTCCGCAAACTGTTCTCCATAGGCCAGCAGGCCTTCGATCGTCACGAAATCGAGTTGATTTGTGGTAATCTGCATCGTCCCTCGCTATGTAAGCTTCGGAAATTGCCTAGTTCGTCGTGCGAATGGAAAAAGTCGTGTAGGCATCATTGACCTCTGTCCTCATCTTGTCAAGAGTCGAGGAACACTGCATGCGAAAAGCGAAAATCGTCTGCACCATTGGCCCGGCCAGTGATTCACTCACGCTGTTGGATCGGCTCATTGTGAGCGGTATGGATGCGGCCCGTCTCAACTTCTCCCACGGTACTCATGCGTCCCACGCCGCCGCTATCAAGGCCATTCACCAGGCTGCGGATCAACGCCGGACGGCAGTGGCGATCATCCAGGATCTTCAAGGACCCAGGATTCGAGTGGGCGAGATGCCCGATGAGGGTATAGAAGTGACGGATGGCCAGACCGTGCAGTTGCAGACGATGCTCGCTCGATCCGGCGGACAGCTCGGCGCTCGCTCTGTCGCTTCTTCCCCCATTCCGGAAATTCCCGTGACGTACCAATACCTCGCACGTGATGTTCAACCGGGCGCCCGCATCCTCATCAACGATGGACTCGTTGAGTTGGCCGTCGAACGGATCAGCGGCGGTCTCATTGACTGCAAAGTCGTCATCGGGGGAAAGATTACGTCACACAAGGGTATCAACCTGCCCGGAACTCGTGTCAGCGCGCCGACCTTGACCGATAAAGACCGGGAAGATATTCGATTCGGCGTTGCGCAGGGCGTGGATTATGTCGCCTTGTCCTTCGTCAGAGGTCCCGACGACATTGCCGCGGCAAAGAAACTCATCGCGGAGTGCGGCGGAAGCATGCCGGTCATCGCGAAAATCGAACGACAGGAGGCCATGACCTGCCTGGATGCCATCTTGGAAGAAGCCGACGGAGTGATGATCGCGCGGGGCGACCTGGGCGTCGAAATGGGTCCTGAGGCGGTGCCGATTCTACAGAAACGCATCATTGCGGAAGCCAACCGCCGTCGCCGCCTTGTGATCACAGCCACTCAGATGTTGGAATCGATGACGCAGCACCTGCGTCCCACGAGAGCGGAAGCCTCCGATGTCGCCAATGCGGTCTTCGACGGCACAGATGCGGTGATGCTGTCCGCTGAAACGGCCATCGGAGCGCACCCCGTTGAAACCGTCGAGGTGATGGATCGCATCATTCGAGCCGCGGAGGAAGGATCCGAGCCCGGCATGATACCCAAACGTCAAACGGATTTTGGAGGCATGTCCCTTCCCGAAGCGATGTGTACTGCAGCATCCTCCGCCGCTGCGGCGACCGCGGCGAGTGCGGTCGTCGCGTTCAGCGAGTTGGGAAGCACGGCCCGCTTAATCTCGAAACAGCGGCCCGCTGCGCCGATTATTGCATTCACTCCCTTCGAGCCGGTCCGTCGACAGATGGCGCTCTATTGGGGCGTACTGCCTCACACCATGAAGCAGATCGCTCAGACCGATGAGCGGGTCCATGAGGCGGAACGGCGCCTCAAAGCGGAGGGATTGGTCAAAACCGGCGAACGCATCGTCATCCTGTCGGGAACGCGCATCGGCCAGCCTGGCGGGACAAACCTGATCAAGCTCCAAGAAGTGGGATAGTTCTCGCCAAGGACCGGATTACGCTTGGGTGCGTTCGGCGTAGCGTCCAAGCGTGGTCACGAACGGGAACCTGAGCATCTTCATGAGATTTAGGCACACCGGGGGACCAAGGTGTTCGAGCCCAATCTTCATCCCCAACTGTCCCAAGGCCGGTTCGACACAATAGGTTCCAAACAGCCGGTCCCACCAGGGCAAATTGAATCCGTAGTTGCTATTCGTCTCGCGTGGGTCTGTCGAATGATGGATGCGATGCATGTCCGGTGTCACAACGAACCACCGGAGGACCGGTTCGACGCTTAGAGGGATCTTCACATTGCTGTGGTTAAAGAGGGCCGTGCTGTTGAGCACGATCTCGAAGGCCACGACTGCCAGAGGTGCAGCCCCTAGCGCCAGCACAGCCACGATCTTGACCAGCGTAGAGATAATGATCTCCACGGGATGAAATCGTACCCCGCTCGACACATCCAGATCCAAGTCCGAGTGATGCATCATGTGAAACCGCCACAAGATCGGCACGATATGAAATACCTGATGCTGCACATAGATGATCAAATCGAGGCCCACCATCGCCAGGCCGAATTCAATCCAACCCGGCCCATTGATCCAGTTCAACAGGCCCCAACCTCGCTCCTGTGCCATTGCCGCCGCAGCAACGACTCCCCCCATGAAAAGCAACCGGGCAATGACTGTATTCAAAATCACGATCATCAGATTGCCGCGCCACCGGCAGCACTTCGAAGCCGTTAATGGCCTACGCGGCGCCAACAGTTCCCACGTGGCCATCACGCCCAGCATAGACAAGTACGATCCGACTCGAATCAGATCTTCAAGCGCCATGGGACTCCCTCCTTATCAGCAGAAGCAACCTCGTAGGAAGTAAGAGGCCTCAACTATGAAATGGATTCAGGCTGGAGTCTTTTCCTTATCATCTCTTGAAAAAGAGATACATTTCGCTGCCGTTCCGCCCATGCCGTCTCTTATGCCATTCGTCTTGCGCTTTGCGCTTTACATACAGATCAACGGGCTTTGAGAACACATATAGAGGCGCCATGAGCATCAGACGGAGACAGCTGCGCCATGTCTTATTGGGTGTCGCCAGTCTCTTCTCGACAGCAATAGCAACCCGTCTGAGCTGCCAGAGCGCAAGCAATGTGTAGCGCAATCTCTCGAGTCTGTTCTTCGCATCCAGGTTTACAGCCGCAGCTGTGTCAGTGAGCATGCGAATAAAACTTGAGCCAGACTGCGTGATCCACTCGATAGCTCCGTCGTATTGATTACTATAGAATTCCCCTTCCAACAGAAAATGCCTCTTCCCGCAGAGTTCGCGCAACTGAACTGAGGTCAAGCGCCGCACATGACCTACATCCTCGAAGAAGAAGCGATTTTCCAGGCGTGAGTCGATCCCGTCTGTGCGCAAGCGGCAAATATCATGTTCCAAGCTGCCCTCATTCCCGCAAGGCAGAATGTGCAGCATCGCTGCAGCGTTCTTTAATCGATCGTTGATCTCATCAAGCGCATGCGCCAAGTCATAGACGTGTTCCAGCACATGATGCGTAAACAGAAAGTCAAATTTCTTGCCGATCAATTCTCTCTCGTGCGAAAGAAAGAATAGGCAGTCCGGGTACCGCTTTCTTGCATGATCAACTGCCGCCTTGCTGATATCCGTGCCATACACTCTCCACCCGGAGGGCAGAGCCTGTTTGAGCACATCCGTGAACACCCCGCTGCCACATCCAAAATCAAGGGCTTCACCTTCGTCTGGAAGGCCTAGGCCTCGGATAACTTCAAAAACGCGGCGTTTCTTTTCCGCTGGCCACTCTTCCATGTAGCCATAACCGCTAGAATATCGTTCCTGATAAAAGGCAACCGCCCTCGCTTTGTCATACAATTCTGAGGTTTTCATACAGTCTTTCGGGGATTTCCTGCCCTACTTCGTTTGTGTTCCCGGCTCCGCATACGACGAATTCTGAACGTCACCTTCCTGATCGGCAAGTGATAGATGGAAAGTCGCACGACCGTAACGGTCTAACGGGGCGAGGCCCGCCATCGAATATCAAGAGCGTCGTTTATAATGAAGCATGCAGCTCGCCCGCCTGATCGATGCGGTGAACCGCGTCCGCGCGACGACGAAGAAATCTGAAAAAGTCCGTTTGCTGGCCGAAGTCCTGCGCGAAACGGGCGGGCATGACACGGTACTGACCGCGCTCTATCTTAGCGGGTCCTTGCCGCAAGGGAGGATCGGCATTGGCTGGAACGTGATCCAGAAAGCGATGCAGGACGCGTCGGCCGCTGGCGAGCCGCTCACGCTCCTTGACGTGGACCGTACGTTGGGCGCTCTGGCTGCCGAGCGCGGCTCTGGTTCCACAGAGCGGCGAGTGACAGAATTAGCCAGGCTGTTCAGCCGCGCGACACCGGCGGAACGCCAATTTCTGTCGCACTTGATCATTGGTGAGATCAGACAGGGCGCGCTCGAAGGCGTGCTCCTCGACGCGATCGCCGCAGCGGCCGACCTGCCGGCGGCCGATGTGCGACAAGCCTTCATGTTCGCCCCGAATATCGGGGAGCTCGCGCTGGTCGCACTCGAAGAAGGTTCCGTCGGCCTGGCGCGTTTCTCGCTGCGCCTCTTTGTTCCGGTGGCGCCAATGCTGGCCAACAGCGCTGAGGATGTGGACGAGGCGTTGGATCGTCTCGATCGCGCCGCCTTCGAGTACAAACTGGACGGCGCGAGAATTCAAGTGCACAAGGGCGGCGATGAAGTGCGTCTCTTCACGCGGCAGCTTCAGGATATTACCGAGCGGCTGCCGGAAATCGTCGATTGGACGCGGAGCCTGCCGGTTCGAGAAGCGGTCCTTGACGGCGAAGCGATTGCACTGCGGCCCGATGGAAGACCGCAACCGTTTCAGCTGACCATGCGCCGGCTCGGACGCATGAAAGACGTGGCGGCCATGCGGGAATCGATTCCATTGACGCCCTTCATGTTCGATGCGCTGTACCTGGATGGCGACTCGCTCCTGGCACGTTCCTATGAAGAGCGCACCAGGGCATTGGCGGCGATCGCGCCCGGCGCCTCGGTTCCGCGGCTGGTCACGGGGCAGCCGGAAGAAGCCCGGTGCTTCCTGGCTCAGTCCCTTGCAGCAGGTCACGAGGGCGTCATGGCGAAGTCGCTGACAGCCTCGTATGTGGCGGGGCAGCGTGGGTTCCATTGGCTCAAGCTAAAGGAAGCGACGACACTCGATCTCGTCATCCTTGCCGCTGAGTGGGGCAACGGCCGACGTCAAGGCTGGCTCTCGAATCTTCATCTCGGCGCGCGGGATCCGGCGAGCGGCCAGTTCGTGATGCTCGGCAAAACCTTCAAAGGATTGACCGACGAGATGCTGCGCCGGCAAACGGAGCAGCTCCTCTCTCTCGAAAGCCGACGTGAGAACCAGACAGTGTTCGTCCGGCCTGAAATTGTGGTGGAGATTGCGTTCAGTGACATTCAGGAATCGCCGCGCTATCCGGCCGGTCTCGCGCTCCGCTTCGCCCGGGTGAAACGCTACCGTCCCGACAAGTCAGCCGATCAAGCGGATACGATTCAAACCGTTACCGATCTCTTCCGTGCCCAACGGGCCTAGCGGTCCGCATGAAGATGTCCACCTAGGGGATACTCCAGTACTGTGTCCGCCTGAAGAAGGCTACAAGCAGAAAAGGTCATTCACACTCTCTCAAGGAGGGGCACAATGCGAAAGATATTCCTAGCATCTCTTGTCGGACTGGCGTTCCTGGGAGGTCTGGCTTCATCGGTCGATGCCAGCGACGCCAAGGCACGGATGGATAAGAGCAAAGGTGAAATGAAGGCGGAGATGGAAGAAGCAAAGGGGGAGGCCAAGGCGCTCAAGGAAGAAGCCAAAGGCAATGATATGAAGGCGGACATGGAACGGGCCAAGGGTAATGTCAAAGGCGCCGGAGAGCGGGCGAAGGGCAAATCCAAAGAAATGAAAGAACGAGCAAAATAGGCCGCGGCTGTGGGCAAACTCGCCGTAGCGGCTCGAACAGCCAAAGGACTAAGTAAAGAGGTTCTTCTGCTGAAAGGATTCTTCCCCTCGCACCATAACGTGGGTAGAAGGCAACGCCACTCTACCCACGAGGTGCCGGATGAAGACTCATCGTCTCGTTGAGCGTTTGAAGACTCAGTTCTCTTCCTTCGATCCCCGTCTTTATCAGATCACCAGCCTCGGCACGCTGCTGCTGTATGGGCTGTTCTGGCTGCACTTCGATGTCTCGGTTTCCCAAATTGCCGCCACGTTCGGTGCCGCGCTGCTCACCCAATATGCCGGAACGCGCCTCAGTAAGCTGCCGACGTTTGATCCTCTGAGCCCGCTCGTGTCGGCCCTGGGCCTCTGTCTTTTTCTCCGCACCAATGATCTGCCCGTTGCCGCGTTGGCGGCGATCATTGCCATCGCCAGCAAGTTCGTCATCCGCTGGAAGAAGAAGCACATCTTCAACCCGACGAATCTGGCGCTGATCCTCCTCATAGGGAGCGGACTGGGCTGGATCTCTCCCGGACAGTGGGGACAAGTCGCCTGGTTTGGCTTTCTCATCGCTTGCCTCGGCAGTCTCGTCGTCACTCGAGCGGTGCGGGCTGACGTAACGCTGGCCTTTCTCGGTTTCTACGTCGGGCTCCTGATCGCACGGGCGCTCTGGCTCGGCGATCCATTGACGATCCCAATGCATCAAATCGAGAGCGGTACGCTGCTGATCTTTTCGTTCTTCATGATCTCCGACCCGAAGACCACCCCGGATTCCCGAGCCGGGCGCATCTTCTTCGCCTTTCTGGTCGCTGTGGCAGCGCTGTCAGTCCAATTCGTGCTGTTTCGCCCCAACGGGCCACTTTGGGGCTTGGTCGCCTGTTCTCCGCTCGTGCCGCTGGTCGACCGCCTTTTTCCCGGTTCCCGATACGATTGGTCTCGTCCTTCAGCCGGCCATGTGCCAACGCCGCTCACTGGCTCCATCGCTTCATTACCAAAGGAGGTTCTTATGACTCGCCCGGTCGTGCTTGTTCTGACGTTTTTCACCGGCCTGCTCCTCTGGAGCGGGTCTGCTTCGGCCTTCTGCGGCTTTTATGTCGGCAAGGCCGACACGAAACTCTTTAACAAGGCGTCTGAAGTGGCCATTGTTCGCCATGACGACAAGACCGTCATCACGATGGCGAATGATTTCAAAGGCGACGTGAAGGAATTCGCGCTGGTCGTGCCGGTCCCGACAGTCTTGGAGAAAGAGCAGATCCACATCGGCGAGGCGGCGGTATTGAAACATCTCGCCGATTATTCGGCGCCGCGGCTGGTCGAGTACTTCGATGAGAATCCCTGCCTGCGCTACGAGCTGATGGAACGCAAGACGGATACGCTGAAGAGCATGCCACAAGCAGCAGCGAGCCGAGAGCGGGACAAGGCACTTGGTGTGACGGTCGAAGCGCAATACCAGGTAGGCGAATACGACATCCTCATTCTCTCGGCGAAGGAGAGCGCGGGACTCGAAACGTGGCTGATCGAAAATGGCTACCGCATTCCGAACGGCGCATCGTCCGTCCTGCACAGTTATCTGAAGCAGAATCTGAAATTCTTCGTGGCCAAAGTGAACCTCGGCGAACAGGCGAAGCTGGGGCTCACGCGGTTGCGGCCCCTCCAGATCGCCTTTGAATCACCGAAGTTCATGCTCCCGATCCGTCTTGGGACCGTCAATGCGGATGGCCCTCAAGAACTCTTCATCTACTTCCTGACCAGGCAAGGGAGGGTCGAGACAACGAACTACCGCACCGTGCGCCTCCCGGAAGCGCAGGAATTACCACTCTACGTGAAAGACAAATTCGGGGACTTTTATCGCGATCTATTCACGCAGCAAGTAACCCGTGAAAATGAACGGGGCGTGTTTCTGGAATACGCCTGGGACATGAATTGGTGCGATCCCTGTGCAGCGAATCCGCTTTCCGCCGAGGAACTCCGTAGCCTCGGCGTGTTTTGGCAAGAGAAAAACGGACGGCTGGGCAAGGGCATGGGACAGGCCCAGAACGTGTTTCTCACCAGGCTCCACGTCCGGTACGACGCGGCGCACTTTCCCGAAGACCTGATCTTCCAGGAAACCTCGGATCGCTCGAATTTTCAAGTCCGCTATATCCTCCGCCACCCCTGGACCGGACAGGACGATTGCGCGGCAGCCACGGCCTATCGGCAACACCTTCGTGAACGCCATGAGCGGGAAGCACAAACGCTGGCCACGCTGACCGGATGGAATATCGGCGAGATTCGCAAAGCGATGAACATCGTCGCCTTGCCCGCGAATGACGATAAGAAATGGTATCAGCGCTTATGGAGCAACTGACTCCTGCCTGCCGCGCGGGAAGCCTGCGAGCTTCCCGCGCGGTCGCGCTGCTGGAAGCAACTCGGACTATCCCTTGTCAAGAAACCACCGGCTCGTGACTTGATCCTCTCCTGGTTCTGCTCTAGAGTGAGACACTATGCCTGGCGACGATTCCCGCTTGGATACTCTCACATCTAGGAGGTAGTCATGACACGGCCAAGACACATCCTGATGCTTCTCTCTTGTGCCACCGTACTGATGCTTTCTCTGTCGGCCTGCAGTATCACGGAGACGATCAACAATATTCTATCCTCCACGTCCGGGAGGTCATGGTTTACGGAAGACGGACTGGTCAAGACGGACCAGAGGGTCAACGCCTTCATGGAGCTTAACTTCGAGAACGTCAAGCAGGATATGGCGAGAGGACAGGGTGAGTATCTGACTTCCTTGAGCACTTTGATGGAAATCCCGCAGGATCGACGAGCATCGTTCTACGCCCATGCGCAATCCCGTTACCCCCTCGTGATGGAGCACCACAGCAGCCCCCAGGAGGCTCTTGCGCTTCTCGTAGGATATCGATCAGCACCGACGACATTCCGTTGACCGATGACCGGTTATTTCAGGAACTGACCGCGTCGGATTCAGTTCCTAGCACAGAACATCTCGCCGTGAACTAAATCAGCGAGGTTGTGAATTGTCACCTGACAGGAACGCCGCGAGACAGTGGGACGATCTGTTGGCGATCCGGACCTTCTCCCCTCCCCGTGACGGTGCGAATGGGAAGGCCGTCGCGGAATATCATGAAGGTGCTGGGAACGGCCGGAACACGGAGACCGGGTAAAATCACACCAGCGAGATTCAATGGATCGCAGGCCGAGAGCTTGATCTCCGTCCCGCCGGCCGACCCGCTGTTCTTTCGGATGGCGCGCAGCGCTTCGACAGCTTCGGGCAATGCAAACTGCTCGCCGACAAACCCTGAGACGAACCGCCCTCCACGCACTTCTCCCTTCAGCTCCAACCGCCGATAGACGACCAAGAGATCACGCCACGACTGTACCAGCACTTCGCGCGCCAGGAGATCACGAAAGACGACGCCGTAGCGGCGAAGCAGTTGGCGGGCGACGTGATCGGCAACCCCACCACTCCTGCCTCCCACCTCGGTTCTGCGGAGCAGCGACCAACGGCCTGTTGAATGTCGTGGACGACGCATACGCTCGCGACCTTCTGCTCGACGGCGGTGCGGATCCATCAACGCGCGGAGATTATCAAAGCCGTCGGCTGTCACCAATCCAGCCGCCACTAATTCCCACAGCCCTTCTTCCACCTCTGCCGCCAGATAACCAGTCGCCCGCACCAGATCGGCAAAGAAGCTCGCGCCTCGTTCGTGCAATGCTCGACGCAAATCCTGGGCGACAGCACTCAAGACGGCAAAGGAATCGGGACCACGCCAGGCGTCTTCCTGGAACGCCTCCAACAGCCACTCACTGTCTTCACGAGGGAACAGACTGATCGGAGCCACGCTGGTCGGCGTGATTCGACGGGCACGTTCCCGATCGCCAGAATCGGCAAGACGCGGATGGGGAGACAACCGTCCCCAGCTCACCGCGCCGCTCAAACACAGTCGATCCAGCAATTCCGGCTCGTACTTGGCCATTCTCACGCGCAACAGTTGCGAGTCCCAGCTGGACGAGGCTGCTTCGAATCCGGCCAGCTGCCTGACCACTTCCAGCAGACCGGATTCGCCGTGTTGGCGGGAGCCTGGTGCCACATGCTGCCACTGAAAGAGGAAGCGCATGAAGTCGGCCGTCGCCACCGGTTCGACTTCTCTCCGCAGCCTGCCGATCGTCAAGCGATGGATGCGGGCCAGCAGACGGCGATGGCACCATTCAGGCGAGACCTCCGCCCCGCCGGAATTCTCAAGTTGAACGGTTGAATCTTGGATGCGGCCGAGAGGCCGAAACTGACCCCGTAGAACCTGGCCTTGTGCTTCGAGCCGGACCATTGACCTGTTTATTTCATCACCCGGCAGATGCAGACGAGCGGCCAACTCGTTTGTCGTCGTTGGACCGATACTCTCCATCCAACCCTGGATGATCGCATCCAGCGTCGCCTCGTCTCGCATTGCCCATGCCGCCTCTACCTCCACCCGCCGCTCTGTGGCCACCCACCCTGCTGCTTCCCGCCCTTCGATTCTCGCCTGAATGGAGACGGCGCGACCGGATTCGACAAGTACCGGGAGGTATCGTGCCCAGTCTTCGGCGATCGGCTCAGGCAGCCACACCAAGGTCAGCAGTGCATCGTGCAATTCGTCGGCATCGCGGACGACAGGCCAGCATTCGCGCACCACTTCCTCGATCGCGGCCGGATCGAGCGCCCCGACTTCCCCGGCCAATTCCGCCGGCAACGTCCTTCGTAGTTCCACCGCCCTCGCCCGCCGTTCTTCGAGGGGCGCATCGTCCAGAAAAGCATAGGGGTTGGCATTCAGGATTTCGTGTGAAAACGGAGAGGGTGATGGCGTATCGATGGCCACACAACGAATGGCTCCCGCCTCAATCCGGCGCAAGAGATCGGTGAGTCCCTCGACATCCATCGCTTCTGTCAGGCAATCGCGCAAAGTCTCTTGCACCAAGGGATGGTCGGGTATCCGGCGCGCAGTCCGCTCACCGGTCATGTTGTCTTGGCAGGCAATCGCATCAGGAAACACCGCAGCCAGTAAATCCTCGGCTTTCATCCGCTGAATCTGCGGCGGGACCTTTTTACCATGCGAGAAACGCAGCAGGGCTAACGAGCGCGAGGCATCCCAGCGCCAGCGCGTTGCAAACATCGGCGCGAGCAGGACGGCTTGAATTAAGACTTCGCGTACTGTACCCGAATGCAGGTAGCTGAACACGGACTCTAACGGGAAGCTATGTTTCTCGCCAAGCGAGATGACCAGGCCGTTATCAGTGGCCGCTGCCTGCAACTCGAAATCGAACGTGACACAGAAGCGCTTGCGCAAGGCCAATCCCCAGGCCTTATTGATTCGTCCGCCAAAGGGCGCGTGGATGACGAGCTGCATGCCGCCACTCTCGTCGAAAAAGCGCTCGGCGATGATGGTCTCTTGCGTCGGCACAGTTCCCAGGATCGCTCTGCCGCCCAACACATACTCGATGGCCTGCTGGGCACCTCGCTGGTCGAGGCCACACTCCTGCTTGAGAAAGTGGAGTGGTGAGTGCCGCCCTTCGATTCGCTCAGGGCCGGAAACGGCCCGGTCTGCAATCTCTTGCCTTAGAGCCGCCACTTCGGCGGAGAGTTCGGCTGTTCTCGAAGGTGCTTCGCCGCGCCAGAAGGGAATGTTCGGCGGCGCGCCGTGGGCATCTTCAACCCGCACCTTGCCCATCTCCACACCCTTGATGCGCCAAGACGTATTGCCGAGCAGCATGATATCGCCGGCCAAACTTTCCACTGCAAAATCTTCATCGACGGATCCGACGACTGTCCCTTCAGGCTCAGCCACCACCGCATAGTTGGCCGTATCAGGAATCGCGCCTCCGGAGGTAATCGCCGCCAGCCTCGCACCGCGCCTGCCTTTAAGTGTGTGATTGATCCGATCGTGGTAGAGGTAGGCCAGCCCTCGTCCACGATTCGTCGCGATGCCTTCCGCCAGCATCCGCACCACGCGATCGAACGTCGCCCGTTCCAATTCCCGATAGGGAAAGGCATGACGGACCAGAGCATAGAGTTCCGCTTCGGTCCACGTCTGGGTGGCGGCTGCCGCGACGATCTGCTGCGCGAGGATATCCAACGGAGCCGGCGGCACGGAGATGTGATCCAAGACACCTGCCTTGATCGCCCGAATCAGCGCCGCACATTCGAGCAATTCATCGCGCGTGGTGGCAAAGAGCCGTCCCTTGGGAATCGCCTTAATCCAGTGCC
Source organism: uncultured Nitrospira sp. (assembly GCA_946479785.1). The sequence goes on from CAMLHQ010000022.1 coordinate 26,141, forward strand.
CCGAACGGCCGATCCGCTGCAAACAGGTGGCAATCGCCCGCGGCGAACCAATCTGGCACACCAGATCGACCGTTCCGACGTCGATACCCAGTTCCAGCGATGCTGTCGCGACAACGACCCGCGTCTTGCCGCTCTTCAGTCGCTCTTCTGCTGACAGACGAATCTGTTTCGAGAGACTCCCGTGATGCGCTGCCACGATATCAGCCCCAAGATCGTGAAGACGCTCTTCAAGATGATGGGAGACCCGTTCGGCCAACCGGCGCGTGTTGACGAAGACGAGCGTCGTTCGATGCTCCCGCACAAGCGCGGCGACACGATCATAGATATCTGACCAAATGGCGTTCGTGACCACGGCGCTCAGTTCGTCTTTCGGTACTTCAACAGCCACATCCATCTGCCGCCGGTGGCCGACGTCGATGACGGTTGGAAGCGGGCGGTCCCCGACGAGGAACCGGGCGACGACCTCGATCGGGCGCTGCGTGGCGGACAATCCGATCCGTTGCGGTTTCATCGGCGTCAACGCTTCCAGCCGTTCCAATGAGAGAGCGAGATGCGCGCCACGTTTATTGGGAGCCAGCGCATGGATTTCATCCACGATGACGGTCCGGACCGTTTGCAACAGGCGCCGGCTTTTCTCCGCCGTAAGCAGGATGAAAAGCGATTCCGGCGTGGTGACGAGAATGTGCGGCGGCCGCTTCAGCATCTGCTGGCGATCCGCCATCGATGTATCGCCGGTGCGCACCAGGACACGCAGCTCCGGCATCAGCAATCCAGCTTGCAACGCAGCCTGGCCGATCTCCGCGAGCGGCTGCTGGAGATTTTTCTGGATGTCGTTGCTCAGGGCTTTAAGGGGCGAGACGTAGAGGACCTGCGTGCGGTCGTCAAGCTCGCGGGCGAGCGCTTGTTTGAACAGCTGATCGATGCTGGAGAGAAACGCCGCAAAAGTTTTTCCTGACCCCGTCGGCGCGGCGATCAATGCGTCTTTGCTGGATTGGATCGCAGGCCAGGCCTCTATCTGTACGTCAGTGGGGATGCCGACAGATGATTGAAACCATTCCGCGATGATGGGGTGAAAATTCGAGAGTGGCATCGCGTGCGATTCTAGCACGCCATACGAAACGGACTCTATCCGCTCTCTACCTTCCGCTCTTGAAACAAGAAAGTCCTCGGCAGGCGCATCCCTGCCGAGGACCTCGTTGACGTCGAGCCAGAGCCAGCTGTACTTAAGGCCGCCCTGGGACTCCAATGCCGCTTGGGTTCGTCCCCCCGGTCGGAAACGTCGCAGGAACCGTCGATGTCAAAACGCCTGCCGCTCCAATCGTGAAGGCTGCGACATTGTCAGGTCCGGTGTTGGTCACATAGACAAATTGCCCGTTCAGCGAGACGGTCACGCCAAACGGTGCGGTGGCCGCTCCGGTCGGGAAACTCACCGGAACTGTCGGCGTGAGCACGCCGGCACCTGCTATTGTGAAGGCAGCCACTTCGTTGGTTCCACTGTTCGCCACATACAGAAACTGTCCGACTGGCGACACGGCAATGCCTTTCGGCGTGGTAAGGCCGGCTCCTGTTGAAAAGGTGGCCGGCGTCGTCGGCGTCAAGACACCCCCCACGCCGATCACGAAGCCGGCCACTTCGTTTGTCGCGCTATTGGTCACATAGACAAACTGCCCGTCGGAAGAGACTGTGATCCCGAACGGTGCCGAACCGGCCCCAGTCGGAAACGTCGGTGGGACTGTCGCAGTGAGTAGGCCACCCGCGTCGATCGTGAAGGCAGACACATTGTCACTGCCGCTGTTTGCGACATAAAGAAATTGCCCGTTCGGCGAGACGGCAATACCCTGTGGAGAAGTCGCACCCACGGTCGAAAACGTCGCCGGAACCGTCGGGGTCAACACTCCCGTCGAGGTGTTCAGTGTGAAAGCAGAAACCGTCGTGTTTCCGGCGTTGGTGTTGGCGACATAGACAAATTGCCCGTTCGGAGACACCGTGATGCCCTGAGGTGTTGAGCCTCCCCCGATCGGGAACGTCGCCGGGGTAGTAGCCGTCAATACCGCGGTACTTTGATTGACCGTAAACGCCGAAACGACATTCGTGGTGTTATTGGCGACATAGACGAATTGCCCATTAGGTGATACGGCAATCCACGTTGGCGCAATCGCTCCGGTAGCAAATGTGGCCGGGCTCGTCGGGCTCAAAAGCCCTCCAGCTCCAATGGTAAAGCCCGACACATCATTCGACGTGTTGTTCGCCACATAGACAAACGGAGGAGCGGTCGTCCCTAATGAGCCACCCCCGCTTCCAGGTCCGCTGTCTGGGCAGCCAGCCAGGCACAGGCCGGTAGCTGCAATGAAAAGGAGAGGGATCTTATTGGTCATCGCGTCACCCTAGGAGAGATTCGTGCGCGCTACGAATTCGTATGCACCCTTAATTGGTTTATACCACCATAGAGAGGATGTGCCAATGAAACAACGGAATCGTTTCAATGAACTTTGCGCGTCCAGTCTGGCGACTGAATTTTGGAAAAGGCAGGTAAGAGTTACGGACGTCCCGGTGTCGCGATGGCACGCGGCGTCACTCCAACCATGAAGGGTGAACCGGTCACAGTGGCCAGAGCGCCGGAGGCGCCGTCGATCGCGAAGGCAAAGACATCGTTGGAACCTCGATTGGCGACATATAAGAAAGCCCCGTCCGGGGACACGGTGACCGCTGTGGGTGTGGTCCCCGCCGGAAACGGCGATCCGCTAACGGCCGCCAATGCCCCTGTCGTCGCGTTGACCGTAAACGCCGATACGTTGTTGGAAGCTTCATTCGCTACATACAAAAACGATCCGTTCGGGGTAGTGGCGATCCCGGAAGGTGTGAAACCTGTGGCAAAGGGAGAGCCCGCAATCGGCGTTAAGGCTCCCGTCGCATCGATCGAAAGTGCCGACACAAAGTTTTGGCCTTGGATCGTCACATAAAGGAAAGACCCGTTCGGCGACACCACGAGACCGACAGGAGTAGTCCCGACGACAAATGGAGAGCCGGCGACCGGCGTCAATCCTCCAGCGGCATCGATTGAAAAGGCCGACACAGTATTTGAACCCTGATTGGCGACATACAAAACCGCGCCGTTCGGCGAGAGAGTGATTCCGGCTGGAGTGAAGCCTGTAGCAAAGGGAGACCCGGCGACCGGCGTCAATCCTCCAGCGGCATCGGCTGAAAAGGCTGACACATCGTTTGAACCCTGATTGGTGATGTACACGAACGAATGATTTGGAGACATCGTGACTTTGAACGGAGTGGTCCCTGCCGGAAACGGTGATCCGGCCACGGCCGCCAATGCTCCCGTGGCCGGATTCACCGTGAAACCCGACACCGTATTGGATCCTTGATTCGCAACATAAGCCAAGGCGCCATCGGATGAAACGGCAATGCCGGCTGGCGTTGTCCCGACTGCAAAAGGAGAACCGGCGACAGGGACCAGTGCACCGGCTCCGTTGATCATGAATGCCGAGACATTATTAGAAGCTTGATTGGCGACATAGGCGACAGCGGGAGGAAGAGCAGACCCGGTCTTGATATTGATCGCTCCGTCATCCCCCGAGCAGGCGCCGAGGAATACCAGGACAGACAATGCTAGCCCCAGGACATTTTGTCTCGTCATGGCCAATGTTTTCATAGGAATTCCTCCCATGCACCCAGAGGCGCAACGTCTAGACTCAAAAGGCATGCCAAAATACCTAGTTGATTTCCATAGATTCTCCGCGATCGTTACGGGCAAACTGTACTCAATTCCAGACAGGCATTCGGCATGACGATCAAACGAGACACCGCCATAGTCCTTGGATCCGGTTATGTGGCGCGTTTTATGCTTTCCCTTAACGATTTTTACGCGAACGTCCTGCACACCAGCCGCGATCCCAACCACCATCTCTCATGGGTGCCTCCGAAGCAGCGATTACGATTCGACCTCTCGCAACCGGACACATGGAGCCAAATTCCTCCTGGCGCCGATATGCTCTGGTGCTTTCCGGCAACTCCGCTCGATTCGGTTCGACAATTCGCGGCACACATCAAAGGATCTTTTAGGCGGCTGGTCGTGCTCGGTAGCACGTCGGCATACGATGTGACCAAGTCGACTGATTACCCGCCGCCTTGGATCGACGAATGTGCCCCGGTCGATGTCAGAAAACCCCGCGTGCAAGGGGAAGAATTTCTCCGGAAAGAATATGGAGCGATCGTGCTGCGGGTGGCCGGTATTTACGGACCGAACCGCAATCCGATCGACTGGCTCAGAACCGGCCGCGTCGGCCCTTCACGAAAGTATGTGAATTTGATTCACGTCGAAGATCTGGCAGCCATCTGCCTGGCTGCGCTGGCGAGAGGAAATCCCGGTCAGGTTTATAATGTCAGCGATGGAATCCCGCGTCGATGGGACGAAATTTACATAATCGCCCGGGACCGATGGCACATGCCCGCAATTCCAGAACAATCGATTCAGGAAGCCGGGAAACGGATAGAGACCCGCAAGCTGCGCGAACGTCTTGGCGAGTCACTTCGCCATACGGATCTCTTCGCCTCGATCGATATGCTCGAACGATCGTCTGCTACCAACGTAACAGAGCCATAACGGCCAGACAGACGAGCAAATTGTTGATGGCATGCGCGAGAATGCCGGGCGCAAGGCTCCCGGTTCGTTCGTAGATCCAGGCCCAAAGGACGCCGCTCCAACAGACGCTGATCAGACCCACGACCCCATAGCCGTGCGCGAGCCCGAAGATCCCCGCACTGATGAGCGCAGCGGGAAGAAAACGGAACTTGCGACGGAGAATCGCAAACAACAATCCCCGGAAAACGAGTTCTTCGAACAGGGGTGCAAAGATGACATATTCCAATAGGCTCACCATGGTCAGCGAACTCGATCCCCATGCCAGATCCTCATCGAACCACTCGGTCCAGTGGCTCGTCAGTTGCCACTGTTCCGTTATACGGTCCATCAACCACTCTCCCCACAACCCCGCTGCGACCACCGCCAGCACCGCGACCAGCAGCCGGCCAAGATGTGACCAAGGGAGACCTAAACCGAACCCTTCTTCAAACGTCATCCCGGCCGGGCGGAACAAATGGTAATAGGCCAAGGCCAGCAACGGCAGGTTCGTCATCGGAATGGCCAGCGCTCGCAATGAGGCGTTCTCCGGTGGCAGGTACATCAGACAGAAAGCCATGACGATGGCGCCGATGGCGCCGCCGCGCAACAACACCGCCGCACCGACACGACCGGGCCACGGGGGCGGAATTCCCGGATCATGCAGCCGGACGAGGTTTACACCAGCCGAATGCCTTTGCCATATCATGAGCAACAGAAGGGTGCCGATGAGCATCACGGTGAGTTCACACACAGTCAGCCTGCGCGAATAGGCGTACAAGCGGTCCGCACGGACAGCCGACTGTCCTTGAACGACCGCCGCTAGTTCAGTATGTCCCGCGCGTTGGGCCAACCTGGTCATCACGCGATCGTAAAACCATCCGACCGGCAACACCTCAGTCAACTCGCCCTGGAGCATCTCGACCGTCTCGCGATCCGGCGGGGGCTCTTCACTATAGGCTGCACGGACAACATCGGCATATCGTGGGAGCGGATCTTCCCGGTTATTCCATTCATGAGCCGAAAGAAGAGCTTGCGACACCTGTCCGGCTTCGGCTTGGAGAATCGCCAATTGAAAAGGGACGACCGGATCATCAGAGCGTTTCGCCAATTCTCGATACCATTCGATGGCGTGGGCCCGCTCGGCTGCCCCATCGCCGGATACCCAGGCCATCATCCGTTGCTCCCAGGCAGGGGCGCGGGTGAGTCCCTCCTGAATGTCCATCGTTCGACCGACCATCAAGGTGAGCGCCTGCTCCGGCGCCTCGAACCGATCGATCTTCGAAACCGACGAGGCCATGACGAGAACGGACGCAAAGGACACGAGAAGGAAAATCGCCGCCAGCCAGCTGACCAGTGTCGAGTATTGTCCTGGGAACGTGCCGATTGCGGGAGGCGCATCGGTTTCCCGCCACCATGAGCGGGAAGGTAGAGACTGGGGTAAAGGTGCGACCACTTCGTCCATAATGCATTAAACTATAACATGGCTTTTTTCCAGCAGAAACCCCTCAAAAGTAACGACACCTCCGTCGGTATCCACATATGGCTGAGTGGATGGAGAGTCCGCTATACTAGGCCCCTTATTATCGTTATCCGGAAGTCTATGGCCCTTCAGGACTTCATTCCTCCTCACCGGCTCCTCCTTGGACCAGGCCCAAGCCTTGTCCATCCACGTGTCCTGCGCGCGCTTTCCGCGCCGCTTCTTGGCCACCTGGACCCGGCTTTTCTCAGCGTGATGAACGACATTCAGGTCCTGTTGCGCCTGGTGTTTCAGACCGAGCATCGCTTTACCATCGCTATTTCCGGCACCGGCTCAGCCGGCATGGAAGCGTCGATTGTGAATCTGGTCGAACCGGGAGATGCCGTCATCGTCGGGATCAACGGCGTGTTTGGAACGCGATTGGCCTCGGTCGTCGAACGATGCGGCGGAAAAGTGATTCGTGTGGAAGCGCCATGGGGGACCTGCATCGAGCCGGACGTCGTCGAGCAGGTCCTGGCTCGTTCAGGACCGGTCAAGGCCGTGGCTATCGTTCATGCAGAAACCTCAACCGGCGCATGGCAGCCACTTGAGGACATCGCCAACCTGTGTCGGCAGCACGAGACCCTCTTCGTCGTCGATGCCGTCACGTCGCTTGGCGGCGTCCCGGTCGACGTCGATCGCCTTGGCATCGATGTCTGCTATAGCGGCACCCAGAAATGTTTGAGCTGCCCTCCGGGATTGTCGCCGTTCACGATGAGCGAGCGCGCACTGGCAACCGTGAAGCGGCGCCGAACACCTTGCCAAAGTTGGTATCTGGATATGGGGTTGATCGCCGACTATTGGGCGGAAGGCACGCGGGCTTATCACCACACGGCGCCGATTTCCATGCTCTATGCGCTGCGCGAGGCTCTGCGCCTAGTCGAGGAGGAAGGCTTAGCCGCACGATTTAAGCGCCATCGCATCAACAGCGAGGCACTCCTAGCGGGACTGGGGGCACTGGGACTGATCCCGCTTCCTCCAGCCGGCCAGAGGCTGCCGATGCTGAACTGCGTGACCGTTCCTGCGCACATTCCGGAAGCAGACATCCGAGCGCAGCTGCTGACGCACTACGACATTGAAATCGGTGGCGGACTCGGTCCGTTGAAAGGCAAGGTATGGAGGATCGGCCTCATGGGCGAATCTTCCACCGAGGCTCATGTGTTAACCCTCTTGAATGCGCTGGAAGCGCTCTTCATGCGAAGCGGTTGGTTGCAAACTCCTGGCGTGGCATTGCAAGCCGCGTCCAGAATCTATAGCCACGTGCCCTGTAGACCGGAGGTTGAACGATCATAATGGACAACAAACCCTTGCTCTGGGTGCTCGGCGGCGGCGCCTTTGCCTTCACGGCTGTTGTGGCATATTGGATCTTTGCCATCACACTGGCGAACCAGCTGAAATCCGACCAGGTCTCGCCGCAAAAGACAGCCGAGTTCATCCACGCCATTCTTGAGGCGAACCGCAACAACTATACCGACAACGTGGTCGTCAAATTGAGCCGCGACGGCATTGAGGCCCACGAACATTGGAGAGATGAACGCGGTGTCCCGCTGCCGGCGCAGTTCCTCCTGGAGTCCGGGCGTCTCGTGGCTACGAAAGACATCGGCTTTTCCTTCCGCCTTGCCAGCCTCACGCCCATCTATGCCTGGAACGGCGCCAACAGCGATCTTGAACGGGTTGGCCTAACGGCCGTCCAGCAGGATCCATCGCAGCCTCATTACGGCATCGTACGTCGCGGCGAGATTCGTCTCTTTCAAGCGGTCTATGCCGATCGCGCCGTTTCGCAAGCCTGCGTCGATTGCCACAACCGGCACCCGAACAGTCCACGCCGCGATTTCAAACTCAACGACGTGATGGGTGGCATCATCATCACGTTTCCGATCGGAAGCTAACGACGTGATCATCGCGATTCACAATGTCCGGCTGGTCGACGGCAATGGACAGGCGATCGAGCGTGCGACGGTCATCGTGCGGGGGCGCACAATTCACGCGGCCGGACCGAGCCGAACCATCTCGATTCCGCGCGGCGCCACCCGCATGGACGGACGGGGGCTCACATTGCTGCCGGGGTTGATCGATTGCCACGTGCATCTCTGCCTCGGCGCGGAAGCGGATGTGGTGAAGGCCATCGAACAGGAAACGCCGACCGAAACGCTGCTCAAGGCCGGTCACCTGGCCCGACAGACACTTGAAGCGGGGGTCACCACCGTTCGGGACGTCGGTTCGCGCGACCATTCGATTTTTGCGCTGAAACAGGCTATCGACAAAGGACTGACTCCAGGCCCCCGCATCATCGGAGCCGGCCTCGCGATTTGCATGATTGGTGGCCATGCGCGATTCATCGGACAAGAGGTTGAAGGAGTCGACCAAGTCCGCAAGGTCGTGCGCGAACAGATCGACGCGGGCGCCGAGGTAATCAAGGTCATCGCCTCAGGTGGAGTTCTGACGCCCGGCACCTCACCCGATCAGGCGCAAATGACGCTGGAAGAACTTCGCGCCGCCGTCGATGAAGCCAAACGAGCCGGGCGGAAAGTCGCAGCCCATGCGCACGGGGCATCGGGAATGAAAAACGCGATCCGCGCCGGTGCCCATTCGATCGAGCACGCCACGTTGATGGATGAGGAAGCCGCAGAGCTATGTGAACAGCAAGGCGTGTACATCGTCCCGACGCTCTCGGCTCTCGCCACCACCGCTGCCTGCCGCCGGGGCTGTGGCATTCCAGACAGCGCACTCGACAAGGCCAAGTCCATGACGAAGCGCCATCAAGCCAGCTTTAAGCATGCCCATCACCGCGGTCTCCTGATCGCCATGGGCACGGACGCCGGCACGCCATTTAATAATCATGGAGACAATGCACAGGAACTTGAACGTATGGTCGCGTTCGGCATGAGCCCCATGGAAGCGATCATCGCTTCAACGTCATCTGCCGCTCGATTGATCGGTATTCAAGATCAGGTGGGAACCATCGAACGAGGCAAAGAAGCTGATTTACTTCTCATCGATGGAAATCCGTTGCGAAAGATCGACCTGCTGCGCGACCGGAGCCGGATTGTCGGGGTCATGAAGGCGGGGAGATTTGCAACGGGGCCGATGGGCAAGTGATGTTACTGGTCGTCAGTCATGAAACAATATCGAAACATGTCTTATTTCGGTTGCTACCTGCGTTCATAGAATAATTCCAGTGCCGATGAAAATCCATGCGCACGGCCCTTTCTGAATTGCTCGTCGAGTCGGTGACGCAATGAGCGGATTCCGCCTTCGTCGTTCCGTCCCACCACACCCTGAGAAACCATCATCTGCACGGCCACTTCAACCAACCGTTTCTTGCGACCCTCCATCTCATCAGTGACCAGCTCGGGCATGACTTCTGCTGCGCGTGCATGGATGATCTCCTCCTTGAAGGAATCATACCCCTGCTCTTTGACGACCCACTCCCGGATGGTCGCCAGCTCGGCCTTGATCCGTGGCACTTCCTTGATCAACACGGCAAACAGCTCCTTCCGTCCTTCGTCGAAGAGCTTCTTTTCCATCTCTTCGAGGATAACGGAGATATCCACGACATCCGGCGCGAACTCTTCGCCCCAATTGAGCCGGTCGTAGTTGCGGCGCGCCTCGGGGTCGCCGATGACTTCGTAAGCGGCATTGATCTCGCGGATCTTGTCTTCGGCCTGCTTGCTGTTGGGATGGCGATCCGGATGGTGCTCGAAGACGAGTTTGCGATACGCTTTCTTGATGACGTCTTCTGACGCCTCCCGTGAGACTCCTAAGACTCGATAAAAATCGACGCGTGGCATGGCCGCGACTATATCAGGATGTTGAAAAAGGCTTCCAGCTTTGTTCTCGCATCGCTCAGAGGCTCTACGTACCGGAGTACGCTTCGCCCCTTCGCTCCCTGCGGCCTCGCTGGAAGCGTTTTTGACCATCCTGTGACCGACTCCGGAGATTCGAGCTTCATCTTGACTCCTGACCGCAACGCCACTAGCCTGGCGCAGCATGCCGTCGCCCTCCATGCGTCTCTCGTCACATCAGCAGGACATATCATCCTGGTTTCACGGCGTCACCCCCTATCAATGGCTGGTCTTGTTCGTCGCGTGGCTCGGCTGGGTGTTCGATGCGATGGACGCGACGATTTATGCGATCGTATTGCACCCGGCATTGCACGAACTCCTGCACACCTCAAACGGCCCTCCGACTACTGAACAGATCGGCTGGTACGGCGGCATCATCTTTTCGATCTTCCTCATCGGTTGGGCCATCGGCGGCATTACGTTCGGCATCTTGGCCGATCGTTTCGGCCGCACAAAGGTCCTGATCGCAACGATCCTCATCTATGCGGTGTTCACCGGTGCAGCGGCTCTGGCGCAGGACTGGTGGCATCTGGCGGCCTACCGCTTTCTGACGGCGCTTGGAATCGGCGGTGAATGGGCGGCCGGCGCTGCTATCGTCGCGGAAACCTGGCCGGAAGAGAAACGCGCGAAAGCCGCCGGGATGCTCCAATCGGCATGGGCCGTTGGGTTTTTTCTGGCCGCCACATTCAATCTTGTCTTAAGAGATACCTGCGGATGGCGAGGTCTCTTCCTTGTCGGCATCCTGCCGGCTTTTGTGGCATTACTCGTCCGCTGGTGGGTGAAGGAACCGGAGCGGTGGACCCATGCGCACGCCGAGCGCGTGATCCCGCTCTCGGCAATCTTTGAAGGCGACCTGAAACGCGCGACCCTGGTCGGATCAGCCTTGGCATTCGTCGCGGTGTTTGGACTCTGGGGCTCGACGAACTGGGCGCCGACGCTGGTGCGCGAATTGCCGGATGTCAAAGAAGCAGACCCCGCCACGCTCACGAAATATGTCAGCTACGCGATCATGGCGCTGAACGCGGGCGCCGTCTTCGGTTATCTCGGCTTCGGTCCGCTGGCCGATCGTTTCGGGCGGCGGCCGGTGTTTGCCTTCATGTGTCTCGGCAGCTTGATCATGCTACCGATAACCTATCTGCTGCCCTCAAGCTATGCCGGCGTTCTGATGCTCTTGCCGATTCTGGGGTTCTTCAACAACGGTATCTTTAGTGGCTTTCCCATTTATCTTCCTGAACTCTACCCCACCAGGCTCCGCGCCACCGGTGCCGGCTTCTGCTTCAATGCAGGACGCATCCTCGCCTCTGCCTCACCCTTCATGACCGGCTGGTTGGTCACGACGTTCGGCACGTTCGGCCGTGCTGCCAGCACTGTCGCCTTGATCGATCTGGCTGGCCTGGCTGTGTTGCTGTTCGCACCGGAGACGAAGGGCAAACCGCTCCCGGATTAGGCAGCATCATGCCCTTGACATCACCATAGTCCTGCTTATCTAGTTTGTCATGAACGACAATCTGACTCCTCGTGCGCTCTCCCATGATGAAAAGCATGCAGCCGAAGCGGCCTTTGGCGGATTGCCCTTTAATCCCAAATGGTCGGCCAGGGCGCGAACCGTCTATGACGGGATTGTCAAGTTGCTGCCAGCGCCGCCGGCGATTCAGGAAGAGGTTTCTGCGTCCCAGGAGCCGATAAGTCAACCGCCTGAACCGGCAACTTCCGTGGCTCGCGGTCAAGTTGAATCATCGGACATAGAACTCGAGCGGCGCTCGGTCCCGACGAAGATTCCCTTTACTCAGGCGATTGAGACCGGTGCGTTAATCGACGTAACCCCAACGGCTAAACAACTCGGCTTGTCATTTCCCGTGACAGTGACAAAGCCTTTATGGGAAGTCGGCATCGCGCCAACTAAGGCGCTGACCCAAGAGGAACAGTCCGCTCGATTGCGCGACGTGCTGATGGCCTTCAGGCTTCGCCTGGCGACCCAGTCGAGCATTTCGCCGTTGATCGATTTTCCGGCACTGCTGGCTCTTCCGCCCAACACTGTGCCGCAGCCGGTCCCCCTGTTCGCCTTGATTCAGCCGGACGAAGAGAACCGGGTCATGGTCACGCTGCTGCTACCGAACGAAGTGGCTGCGACGATCATACCGATGAATTGATCGGCATCCGCTGAGCGCCAAACCATCACCCCGTCCTCTTGATCTCTGAAATGGACCGGTTGTACGGTAGCTTGTGTCAACGCGTCCGTCCAGATCGTGGAGAGATAAGAGATGAGCTCTCTTATCGGCTTAGCCCAGATTGCACGCAAGAAGACCGGGTGGTATCTCCTCGCGGTGGCCCTCACCTCTTGTTCTCAGGTCGTCTACCAGCCGGCACCGGTCGTCCCCACGAAGTCACCGCTCTCCTATTCAACTAAAGTGAAATTGACCCATGTGGAAGCGTATATCGTCGAGCCCGGCTCCACGATGATCACCGATCCTCGCATTGAGAACCACGTCACCGACATCACCACCTCTCCGGGTCTTCCCAGAAAGGAATGGGAAAAATCCGTTGCGGACTATCTGGCCGCACGAAAAACGTTCACGTATCTTTCCGCCGACAGCCAAACCGATCTGGACTTGGCGATGAGGCTCAACATCTACATCGACCCCGGCACCATGTTTCAGTTCAACCATGCCTACCTGGCCCGTGTCGATGCCTCGCTCACTAACCCCCGCACAGGACGAACGCTCACCTACCTCGGACTCGGCAAGTCCACCGGGGAAATCTCGCGCGGCGGAACAGAAGACGACCAGCGTCCGGTGAACCTCGCCGTGCAATCCGCGCTGAACGACCTGTTCGGAAAACTCGAAAACGACTCCCGTCTCCGTCGATAACCGGATTAAGCCGAGTTCTGAACGAGGTGAAGGGCGAGTGCGCATTCTTCTGACTTCGTGGTCACGACTCCATCGAGCCGCTTATCCAGCAACCGGTCCAGGATCGTTTTGAAGTGAGGCCCGGGTTTCAGTCCGAGCTGCTTAAGATCTTCGCCCTTCACGGTTGTCATCACCCATCGATCGTGCTTCAAAAATCGCGCGAGCCGTCTCGTCAATCTCCGTATTCCTGCAACGTCTCCGCTGGCCAATCCTCTCCCCACCAGGAGAACCAAAGCCTCATGCGGCATGTTCACCAACAGGTGGTAGATCTGTGACGGACGTATCTCACTCCGGCCTAAAAGGATCTTGGCCGCGCGAGTCGTCTTGTCGCTCGCCCATTCCACCGATGTAGCCTGTAGACTGGACAGCTGCAATCGCTGAGCGACTCTCTGAAGAATTGATGAGCCGGCGTCCGACAGAAGCGCCATCAAGCCCAACAACGCGCGATCGACGGGATCGCCTGGACACTGTTGCTTCCACCAGGCCATAGCTCGCGGAAGTGTCGTCACGAGGCGATGTGCTTGTTTCCCATGCCGTAGACGCGGGTGCAGGAATCGGAGGAGGTTTAGGCGGGTGAGACTGCCGATCGCCCGTGTGGGATCGCGTTCCTGCATGAGCAACAACATCTCGTTGGCGAGGCGAGGCCCGGAGAGCTTGGCGATCATATCTGTCGCCGCCGCTTGCTTGAGGAGACGGCGAGTCTGCGGCTCAAGACGAAAGCCGAACCGCTCGGTGAATCGGATGGCGCGAAATATTCGTGTCGGGTCGTCGATAAAACTACCTTCGTGCAACACGCGAATCGTCTTGGCTCTGAGATCTTGCTGCCCATTATAAGGGTCATGGAGTTGTCCGAACCGTGCGGCATTGACCTGGATCGCCATGGCGTTGATCGTGAAGTCACGACGATAGAGATCCTCTTGCAGTGAAGCCGGTTGTACATCCGGCAACGCCGCCGGTTTCACATAGGACTCACGGCGCGTACTCGCGATGTCCACCTTGAGGCCCTTGGGCAACGTCAGCCGAGCGGTAGCGAACCGTTCGAACAATGCCAGGCCTGCACCGTAACGGTCCGCGACGAGACGCGCGAATGCGATCCCATCGCCGTCCACCGTCAGATCAAGATCCCAATTCTCTCGCCTCAACAAGAGATCTCTGACCACGCCGCCGACGAGATATAGCGCCACCCCCTTCTCATCGGCCAATCCTCCGAGTTCGCGCAACAGCACCACGACATTCCGTGGCAATCTTCTCATCAAAGGCCGTGCAGCCTGCTCGTTCGTCATCGCGAAGCCCGCTCCTTGCTGGTTGGTTGACGATGTGAACAGATAATATGTCATCCCTCCTCAAGAACCGGCCACTGCGCCTGTTTAGTCCTATGAGTTAATGAGGCCGGGTTTGTACCTCAACTAGCGGGGTGATCGGGGTGCCATCACTATTCCTCACATCGGCAGAGACGGTCATATTTGGACAGGTTTCTGCCGTTTTTTTTACATTCGAGCCAGACCGATCGACATGGGTAGGACCTCGTAAGCACAACCTGCTGAAATTTCAGGATCAGGCTGACACCCTGTCCGGCACATGCTTTGCTGAAGGGAATCTCGAATGATACGACCACCCCTGTTGGTCTTAAGGAGGTTTCCATGAAGAAGGCGAAGAAGAAAAAGATTCTCTCGATCGTCGTGGCGATGGTGGCGGTCGCGGCCGTTGCCGCAGCGCCGGCCCTGGCCAAGAGCAAGGATTCGAAGAAGACGACCTCTCATACGTCTGCCGCTGCGGCGGCAGCCTCGATGGGGCATGTGCCAGCGGTGCCAGAGGCTCCCAAAGCCGGCCGCCACGATGACAAACCAGGACCGGCCTGGTTGACGGTCGGTGGCACTGTGAAAGAGATCCATGACAACTCCTATACCGTCGAAGACTTCGAAGGCAACCAGGTCAAGCTGTACGTCGGCCAGGGGACGAAACTTATCAAGCAGAAGAAGGTTGGGGACACCGTTCGCGCTGAGATTACGCGGGGCGGCTTCGCGAATTCGATTCAGTAACCCCCTTTTTGAATCCGCGCACCCACTCCAGGCGCGGTGGTGTCCACGAAGAAGCCGACCCTGAACAGGTCGGCTTCTTCTTTTCTTCATCAAATCGTTTCGCTCACTTGCCGGCACGCACAAACTCGATGTCGCCGTAATAAGCGGTCGCCCGCTCTTTCGTATTGTCCGTATCACTCATGATCGCTACGCCGTTGATCATCGGCGGCTCTGCCCCGAAGGCTTTCTTGTAGTCCTCGTAGATGTTGCGTTCTTCTTCCACCCACATCCCGACTTTCTTCGGTCCACTCTCGACGACGATCATCTGTGCAAAATCGGTATAGGCGTTTTCGACGATCGTGCCGGCCGGGGTTTTGGTCTCCCAGATATAATTCAACGCGGCAATCGGAATGTCGCCGAAGATGGCTTGCCCGGCTTTGAACTTGAGCTTCTTGCCGAAACTGATCTTGTCCGGGTCATACTCGAAGGTGATGTAAAGCCGAGCCGGGTAGTCGTCGCCGCCTTTTCGGCTCACGTCGCTGTTCTTGAGCAGATTCTCGACCTTCCAGCGCCAACGCACGATGGGAAACGCTTTGGGGTCGATCGTGATTTCTTTGATAAGCCCTGACGCCGACGCTTCGCTGGTGGCCTTGACCACTACCGCGCCACCATCCTTCACCAGTTCGTACGAGGTCAGCTTCGGGATCTTCTTAAAGGTGAGTGGTTTCCACCCCTCCGGCAGGGCGGAGCCGGATAGGTTGGCAGAAAACCTTCCGACATCCAGCACGGTGGAAGAGTCGGCCATGGAGACCGAAGGAGCGAAGAGGAGTCTTGCGGCGAGGAATAAGAGTCCCCAGGTCGTGACCATCTACTCGCCCCTACCCCCGCCGCATCCAGGCAAACAATTTCATCAGCTTGTTCTTCGTTCCCTGAGTAAAGTGTGCCTTTCGCCAGAGGTTCACGACTTTCTTGTTCACCTCGGCCTGCGTCGGGTAGGGATGGATCGTGCCGGCGATCGTCTTCGCTCCGGCGCCGGCCTTCATAGCCACTGAAAATTCGCCGATCATCTCCCCCGCATGAGCAGCCACGATCGTGGCGCCAAGGATCTTATCCGTGCCTTTCTGAATATGCACGCGGGCGAACCCCTCGTCCTCACCGTCCAGAACGGCACGGTCCACTTCGTCCAGCTTGAACGTGTAGGTCTCGACTTCGACGCCTTTGGCGATGGCGTCCTTTTCGTACATGCCGACGTGAGCCACCTCAGGATCCGTAAACGTGCACCAGGGCATTACCAACGAATCGACACTGGCGTAGCCAAGTCCGAACGGATGTGGGAACAAGGCATTCTGAATGACGATCTGAGCCATTGCGTCTGCGGCATGGGTGAACTTATGGCGCGAGCAAATGTCGCCTGCAGCGAAAATTTTCGCGTTGCTGGTTTGCAGCCGACCGTTGACCCTCACGCCGTTCTTGTCGAATTCGACACCGACCGTCTCCAGCCCCAGGCCTTCGACATTCGGTCTCCGTCCGACACCGACGAGGATTTCATCCACCGTCACATCGTAGTGCTGGCCATGAGAGTTAACGGTGAGCCGTTTGCCCTGGTCCGTTCTGCTGACGTGAAGATCTCTGCCGCAACAGAGCAGTTTGACCCCATCCTTCACCATCTGCTGCTCGACCAGTTCGGCAGCATCGCGATCTTCGTTCAGCAGGATACCGTGCATCGCTTCGATCAAGTAGACCTGGCTGCCGAAACGTGCAAAGGATTGGGCCAACTCGCAGCCGATGGGGCCGGCGCCGATGACGCCGAGGCGTTGCGGCAATTCGGTCAACGAAAACACGGTTTCGTTCGTGAGGTACCCTGCCTCTTTCAGACCGGGCGTGGAAGGCGTCGACGCTCGTGCGCCCGTGCAAATCGCGGCCCTCGCAAATTTCAGCGTCCGGTTGCCCGCCGGCCCTTCGACCTGAATTGCGTCGGCGCCCATGAATCGCCCGCTGCCGATATAGACGTCGACCCCAAGCTTGGTATAGCGATGAGCGGAATCGTTGTGGCTGATTCGCGCCCGTAATTTCCTCATGCGCGCCATCACAGCGCCAAAATCGTACTTCACGCCCGGTGGAATGTGCAGGCCGAACGTTTCCGCGTTTCGGAGGTCCGACCAGGCCCGCGCGGCACGAATGACGCCCTTCGAGGGCACGCAGCCGACATTCAAGCAGTCTCCTCCCATCAAATGCTTTTCAATCAGCGCAACCTTGGCGCCCAAGCCGGCCGCAATGACCGCCGTGACCAAACCCGCCGTCCCGGCCCCCAGGACGACGATGTTGTAGCGCCCGGATGGTTGAGGGTTGATCCAGTTCGACGGATGGACGTTCTCGACGAGCACGCGATTGTGTTCGTCGTTCGGCAAGAGCACGCCGTTCTCAACGTGAGACATCAATGATCCCTGTTCTTCCTGTGTGCATGATCATAGCCTATGGCCCCTTTGGGAAACAGAGAGATGCATACTCATGCCGATTTGGCGCTCACCTTCTTGTAGACAACCGGTACAAGCGCGAGGATCCCCAGCAAGACGAAGGCTGCGATGACATTAGGAGAGGCAATTTCCTTCAATGAATTGATGGTGCCCAACTGCCGACCCGCGTAGGCGTATACGAACGAACCGGGAATGATCCCGAGCGCCGTCGCCGCTATATAGTTGCCTACGCTCATTCGCGTCAGGCCGGACACCAGGTTCACGACAAAGAAGGGAAAGAGCGGAATCAATCGAAGCGTCATCAGATAGCTGAATGCATTCTTGGCAAAGCCCTGCTGGAGCGGTTCCAGCCACTTTCCGAATTTCTGCTCAACCCAGTCGCGTAGCAGATAACGCGCCGCCAGAAACGCCAGCGTGGCTCCCGTCGTCGCTCCAACATTGACGAAAAGAGTGGCGAAGAGGCTGCCGAACAAAAATCCGCCGGCGAGTGTGAGAATCACCGCGCCGGGCAGCGATAACCCGGTGACTACAATATACACAAGAATGAACAGAGCTACCGAAGCAGCATAGTTCGCCTCGGTAAAGGCCAAGAGGTGATCGCGATTGGCTTTGACTGTGTCGAGGGAGAGGAATCGTCCGAGGTCGAAGTAGAAAAAGGCGCCGGTCGCACAGAGGATCACCAACGCAATGGCGATCTTTCCGGCATTCACTCCGGTGGCCGCCTCCGCTGCTGGCATCCCATTCGTCATGGCTGTCTGCTCGCGTATCATGGGGACTCCTTTCCCGGCTGTCAATGTCTGCCCTACGGGATCAGTCGCCAAACATCAATGTTTCTTACAGACCGAGCAGGCCAAGAAGTGAGACCGGGCCTCTGGATTCTCCTGAATCTACGGATGGTCAGTGAATGTGACGATGCGTGGTCAGGACAGAATGACGGCGAAGGGGACTACTGGAGCTGGCGGTTATGAAGATCTCGATCCATGTCTAAGCGGCCGAATGCCCGTTCGACGGGATCGATTTTGCCGTCCTGATTGCGATCCAACTCCTGGAAATGGTCGTGGGTCAGATCGGGGGTCTGTGGATTGGGCACCCCGGCAGTATGAGGATTTGGGCGAGGATCGTAACGCTGTGAATCTTCGAGCACGCCGTAGTACATCAGATCCGTCCGGGGTTGTAC
>CAMLHQ010000023.1 GCA_946479785.1 uncultured Nitrospira sp.
CCTTGACAACGACGCATTGTCCGATGTCGAGCCGGCCGATATCATGGGCGACCTCCCATCCATAGCGGATGTCCTCCCATTCTTTTTCGCTGGGTTTCCGGGTCGTCAACGCTCCCTCTTCCGCCAGAATCCCCTCGAGCCCGAATGTCGACTCGCAAATCGTAATGCCTTCCTTTTCCAACTCTTTGGCGAGTTCCCGCAGGATGTCATCGTCTTTCCACAGCGCCAATCTGGTCGCCAACGCCAAGGTGCGAAAATCTGGACGCACGGTGGTAAACACGTGCGTCTTTTTAATGCCGCCCAGCATGACGGCCTGATGCACCTGATCGTCCTTGAACGCATTGATGAGCTTATTGAGCTGGCCGATCTTAATCCAGTGGATGCGGTCGACGTGATTCGCCAGCTCCGGATCCGTTTCCCCCTCATGGGCGACAGCCGAAACGTGATAGCCCAACTTCCTCGCATTATCGGCGAAGATGATCGGAAATCGGCCGTTGCCGGCAATTAGTCCCAACCGCTCACCACCAACGACTTGAGGCCCTTGCGTCACAGAGTCTACTCCTCGTCTTCCTCGTCCTTGCCCACCGACCGGCAGATGCCTCGCTTGGTGCCTTCCAGAAAGGACAGCACGGCCATGACGTCCGGCTGATCCCCGAATTCCACCTTCGCCAGTTTTGCCGCTTCGGCCGTGCGATGGCCGGATCTGAAGAGGATGTCATAGGCCCGTTTCAACACCGCCACCCGATCAGAGGAGAACCCATGGCGGCGTAAGCCGACGGAATTCAGTCCGTACATCCGTGCTCGGTAACCTCCGGCCGCGCGCATGAACGGCGGGAGGTCTTGTCCCAGGGCGCAGCACCCGCCGACCATCGAGTAGGCACCGATGCGGACGAACTGATGGATGCCGGACAGACCGCCGATGATCGCATGGTCGCCGATTGTAATGTGCCCGGCAAGGCTGGCCGCATTCGCCATGATCAGGTGGTTGCCCAACCGGCAATCATGCGCTACATGGACGTAGGCCATCAGAAAATTCTTGTGTCCAATAGACGTCACTCCGCCGCCCTCCACCGTCGCGCGATTGACCGTCACATACTCCCGGAGGACATTGTCATCTCCTATTACGACCTTTGTCGGTTCCCCTTTGTAACCCAGATGTTGTGGCGGTCCACCGATTGAGACAAACGGATGCAACTCGCACCGCTCACCGATGTCCGTCCAGCCTTCAACCGTCACCTGGGACAGGAGTCGCGTCCCCTTCCCGATGGTGACGTGCTCTCCCACGACGCAAAACGGCCCGACCACGACGTCGGCGGCGAGCTGCGCCTTCGGATGGACAATGGCATGTGGATGAATCTGCACTCTGAACCTCCCGTTCAGTTAATCGTTATCCGTGAATGACCCTCGCGCCTTGAATCGACAGCTCACGACTCACGTTAACGATTCACTTTAACTCTTTCTCTTCCGTTACCATGGCAGTCACTTCTGCTTCGCACACGAGCTCGGCGTCGACGAATGCTTTGCCTTGCATTTTCCAGAATGGCTGCCGCTTCTTGAGGACGTCGATCTCAAAGCGAAGGCGATCGCCAGGGACGACCGGTTTACGAAACTTGGCCCCATCGACACCGGTCAGATAGACAACCGGCCTTGTCGCCGCTCCCAGCGATTTAAACGCTAGCAGCCCTCCCACCTGCGCCATCGCTTCCAGGATCAACACGCCCGGCATGACCGGTCGCCCGGGAAAATGCCCTTGAAAGAATGGTTCATTGACCGTGACATTCTTGATCCCGACAATCCGCCGATCCGGCTCCAATTCGAGCACTCGGTCGACGAGTAAAAAAGGATACCGATGAGGCAAGAGCGCTTGAATCTCGGCTTGTTCCATCACGGACATCGTCGACTCCTCTCAAATAAGATCCCTTCCCAGCTAGCTCGATTCTCTCTCCCGAGGCAGGCGGGATTGGTTCCCTACTGTGCGCATCGAACGAGCACGCCCATGGTAACGCCGTTCGATCATTCTGGAGCGCGCGTTCGGCGGGCACGGGGGACCATCCTGGCCGCCTCTTCTCACTTGTTTTGGCGGTCGAATTCCTTGACCACCTGCTCCGTCACATCCAATCCGGGCTGGTGATAGATCACAATCTTGATGAGGGCTTCATTCCCCCTGTCGATGACCGCAATGTAGCCTTCCTTCTGGGCGACCGCTTGCGCCGCATCTTGAACTTTCTTCGCGTACTCGGCGACCATTTCGCGCTGTTTTTGCTGGATTTCGCGGTTGAAATCGGCAAGACGCCGCTGATAGGCCTCGAGCTTGGACTGGAACTGATTCTGCTTGTCCTGCTTGGCCGCTTCACTGAGCTTGCCGTCTTGAATCGCCTGTTCCAGCTCCTTCAACTCCTGATCGTCGGAATTGATGATTTTCTGCCTGGTCGTCGAATAGGCCTTCAACTCTTCCAACGCCCGTTTGCCCGCCTTGGATTTCTCGATGACCAGCTGTTGGTCCATGACCCCGACTCTCACGGGATCGGCCGCCCATGCCGTCGATAGCAGGGCCCCCCAGAAGGCCCCAATACTCATCAGAGACACCCATCTGCTCCTGTTCATCGCTTTTCCTCCTCTCCCTCACTCAGTCGAATGCTATGTTTACGGATATTCTTTATTGAACTCTTCGATGACTTGATCGGTGATGTCCAGCTCCGCGGCGCCGAAAACAGCCGGGCCACCCTTCCCCTTGTCGATAACGACCTGTAACCCGTTTCGTTTCGCGACCTTGCCGACGACGGCCTCCACTTTATCACGGAATGCCTCAAGCACATCTTTCTGTTTTTCCTGCACCTCTCGATTCAACTCCCCGGCCTTCTGCTGATACTCCCCCATGCGGCGTCGAAACGCCTGTTCCCGCTCGCTCTTGGCCGCAGGACTGAGCACGCTGGCCTGCTTGATGAAATCTTCCTCCATGCGACGCAGCTCCTTTTCTTCCATCTCGATCAACGTCTGCCGATTTTTCGCAAAGGCGGCCAGCGAATCCTTCGCCTTCTTTCCCGCATTCGAATCGTTGAGCAACCGGCCGGGATCGACGAGCCCGATCTTGCCCTCGATCTTGGGACTGGCACAGCCGGCCGTGGCGACAATCATCAGGGCCAAGCCCATTGTCACCAGCCGTTGCCAGTGCCAGATCGCTTCCGAATAATACGCCGACATCCTTCTTACCCCTTCGAGCTTAGAAGATAGACCCGATCGTGAATTCAAAGACACCCTTCCGTTCGCCTTCGCGCGGAGAAAGGTTGATGCCGTAGGCCGCTCGCAACGGTCCGAAGGGCGAGATCCAGCGTCCTTCAAGACCGGCAGATTTGCGGAGATTGAACGAGACGGACTCATCTGCGCCAAATCCTTTCCCGTAGTCGAAGAAGATCACCCCGTTGAGTTTCGCCTCCTGGGAGATAGTAAAGATAAAATCGTTATTGAAAATCAGTTCTTTTGACGCGCCGAGGAGCGTGAATGTGGTCGGGTCGACCGGCCCTGCTCGGCCGAATACAAAGCCTCGCATCGTATTGATGCCTCCGACGAAGAAGAGTTCGGTGAGAGGAACTGGCTTGTCCGCGATAGGTTGGGCGACTCCATAGCGAGCATGAACCGAGAATCGGGTGTCTAAGGGCAGCGGAGTATATTTGAGCACGTCGAAATAGTATTTATAGAAATTGTTGCTGCCCCCCAAATAGGGAGTGCCGAGATCGAACCCCACGCTGGTTCGCCATCCGGTTCTCGGATCGAGATAATAGTCTCTGGTGTCGCGAGCCAGTGACGTTCGGAACCCGGTTGTCGTCTGATTTCCCAGCTGCCGGCAGATGACCAGGGCCGGATTGATAAGACAGTTACTATTGGGATCTTCGTAGTTCAATTGTTCCGCCATCAGACTGATGCTTCCGGTGACATACTCGGAGAGCCACCGGCCGAACGTGAGACTCACCCCGGATTTCTTTTCGAAGTACGTGATGTAGTTGGTCATGCTGCGGTATATGTCCACTTGCATGGACGTCAACGAGTCGTTCAAATAGGGATTGCGGAAGGTGATCAACCCGAGCGTCCGCTGCTGGCCCAGCTGTCCACGGATACGGCCCATCCAACCGTTGCCGCCTAGATTACCCTCGGTAATATCGGCAATCGCCACCAATTTATCCAACGTACTGAACCCGCCGCCGATGCTGAACTGGCCAGTCGGTTTTTCTTTGACACGCACGTTTAAATCGACTTTGTCCGGGTCCACCTGCTGCGGCAGGATTTCCACGGTTTCGAAAAAGTTGAGGTTGTTGAGGCGCTGGAAGCTCCGTTTGAGTGACGGCGTATCGATGACGTCTTGCTCGTCCACGCGCAGCTCGCGGCGGATGACGTTATCCTTGGTCTTGTCGTTGCCGTTCACATTAATCTGGCGAATACGCATCATCTCCCCTTCTTTGATATTGAAGATGATGGTGGCGGTGCGTTCCTGGGCGTTAGGATTGACGTTGGGAGAGACGTCGGCAAAGGCATACCCTTTGCTGCCATACAGATCGGTCATACGGGTAATTTCGTCGCGGATCTTCTGTCGCTGAAAGATTTCCCCCGGCTTGATTTTCATCTTGTCGCGAAGTTCCGGGTCTTCAAAGACCGTATTGCCGCGGAATCCCACTTCGGCGACCGTGAACGGTTCTCCCTCAACGACGGGGTAGGTCACGACAAACCATTTCTTATCCTCACTGAGCTCAAGGGATGGCAGACCGACCTGCGCATTCAGGTATCCTTTATTGAGGAGCACTTCCCTGATCCGTTCGACGTCATTGTTCATTTCCTCGCGTTTGAGAACACCGGCATCCGACAAGAACGAGGGCAGTTTCATCTGCGTAAACAGCCCATACCAGGGGACCCACTCGCGCGTCGCCGTGACCTTGAATATTTCTGATTTGGTGGCGGCCCGCATCCCCTCGAAATTCACCGTTTTGACTTTGGCCTTGTCTCCTTCTTTGATGAAAAAGGTGAGGCGCTTGCGGTCTTCATCCAATGTCTGCACGATCGGGATGACCTGGGCGTTGAAAAAGCCGTCTTCCTGGTAAGCCAGGCGGATTTTCTCGGCGCTTTCCTTAGCCTGTTGCTGGTCGAGAAAGGCCTGGCTCTTGATGGTGATCTTTTCCTTCAGCTTGTCGTCGCTCAGCTCCTCATTGCCGTCGAAGACAATCTCGGTGATGAACGGTTTCTCGCGGACAAGAAAGGCGAGCGCTATGCCCTGAGGAGTCGACTCCGTCTCGACCTGCACGTCCTCGAAATATCCTGTCTCATAGAGGATCTTAATCTGCCCACGGACGTTCTCCGGCGTATAGGGATCGCCCGGTTTCAACGTCAACCGCCCTTGGATGGCCGCCAACTCGATTTTTTTATTCCCGCGAATCTCAATCGAGGCCACTTTCGGAGGCGATGGCTGAGCCGCCGTCTCGCGCACGAGGCCGACCCCGAGAAGTATCGCGACCAGCAACAGGAGAAACCAGCGGAGGCCCTGTACGGATGACACCTCCTTCACTAGAACAACAGCGCTCCCGAAAGACGCACCAAGTATGACGACCCCATTGAAGGCCTCAATCAGTGGAGACATGACGCCCTTCACCTCAAGCCCCGTCGCAATAGAAGGCATGCCCGGGGCCGTCGATGACAACGGCAACGATGGTTGCTGACGTGAGATGCATACGCGCGCGACGCCGCAGCATCAGCCACGAACCACCGTGTGAGAAACTCTCGGATTATATGGGGCAAGTATTTCAATGTAAAGCGGATTTGGCCCGAATCTCCTCATCCGGAGCGGGCTTTTGTACATCGTCGAATTCTTGACTTCACCTACCCCATCACATACTATCGCGCTATGTCCCGAACAGAAGTTCGCAAAGC
Organism: uncultured Nitrospira sp.; assembly: GCA_946479785.1. The sequence goes on from CAMLHQ010000023.1 coordinate 5,911, forward strand.
CATTCTTCCTGCCGCCGGACTCGGCACCAGGTTCCTTCCCGCGACAAAAGCCTCTCCGAAAGAAATGCTTCCGCTTGTCGACAAACCGTTGATTCAATATGCGGTGGAAGAAGCCGTCGCGTCAGGAATCGAAGACATCATCGTCATCACGGGCCGCGGCAAGCGAGCGATCGAAGATCATTTCGACCGGTCTGTCGAATTGGAAGAAAACCTCAAAGGCAACGGCAAAGGCCAGCTCCTCAGCCAGATCAGACACATTTCCAATCTCGCGAATTTCTGCTACGTGCGCCAGTCGGAAGCCCTCGGCCTCGGACATGCCGTGCTCTGCGCCCAGCATTTGATCGGCGATGAACCCTTTGCCATCATGTTGAGCGATGAAATCATCGACGCCCAGGTTCCCAGCCTGGCGCAGCTCATTCACACGTATAAGAAGCGGCACGGGGCTGTCCTGGGCGTCCAGGAAGTTCCACATCAAGAAGTGAACCGCTACGGTATCGTCTCGCCGGGCCGAATTTCCGACGGCCTCTATAAGGTAACCGACCTGGTCGAAAAGCCGGCCCCGGCGGATGCCCCTTCGAACCTTGCCGTCATCGGCCGGTATATATTGCCGCCCGAAATCTTTCCAATCTTACGCAAAACGAAGCCAGGCAAGAACGGAGAGATTCAGCTGACAGATGCGCTGAGGGAATTGGCGAAAACTTCCCCGATGTATGCGCTGGAGATAAAGGGCAACCGCTACGACGCAGGCGACAAGTTGGGATTTTTGATTGCGACCGTCGAGTTTGCCTTGAAAAGCCCCTCGTTGGGCGCGGACTTTGCCGATTACCTCCGACACCGCACGGAGTCATCCGGCGAACATCGCCGCACCAATAGAGCCTAGCCATCGCATCAGCAACTTTGCGAAGATACATTCGCACCTGAACTGAGATCGTGAGACCACTCCGATGAGCGAATCGATCGAACAAGACCTGACGCCGCCCCAAAACGTCGAGATTCCCGACCAGCTCCCGCTGCTCCCCGTGCGCGATATCGTCGTGTTTCCCTACATGGTCCTCCCCTTGTTCGTGGGTCGCGAAATGTCGATCAAAGCGATCGAAGCCGCGCTGGCGGGCAACCGGATGATCTTCCTGGCGACGCAAAAGGCCCTCGACGTCGAGAACCCCACTCCCGACGACATCCATGCGATCGGCACGGTCGGCATTATCATGCGGATGCTGAAACTGCCGGACGAGCGGATCAAGATTCTCGTGCAAGGCCTTTCGAAAGCCAAGATTTCCGGCTATATCCAGACGGACCCGTATTATTCCGTGAGAATCGACAAGATTACCGAATCCAAAGCTCACAGCTCCACGCTCGAGAGCGAAGCCATCATGCGGACGGTCAAAGAACAGATCGAACGGATCGTCAGCCTGGGCAAGGTGTTGATCCCGGACGTCATGGTCGTGATCGAAAATCTGGAAGATCCCGGCCGTCTCGCCGACATGATCGCCTCCAATCTTGGCCTCAAAGTGGAGGTGACCCAATCGGTATTGGAAATCACCGATCCGCTCAAGCGCCTCCGGCAGATCAGCGAAATTCTGGCGAAGGAAATCGAAGTGCTCTCGATGCAGCAGAAGATTCAGGCCCAAGCCAAAGGCGAGATGGACAAGACCCAGCGAGAGTACTTTCTGCGCGAGCAACTCAAGGCGATTCAAAAAGAGCTGGGCGAGCTGGATGAACGGACCGAGGAAATCGCGGAGTTCCGCAAGCGCGTCAAAGACGCCAAAATGCCTGAAAAGGTCCTGAAGGAAACTGAGAAGCAGCTCAAGCGACTGGAGAAAATGCACCCGGACACGGCCGAATCCGCGACCGTCCGCACCTACCTCGAGTGGATGGTCGAACTCCCATGGTCTAAGAAATCCAAAGACAACCTGGATCTCAAGGCCGCCAATAAAGTCCTCAACGAAGACCACTACGATTTGGAAAAGGTCAAGGAGCGCATACTCGAGTATCTCGCCGTCAGAAAGCTCAAAGAGAAGATGAAGGGGCCGATTCTGTGTTTCGTGGGCCCCCCCGGTGTCGGCAAGACCTCGTTGGGAAAGTCCATCGCCCGTGCGCTCGGTCGCGAGTTTGTCCGCATCAGTCTGGGCGGGGTGCGCGACGAAGCCGAGATCCGTGGCCATCGGCGCACCTATGTTGGCGCCCTCCCCGGCCGCATCATCCAAGGCATGAAACAGGCCGGCACCGCCAACCCGGTCTTTATGCTGGACGAGATCGATAAGGTCGGGATGGACTTTCGTGGCGATCCTTCGGCCGCCTTGCTCGAGGTGCTCGACCCCGAGCAGAACAGTACCTTCACCGATCATTATTTGGGCGTGCCTTTCGATCTCACGGAGGTGATGTTCATCACCACCGCCAATTTGATCGATCCTATTTTGCCGGCGCTGCGTGACCGTATGGAGGTCATCGAGATTCCCGGTTATACCGAGGAAGAAAAACTCGGCATTGCCCAGCGCTATCTCATCCCGCGGCAACTCTCTGAACACGGGATCACGGAAAAGCATGTCAGGATCGCCGAACCCGCGATCCGCCAGATCATCAGCAATTATACGCGCGAAGCCGGTGTCAGAAATCTCGAGCGCGAAATCGCTAACGTTATGCGTAAAGTGGCAAAAAAAGTGGCGGAAGGCAAAGGACTGGGTTTCCCCGTCAATCCGGCTAATCTCCACAAATACCTGGGCGTTCCCAAGTTCCTGCCGGAATCCGAATTGGAGAAGGATGAAATCGGTGTCGCGACCGGATTAGCCTGGACCGAAGCGGGGGGCGATGTCCTCTACATTGAAGCGACTGTCATGAAGGGAAAAGGCGCGCTGACCCTCACGGGACACCTCGGCGACGTGATGAAAGAATCCGCGCAAGCCGCCTTGAGCTATGTCCGCTCGCGCGAGAAGACTCTCGGGATCAATCCCGACATGTTCACCAAACAGGACTTACACATCCATGTGCCGGCCGGCGCGATTCCCAAAGACGGGCCCTCGGCCGGCATTACCATGGCCACGGCCATCGCCTCCGCCTTGGCGCAGGTGCCCGTACGCCGCGATCTTGCGATGACCGGCGAAATCACGTTACGCGGACGGGTCCTTCCCATCGGAGGCTTGAAGGAAAAGATACTCGCGGCCAAACGCGCCAAGCTCTCAACGGTGATCCTCCCTAAGCGCAACAAGAAAGATTTGGACGAGATTCCCAAACACATCCTGAAAGGTATCCAACTCGTTTTTGCGGACACGATGGACGACGTGATGAAAGTGGCCCTTCGCCGAAGGCTCACGTCCAAGAGAAAGACCGGTCAGCCGCAGGCTCCGCAGCAATCACCAAGACCGTCAGCACGGACCGAGAAATCGAGACGAGCTGAGCAGACCGCTCACGCGCGATCGGCGAGCACATCGCGCTTGTACCGACAGCCTCACTAGCAATGGCATCCCCGGCCCGGCCCAAGGCCATTTCCAAAATCCGAGAATTCGACCTCATCCGTCAGCTGCAGCAACGCTATCGTGCGAAGAGCCCTTTGATCGTGCGCGGCATCGGCGACGATGCCGCAGTAATCGCACCGGCAAAGAACCGCCGGCAGCTCCTGACGACCGATCTCCTGACGGAAGGCATTCATTTTGACCTCCGCACCGCCACATTGTCCGATATCGGGTTTCGCGCCGCAGCCGCCAATCTCAGCGATATTGCCGCCATGGGAGGAACCCCCGAATACCTCCTGGTGTCGCTGGCCATCCCACGCTCCGGCACAGGCCGGCAGGTCTCCCACCTCTATCGTGGCATGATGGCGGCCTGTCGTCCTCACAACGTCAAACTCATCGGTGGTGATACGTCTGCATCGGCCGCGGGCTGGTTCATCAACATCACGCTGATCGGATCCTCGACCGCTCGCCATGTACTCCTCAGAAGCGGAGCGCGAGCCGGCGATGTCCTGTACGTCACCGGCACACTCGGCGATTCCCTGGCCGGGCTCAAGCTCTTGCATCAATCGCAACGCAGCACGGCAACACAGCCTTTCTCGCCGCGTCATCGACGGTTTCTCATGAGCCGTCACTTGCGGCCGAGGGCTCGCATTGTTGAGGGCCGATGGCTTTGTGCGAAGGGATGGGCGACGTCCGCCATCGATATTTCCGATGGGCTTTCTGGCGATCTCCGACACATCTGTGAGGAGAGCCATGTCGGTGCGGAAATCACCTTGTCTGCATTGCCTATTTCACCGGCTTGCCGTTCCTATGCAGAATCGACCAAGCAGGACCCGGCCGTGCTCGCACTGGCCGGCGGGGAGGATTATGAACTGCTATTCACCGTCGCCCCTCGACAGCGCACTCGTTTTGAACGGGCAACAGCCGCGAAGCACCTGCACGTCACCCGGATCGGAACCATCACACCGGCTCGTTCCGGCTTGCACATGATCACGCAGAACGGACAGCGACGTCTTCTGCCGTTTATCAGTTATGAACATTTTCGTTCGACGCACTGATGTAATCCGCCACGGCCATGGCATCCTTTCAATCTCTGCTCAAGCACGTTCTCCATCTCGAAGAATCGCCCCAGCGAACAGCTCTCGCCTTTGCCATCGGAGCCGCGATCGCCTTCTGTCCCCTCTATGGCTTTCATATGATTTTGGTAGGCCTCTGCACATGGGCATTCGGATTGAATTTCGTCGCGTTGCTCGCCGGTGCCCTCATCAACAATCCCTGGACCATCGTGCCGATCCTTGGAGCTACCTATTGGACCGGCGCCGCAATCCTCGGACAATCCGACAGTCCGTCCTTTGATTGGAACGACCTCGGCTTTCGCGCCATCTATGAACAAGTCATGCCCTATGCCGTCCCCTTCGCGCTTGGTGGAATAGTGCTGAGCCTGATCAGCGCTGCCGTGTCCTACCCGATAGCCCTCTACGTCATCGGTAAGCATCGGCAACAAGCGGCCGCTCGCCATGCCGGGCCATTGCCGCCCCCCGATCCGCTGGGCTAAGATGCTGTTGCGCCATGGCCCAACAGGAGCCCACTCGCCAACCCAACGCTCCCTATGACGGTTCGGCCTTGATTGCCGATCCGATTCACAAGTACGTCTCCTTCACAGTCCCCTACAGCCAGCCAGAACCCCACGAGCTCACGGAAAAAGACCTAATCGATTCCCCGTGGGTGCAACGGCTCCGCAATATCTATCAACTGCAGAGCGCCCGCTGGGTCTATCCATCCGCCGAACATACGCGGTTCGTCCATTCGATCGGTACCATGCACGTGGCCGGTCGCTTTGCGAGGCACCTCTATCCCTTTCTGAAGAAGATCGCGGCGGACGCCCCCTCGGCCAACTATGTCGAAGAATTTCTCCGTGTCACGGCGCTGGTGCACGACATCGGCCATGGCCCCTTTTGCCACTTCTTCGATGACAACTACCTGCATGCGCTTGATGCCAGTCATGAAAAGCTCGGTCAGATCATCATCCGAGACCATTTGGGTTCGATCATCAAAAAGATCCGCCGCAGCCCTTCAGGGCCGTTTGCAAAAGGTGAAGAGCTGAATCCCGATCAGATCGCGCATATCATCCTCAAAGAAAAAGGCAAGGATAACTCCCGCTTGCCGCGCTGGCTGAACATGCTCCAGCCGGTCATTGCCGGCAGCTACACTGCCGATAACCTGGACTACGTGCTGCGCGATTCCTACATGTGCGGCGTCGCAGTTGGCCCGGTCGATCTGACCAGATTGATTCACTACACCATCATCACCGACAAGGGCTTTACCATTCACAAGACAGGGCTTCCAGCCTTGCAAATGTTCCTCAACACCAGGATGTACCTCTATTCAAACGTTTACTTCCACCGGACGACAAGAGCGATCGACATCCATTTGCGGGATATTTTCGGAGACACGATGAGGCTGCTTTTCCCGTACGATCCGCGTAAGAAGATGGACGAATACCTGACCCTCACCGACTGGTCGTTGCTCGAGCAGGTGAGGAGCTGGAAAAAGTCACGTCTTGCCGCCGAGCGCCGACTCGGCGAAGAGTGGGGTAGAATTCTAGGCCGTGACGTGAAATGGAAGATGGCCTATAGCACCGTACTGAAAGAAAAAGGCCAGGAGCGCGGGATGGATTTCCCCAGCCACCAACACTTTGAAAAGCAAATCCGCAAAGAACTGCCCGGGAACCTCCAGAACATCGACTTCCGCGTCGACATGGCCCCGCTCGATCCTCGTCCCGATCCCAAAGACCAGCGAGGCAACCCGCTCTATGTGTATGACCCAGGGACCAAGAGCGTCTCAACCGAACTGCTCGAAGAATTTCTGGATCTCTTGCCCACCCGCCTGGTCCAATTCCGCATCTATGCGTCGGACCATCGGCAGGATGCCGCTCTCTCCCGCGCCGCCGCCACAGTCCTGAACAAGACACCGTCGAGCATCGAATCGAACTACTAAGAGCTGAATCTACGTTGTGCTCATTGGCTGCTGCGGGCTTGCTGACGGGAGCGACGTGGTCCGATGAGAGGCAGAGTCGCTTGCGGGACCGTCTAAGCCGATACTTTTAACGATTGGGACTCCCACAGCATCGACTTCATCTCTTCCAAGGTCTTTCGCTGGGAGGTAGAAAGCGTCTCCGAGTCCCGGTTGGTCGAGAAACGTTGTTCGAACTGTTCGATGGCTTGACGCGCCTCATCTTCTGGACCGACTCGCAACAGCAATCCGATCAATCGTAAATACGCTGGGGCGATGAGAGAAAGATGGCGAGCTTCCTTGGCCCGTTCGATCACGTATCGATAACCCGCCATCGCGCGACTGGTATCGATCTTCTCAAAACAAAGTCCCTCGAGCATATGTATGTTGATTCGATCCGTGTCAGCGCTGACACTTTTGTTCCATTCGCCCTTCACGACGGCACACAGCTCGTCATGCGACAACCGGATGACGAGCCTCTTTGAGGTTTGCTGTAACCGCGCGACGAGCTCTCTCGCCTCCAGCCACCCACCGTACAATCCGATCAAAAACCCCTCGCAATGGACTGAGCCCATGCACTTCCCGTCGAGAGGACAAAAACCGTTCTTCGTCACCAGAGATGAGAGAAAAACCCGGCCTTGTGCCTGGGCGCACACCTCGCATACGGGACTCTCGGCAGGAATGGCATAGACATAGAAACGGACGACGGACCTATCAAACAGATCAACGGCTTGAATCCTTCCGGACCGGACTTGCATCTGGTGGAATAGCCATAGTCCGAACAGCGCAAGAATTGCCAGAACGTAAATCGTGATCTCTGAACTGAGAACTGCCTGTGCCATGTGCCTCCAGTCCTTGAAGCTCGGGTTCAGCATAGCATTCCTGCAAAACAACCAAAGAAATCATTGATTTCCCGCGAAAGTAAAAGTTGAGATTCTCTGTCCACTCCTATCGAGTCCTGCAATACTATCGTTATGGCTTCACGCAAGAAGGAGGTCAGGATGAGATATTGGATGTTCTGGTTTCTTATAGCCTTGAGCCTCTTTGCCACATTGCAGGCCTCAGCCCAATCCGCCGGCAGTGCTGCCGGAATCTTGAACTCGCTCCCGCCAGAACTCTATAGCAAGCTTCAGCAGCTCTCCCAGATCGTCGATCAGAACATCAAGGCAGGGCACATCACCGACGAGCAGATCCAGCAACAGCTCTTGTCGGGTCACCTCGAACAGACGATCCGCTCACTTGGGCCGGAAGCCAATCGGCTGATGGATGATATCGACACAGATATGAAGAACGGTAATGGTCCAGGCGAAGATGCGTTGATGCCATTACTTGGCGGGTTGAGTGGAATGGGAAGGTGAAAGGCTTTATTCTTTCATCGGTACCGATTGAGGAGTTGGAACAGGTTCGGCAGCGGGAGCAATGACGATCACGCCGGGAGAAGAGCCGTTCTTGAAAGGAAGATCGAGAAGTGCGTAGGGGTTCACGCGGGCACCGTTGAGTTTCACGCCCCAGTGGAGATGCGGACCCGTGGCGCGGCCGGTCGCCCCTACCTTGCCGATGATTTGTCCTGTCTTCACCAGATCGCCGTCTTTCACCAGAATCTCGGACAAGTGAAAGTACATGCTGTAGAACCCAAGACCGTGATCGACAATGACTCCTCTACCGGAAAAAAAATGGTCGACGGTGAGGCGGACTACCCCATCATTCGTGACAGCGACGTCCGTCCCTAGCGGCGCCCCGATGTCTTCCCCGTTGTGAGGGTTCCTCGGCTGGCCGTTCATGATCCTGACGCTGCCGAAGACTCCCGTACGCTTGCCGTTCACCGGTTCAACGAAATTACCGTGCCACAGCCGCAGAGCTGAATTTTCAGCCAGAGCCTGCCGCACTTGTTCTTGTTCCATTTTCCAACGTGCCAGGTTTTTGTCGTCCAGATCGACTTTGTCTTTGGGCAGCTTCAAGTGCTCGACGGCGAACTGTTCCTTCGTTACCAACACATTGAAGCTGAGGTGCTTCACCGCTTCACCATTTTTGACGGCGACCTCCAGTTCATAGGTACCGGGGGCGTCCTGCAGATCGATGCCGACCAAGCCGAGATAGCCGGCTGGTTCTCCGGACCTCATCTCCCGAAAGAATGGAATCGTCCGGTCCAGGAACGTGCCCCTGACCTCGGTGACACCTTCCACAATGGGAACCTTCACGACCAACACCTGTCCCTGCTTCCCGCTGTACTGTCCGTCAATACCCTTCGGCGCAGGCGGCGCATTCGGAAACAGTTCGACGGGAAACACGCTGGTGAGCAGCACGATCGCAGTGATCAACGTCCTGTCGAGGCGGGAGATCCGCAACTGCGCCTGTTTCAACACGGGGATGATCATCGGTAGAACCGCAATCCAGAGACTTGAGACACCAATTCATCCACCCGACGGTTGACCGCGCTGAACGGATCCATGCAAAGAATCGTTTCCTCCCAGTACCCGTTCAGCTTCAGATAGGTCCAATCCACCGTGTACGACCGGTTTTTCGCACGGGCAAATCTGATGAAGTCGCCCCGTACTTTGGCCCTCGTTGTCTGCGGCGGCGTCGACATGGCCCGCTGAACCGCGTCTTCCTCGACGACCCGTTCGACCAATCCACGGGACTCCATGAGATAGTAGAGTCCTCTCGTGCGTTTGACATCATGGAACTGCAAATCGAGCAGAAACACGCGGGGATCGTCCCAGCCGCAGCCTTTCTTGTCGATGTAGGACTGGATCAAGTGCCGTTTCGTCACCCAGTCGATCTCGCGCACCAACTGCATCGGATCCTCTTCCAACTTGTCGAGGATCGCCGCCCATCGCTTCCAGACATTGTCCAGGATTGGATCGTGGTCCTGCTGCGTCAGGTATTCGTGCGCCCGTTCGAGATAGACACGTTGAATTTCGACCGCCGTCATCTGCCGGCCATCGTCAAGCTTAATCTTTCGCTTCACCGTCGGATCCCGTGAAATTTCCCGGATCGCCTTGACCGGATCCTCAAGCTCCATGCCGTGTACGGAATAGCCCTCCTCGATCATCGAGAGCACAAGCGTCGCAGTTCCGACCTTGAGATAGGTGACCAGTTCCGACATGTTGGAATCCCCGACGATGATGTGCAACCGCCGGTAACGTTCGGCGTCTGCGTGGGGCTCGTCGCGCGTATTAATGATGCTGCGTGAAGAGGTAGTCGATGACGAAGTCTTTTCGTGAATGTGCTGAGCGCGCTGTGAGATAAAAAACTGCGGCTTACCGGAGACCTTCAGTACCTTCCCGGCCCCGCTGTATACCTGCCTCGTCACGAAGAAGGGGATGAGTTGTTCCGTCACCTTCCAAAAATCGACGTCGCGGCGCATCAGAAAGTTCTCATGGCATCCATAGGTATTGCCGAGCGAATCCGTGTTGTTTTTAAAAATATAAATTTCTCCGGACAGCCCCTCTTCCCGCAGCCGTTCTTCAGCGGCCGGCAAACAGGCTTCGAGCAGGCGCTCACCGGCCTTGTCGTGGACGACCAGATCGAGAATGTTGTCGCATTCGGGAGTGGAATATTCCGGGTGGCAACCGGTGTCCTGATAGAACCGCGCACCGTTCACCAAGAACGCGTTCGAGGGCCAACTGTTCGGGATGAGCCCTTCAAAGATATACCCCAGCACCTTCTCCATCGGCAGATAAATTCGCCCGTTCGGAGAGAAGATAAGGCCATACTCGTTCTCCAGGCCGAAAATCCGCTGCTTCATAGGACCAGGGTTAAGCATAGGTGGCTGAAGACAGAATACACGGCATACCGCCCTTCTTCAACAGAAGGGAACGATCCGTCAAAACGAAGATGGATTATGCTAACAGCTGCTTGGTTTCGGTAGAGGTATACCGGCGGAACTTCCGGTTGTCCCTGGTGCGATCGAGCACCGCCACTTCCAGGCTCTCAAGCGAAAGCTTTTGGTTCCCAGTCTGTTCAAGGGCACTGATACAGAGACTCAGCGCGGTTTTCAAATCCGGCGGCTCGGCCGGCACCTTTTCCTTCAGTGCGTTTTGCACCGCCTCCGACTTGCCGCCGATGACCGCAAATTGTCTTTCATCGATAATACTCCCATCGAAGGAAATTCTGTACATTTCGTTGCTGTGGCCGTTGTGTCCGATCTGGACGACCAGGATCTCGACTTCGAGCGGCTTCATCTCCTGGCTGAAGATGGTACCCAAGCTTTGAGAATAGCCGTTGGCCAATGAGCGGGCGGTCACGTCTTCCCTGCTGTACATGAATCCCTTGAGGTCCGCGTGTCTGATGCCGGCCTTACGAAGGTTTTCAAACTCGCTGTATTTGCCGGCGCCGGCAAAGGCGATGCTGTCGTAGATCTCCGAAATCTTGTGCAGCGAGGCGCTCGGGTTCTCCGCAGCCAGCAGAATGCCGTTCACATATTCCATGGCAATGATGGAGCGACCCTTGGCGATGCCCTTCTTGGCATACTCCGCCTTGTCCTGCATCATCTGCTCAGGCGAGACGTAATAGGGCATCGGCATGCTTATCTCTCCTTCGAACTGCGGGTCGCGATCATCTCGTCGTAGACGCCTCGAATCTGTGGCTCGGACACGTCGGTAATGCCTCTCGCATCGACGACCTTCGCGGTGGGATAGATTCCTCGGATCAAATCAGGTCCACCCGTTCCGACATCGTCGTCCGCGGCGTTGTAGAGGGCCAGAAGGGCCAATTTCAGGGCATCCGTTTCGGCCATCCCTTTCTTGAAGTGTTCCCGCATCGTATTGCGTGCATCTTTTCCACCTGAACCGATCGCATGATAATCCGACTCTTCGTAGCGGCCGCCGGCCAGGTCGTATTTGAAGATGCGCCCTTCCGTCCGTTTGAGGTCGTATCCGACGTAAAGCGGCATAACGACCAGCCCTTGGAATACCATGGGCAGGTTCGCTTTTACCATTTGGCCGAGTTTGTTAGCCTTCCCCTCACAGGACAGTTGCATCCCTTCCAGCTTTTCATAATGTTCGAGTTCGGTTTGAAACAGCTTCGCCATTTCAATGCAGGGACCCGCCGCACCGGCAATCGCCATGGCCGAATACTCGTCGATCTTAAAGACCTTCTCGATCCGGCGTTCGGCGATCTGAAACCCCTCTGTCGCGCGTCGATCTCCGGCAATGACGACGCCTTGCTGATATCTGATCGCCAACACTGTGGTTGCCTGGGGGACCGGTATCATCGCTGGACTGCCGTACCGCAATGGCTCGGTCAAAGCGGATTGAGGCTCAGCCCACCGGCGTCCGCCGGGTGTCAGCTCCGGATGCTGCCTGGTCAAGAAATCAAAGAAACTCGCGTCGTCGTGATTAGGAAGGAAGGGAAGCTTCATTATGCCTTCAATTTGGCCAGCAACGCCTCTGCCGTCTCCGATTGGTCGAGCAACTCGGCCGTGAGCGATTCAGTCCCGCGTAATGGGTCCATCAATGGCACCTTCTTAATCGTGGTATTGCCGATGTCGAACAACACCGACGTCCAGCTTGCGCCGTAGATCGATTGCGAGAATTTTCCGATACAACGTCCACGGAAGTAGGCACGTGTACCAGGGGGCGGCGTAAACTCGGCTCTGGTCACCTCGACGTCTTGCACGATTCGCTCGATGAGATGGCTTCGCTCCAAGGTATAGTACAGTCCCTTGTCCGGTCGGATGTCGTGGTATTGCAAATCCATTAGACGCACCCGCGGGTCGTTCCATCCACAGCCTTTGCGTTCTAAGTATGATTCTATCATGTGGCGCTTCGCCGCCCAATCCAGCTCCTGCGCCAACAAACGAGGGTCCCGCTCCAACTTGTCGAGCACGTCTTCCCAACGAACCAATACATCTTTCGTGATTTGATCCAATTCATGACAGGCGTAGAAATCCATGGCCGCTTTGAGATAGGCACGTTGAATTTCTATTGCAGTCGTGGATCGGCCGCCCGTGAGCTTCAGTGTGCCTTTCATCGTCAAATCCCGCGAAACTTGCTTGATACCGAGAACGGGATCCTCCAGTTCAATCTGGGGGACTTCGACACCAGCCTCGATGAGATCCAAAACGATCGCCAGGGTTCCCACTTTCAAGTACGTCGACAGCTCCGCCATATTCGCATCCCCGACGATGACGTGAAGCCGGCGATATTTGCCGTAGTCGGCATGCGGCTCGTCGCGCGAATTGACGATGGGACGTTTTACCATGGTATTGAGATCGACCAGGCATTCGAAGAAGTCCGCCCGCTGCGAAATCTGGAACTCCGTCGGGCTGGTCTGATTCTCCGCACCGACTTTTCCGGCACCGGCGTAGACGAGCCTGGTGACAAAGAACGGGGCCAGCATTTTCACGATCCGCTCGAACGGGATCGACCGGGACAGTATGTAATTCTCGTGGTAGCCGTAACTGTTGCCCTTGCCGTCGGAATTATTCTTGTACAGCACGAATTGTTCCCGGCCTCTGACGCGTGTCATGTCGTCAAGGCATTGGGCAAGGATCCGCTCGCTGATGCGCTCAAAGGCGACGATTTCACGGGGATTGGTGCATTCCGGCGTGGAGTATTCCGGATGGGCGCCATCCACATAGAGGCGGCCGCCGTTGGCGAGCACTTTATTCAGCTGGCGATTGTAGTCGGGATTCGGCCGTTCTCGCTCGCCCTCGACCTCGAATCCGCGGGCGTCGAGCAGCGGATTCTCGTTTTCATAGTCCCACACGGCGTGCGGGACCGAAATGCCGGGGTAATGCCCGATCACGGCCAACGAATTGGAGATCGGGTCGACCACGGAGGGATCTCGGGAGGCGATCCCGAATTCCGTCTCCGTTCCCATCACGCGAGGAGTCGTCAGGGGTGTGGAGTCCCGCATGGAGTTAGGTCTTAAAGATAGTGGCCGGTCGTGATGGTTTCGATCTGACGCGACTCGGCTGGTCCGCCGCTGATCGTCCGGATGTGCACGATCTTCTCGCCTTTTTTACCGGCGACTTTGGCCCAGTCATCGGGGTTGGTCGTATTGGGCAGATCTTCGTGCTCTTTGAACTCTTCCCGAATCGCCCGGATCAGATCCTCGGAGCGGAGACCGCGGCCTTCTTGTGCGATGGCACGCTTCACGGCATATTTTTTCGCGCGCGAAACGATGCCTTCGATCAATGCGCCGCTCGCGAAATCCTTGAAGTACAGGATTTCCTTCTCGCCGTTTGCATAGGTGACTTCGATAAATTTGTTCTCTTCGGAGGTGGCGTACATGGCTCCGACGGTCACGTCGGTCACATGCTCGACCAGCGCCTTGACATTCCCGCCGTGGCGCTTCAATTCTTCCTCGTCGAACGGCAGATCAGTCCCGACGTATTTCGAGAAAATGTCCTGGGCGGCCACAGCATCGGGACGGCCGACTTTCACCTTCACATCCAAACGGCCGGCCCGCAAGACCGCCGGATCGATCAAATCCTGACGGTTGCTCGCCCCGATGACGATGACGTTGCGCAACCGTTCGACGCCGTCGATCTCGGAAAGAAACTGCGGGACGATCGTGGATTCGATATCCGAAGAGATGCCGGTCCCGCGCGTGCGGAACAGTGCATCCATTTCGTCGAAGAACACAATGACCGGATTGCCGTCCGCCGCCCGCTCTTTGGCCTTCTTGAAGACCTCGCGGACCTGGCGCTCGGATTCTCCGACATACTTATTGAGCAGCTCAGGCCCCTTCACATGCAGGAAATAACTCCGCACTTCCTTGCCGGTCAAATGCCCGAGCTTCTTGGCGATGGAGTTCGCCACTGCCTTGGCGATCAAGGTTTTGCCGCAGCCGGGCGGTCCGTAAAGCAACACGCCTTTTGGCGCGCTGAGTTGATATTCTGCAAACAAGTGAGGATGGAGGAACGGCAGTTCCACCGCATCACGCACTTGCTCCAGCTCATGCTGGAGCCCGCCGATATGGGCATAATCCACGTCCGGTACTTCTTCCAAGACCAATTCTTCGGCTTCGGACTTCGGTAACTTCTCGATCACGCAGCCGGAGCGTGGATCAAAGAGCAGATGATCGCCGACGCTGAGACGCTCGGCCAGCAGCGGATCGCCCAATTCGGCCACTTTTTCTTCGTCGAAGTGCAGCGTGACCAATGCCCGGTTGCCTTCAAGCATATCCTTCAATCGAACCACTTCACCCTGCACGTCGAAGCCACGGGCCTCGATCACATTCAAGGCTTCGTTGAGGATGACTTCCTGGCCTTTACGCAACCCTTTACTCTGAATCGACGGATGCAAGCTCACCTTCATCTTGCGTCCGGAGACGTAGACGTTGCCGGTGCCGTCCTGATTCAGGCTGGAAAAAATGGCGTAGGTGGAAGGCGGAGCGGTCAGTTTTTCGACCTCGGCACGCAGCGCCTCGATCTGCGCCTTGGCTTCTTGCAGGGTCGTGACGAGTTTTTCGTTTTGCTTCGTCGTTTGGTCGAGCTGGTAGCGGGATTGGTACAGCCGACGGATTTCTTCTTCCATCGACTGAATTTGCACGCGGAGCTTTTCGATCTCTCGGGCTTGTTCGTCGTTGCGATGAATCACGTCCGCCTCTCCTTCAGACAACCGCTTCGTGATGTGCTTCACGGAATCTCGGAGGGACCGGAGCCGGCTCGGACTTCCTTTCGGATCAGCCATCGACCACCTGTGACAGGCAACCGTCCAAGTCTGATCGGATTCTAACACTCGCTATTTTCATGGTCAACTGCATGACCGATTCCCGCACGTACGATTCGTGCACATGACAAGATCACGAAACCGACGCCACTGCGTCGAGCAATGCACGCGTCGCAGCTTCAACGTCTTCTGCGCTGAGTATGGCGGTGATCACGGCGACACCGAAGGCACCGGCGCGGCGGACATCGCGTGCACGATCGACAGTCACGCCGCCGATGCCGATGATCGGCACCCGCACGACTTGACAGACAGCTTCTAATTTCGAAAGACCCAGCGGAGGACCAAAGGCTTGTTTCGATGGCGTTTCGTACACGGGACCGAGCACCACATAATCGGCCCCGTTCGCTTCTGCTCGCACGGCCTCGTCCATCGAATGGGCGGAGACACCAAGCAGACGTTGCGGTCCGAGCAGTCGACGGGCCACAGCCGCCGGCAAACTGTTGCTGCGCAGATGGACGCCGACCCCATCGAGCGTGAGCGCCACGTCGATGCGGTCGTTCACCAGGAGTTGGCTGCCACGTTGTGTGGTGAATGTCTGCACGGCGCGCGCAAGCGCGAGGAGGTCCTTCGCAGAAAGGTCGCGCTCTCTGAGCTGGATAGCGGAAATTCCAACGGCCAAGACCCTTTGCAGAATCGAAACAAGCGGACGTCCGTTTGTCTGATGACGATCCGTAACGAGGAGTACACGAGACTCAAGCGAAGGCATGAAGAACGTGAGAGCCCCTGAGCGATGCGAGAACACCTGGGTCAAGGGCGCGTCTCGGCGCGGCAGGGTGAGCGGGTGAGAAAGAGGCGCACGTTTTCAGCATCCTGCTACAACATCCCTTCAATAGGGCTGCTGGCCGTCGCATATAACTTTCGAGGAATTCGTCCGGCTTTGTAGGCGAGCCGTCCCGCGTGCACCGCATACTTCATGGCTTCCGCCATGGCAATGGGATCTTGTGCGCCGGCGATGGCCGTGTTCATCAGCACCGCATCGGCCCCGTATTCCATGGCGAGCGCGGCATCGGAGGCAGTCCCCACGCCGGCATCCACGATGATGGGCACTTTCACCTGTTCCATGATGATCTTCAGATTGTAGGGATTGCGAATGCCGAGACCTGACCCGATCGGCGCTGCCAGCGGCATGACAGCGGGGCAACCGATATCGACAAGCTTCTTCGCGACGATTGGATCATCGTTCGTATAGGGAAGGACGATGAATCCCTCCTTTATTAAGATCTTTGCCGCTTCGATCAAGCCGGCCGTGTCGGGGAACAGCGTCTTTTCGTCGCCGAGCACCTCCAACTTCACGAGATCGGACACGCCGGCCGCTCTCGCCAACCGCGCATACCGGACCGCATCCTCCACCGTGTAGCAACCGGCCGTATTGGGCAGAATGGTGTATTTCTTGGGATCGATGTAGTCGAGCAGATTTTCTTTGGACCGATCGGTAATGTTCACGCGGCGTACGGCAACCGTGACGACATCGGCACCGGACACTTCGATGGCTTTCCTCGTCTCCGCGAAGTCCTTGTATTTGCCGGTGCCTACCCACAGCCGGGATTTGAATTCCCGGCCGGCAATCACTAATCGATCATCTTGCATGGGTTTAGGCCTTTCTCGTCCCGCCGAGGATTGTCGGCGCTCCGCCGCCGATGAAGCTCAAGATCTCGATCCGGTCCCCTTCTTTGAGACCACGAAGCTCAAACTCCTCGCGCTCAAGAATTTCCAAGTTCAACTCCACCGCTACCCGCTCCGTGTTGATTTCCAGTTCGCGCAACAGATCACCAACCGTGGAACCGGATCGGCAAGCGCGCCGCTCGCCGTTCACCTGAATTTGCATGGCATTCGCCGTCATGCATCATCCTAGGGAACCCCAATTCCCATTGTCAATAAAGCCATGCGGGCAATACCTTGCCTCTTGTCCAATGGACCCGGCACAATGAGGCTCTCCATATGACTGCGCCTCAGCATAATCAACAGATCGCCGCGCTCTTTCGATCCATTGCGGAATTATTGGCCACCCAACGGGCCAATCCCTATCGAGTGCGGGCCTACCGCCGAGGGGCCGACTCGTTGTTGGCGCTGGAGGAAGATGTGGCCGAGATAGCCAAACGAAAAGCCCTGGAAGACATCGAGGGGGTCGGCAAAGATTTAGCCGAGAAGATCGAAGAGTTCTTGAGGACGGGAAAAATCCAAATTCTCGAAACTCTGAAGACCCCTCTGCCGGACCAAGTAAAAAACTGGGTTCAATTGCCCGGCCTATCTGAATCCCTCGTGGCGTACCTTTATAGTCGACTGAATATCGCCACGCTCGCCGATCTGGAGCAACTCGTACGCTCTCACATGCTTCGCACAATTCCGGGATTCTCAGGCTCCGAAGAGGCCCTGCTCCAAGCCATCGAAAACCTTCGTCGCCAAGCCCACCATTAAGAAGGACGGAGTTCCTTAAAGATCTTCCAGGTCTTGAGAAGCTCCACCGCCTTTTGCAATTGAACATCCTGCTCCAGCGAGGGTTCACTGGATAGATCGAGGGAAGGAGTCGACGGCGCAGCCCCGTTCTTTTGCACTCCCTCTTCGTGTGCCTTGCCGTTGGCGGACGACTGTTCTTTGCCCGGCGCAGCGGTGATGGGAGACTTGGCGGTCTTGCCGTCCTGGTCCTTTTCTCCCGGTTTTCCATCGGCCTTCGCGACTGTGGTCGGCGGCTGAGGCTTGACGACGATGTCAGGCGTGATGCCCGTCGATTGGATTGACCGGCCTTTCGGCGTGTAATACTTGGCTGTCGTGAGCCGCAATCCCGAACCGTCGCCGAGCGGTAGAATGGTCTGCACAGACCCTTTCCCGAACGAGGTGGTCCCGACGATCACGGCCCGCCCATAATCCTGTAAGGCACCCGCCACGATTTCTGACGCGCTGGCCGACCCTTCATTGACAAGGATGATCATGGGCGAGTCGTCCATCTGATCTTTGCCTTTGGCAAACCACTCGTCCTTTTTGCTCTCACGGCCTTTCGTATACACGACGAGCTTGCCGTTGGGCAGGAACTGTTCGGACACTTCGACTGCGGCCGTCAAGAGACCGCCGGGGTTGTTGCGCAGGTCAAGGATCGTGGATTGGACCTTCTGATCCTTGAACTGCTTCAGCACTCTTCCCAAGTCACGGCCGGTCGCCTCTTGAAATTGGGTTAATTTTACGTAGCCGATATTGTCCAGCACCTTGGATTTGACACTTTCGATTTTGATGGTATCCCGAACCAGCGTGAACTGGAGCGGATCGTTGGCGCCGTCCCGCTGAATCGTCAGGTTGACCTTCGTGCCCTTCGGACCCCGCATTTTCTGCACGGCATCCATGAGCGTGAGGTCTTTCGTGGATTCCTCGTTGACTTTCGTGATGTAGTCGCCGGCTTTGATACCGGCCCGTTGCGCCGGCGTCCCATCGATTGGCGCAATCACGGCCAAGCGGTTCTCCTTGACACCGATCTGAATCCCGACCCCGCCGAATTCTCCCTTCGTCTCGACCTGCATCTCTTTATACATTTCAGGCGTCATGTACGCCGAGTGTGGATCGAGCGTCGACAACATCCCCCTGATCGCCCCCTGGACAAGATCCTTGACCTTGGTCTCATCGACATAATTTTTCTGGACTTGGGTCAGGACTTCGGAAAAGGTCCTCAGTTCCTCGTAGCTCTCGGTCGCATGGCCGGTCCGTTCCCATCCCTTGCCGATCAAGACGCCAGACAGCAAGGCCACCACGACCATAGGACCCAACATCCAAAATCGCCGTCGCTGGTTGTGTTCCATCATGTGCGTTCCTTTCGCCTCTCTGTTGCTATCGTCTCGCAAGCCATTGCAGGGGGTCGACCGGTTCCGCCCCTTCACGCAGCTCGAAGTATAAAGTATTTTCCCCCGTCATGCCCGTGTCACCCGTTTCTCCGATGGTCTGCCCCGACCCGACTTGCGTCCCCACCGACGTGAGGATCTTTGAGGCATGAGCATAGAGGGAGAAGAAGCCGTTGGCATGATCAAGGATTATAACGAGTCCGTAGCCTTTCAACCAGTCCGCATAGACGACCGTACCCGGCATGACAGCGTGGATGGTGCTTCCCTCGGTCGTCCGGATCTCGATTCCCTTCCGCTGTACATACGTGTTGAACGTCGGATGCTTCTGACGACCGAAGTACGTCATCACATTGCCCTCCGCAGGCCAGGGCAGCCCTCCCTTCACCCCGCGCGGAGCCAATGTGCCTGGCGGAGGCTTGGCGGCTAGAGCCCGACGGCGGTTTTCCAACTCACGCAGAAGGCTGTCAATGCGGGAGGCGGAGCGTTCCAGCTCCTGTAAGGCCCGCTCGTAGGACTCCTTTTCATGTGTTAATTTGGTCAGATAGGCCTTCTTTTCTTTCTTCACCCCGTTGATCTCGTTCAGCTGCCTCTCCGTGCTGCGCTTATAGGCCACCATCCCGATACGGGCTTCCTCCCGCTGCTGCTCGGCTGCCTGCATGTTGGCAATGTCGCTCTTGAAGGTCTCGACGAGGCTATAGTCCCGCTCCGAGACGGCCGAAAGGTAATGCAGCCGGCGCTGAAAGTCTCCATACGAATTCGACGCCAACAAGGGTTTCCAATGTCCGAACCGTCCCTCCATATATTGCACGCGCAGACGCGCCAAGATGGCTTCCTGGCGTTCCTGGATCCCTTCGCGCAGTCGCGCAATTTGCAAGTTGATCGCGTTGATCTCCTGATCCTTCTTCCGCAGTTTTCTGGTAATTTCCTGATGAGACTGTCGATAGCGCATGTGCCGTTCGTCCAACGTCTGAATCCCCTGGAGAATGGATTCCCGTTTTTTGTCCGCTTCGTCAGCCTGCCGGCGCTTTTCTTCGATCTGGTCTTTCAGCTGTTCAAGGACTTTCCGCTCCTTGTCGATCTTTTCGTTGATGGAATCAGCCCATACAGCGGTCGTCATCCAGAGCCCCAGAAGAACGCACGCTGCCATTCCTATCCACGATGCTATGCGCGGCCTCATACCTTGGCCTCGTCAAATCGCCGCAGCGAGACGAAGCTGGCTGCACAACCGAGTATGATGCCGACCGCCACGAGCATCAGACAGATCGACAGGGGGAAAAACATCATGAGCTGATCCAATCCGCTCAATCGCCCGGTCGTCCGCATCTGTTGACGGAACAATTCGTACAGCGTCTTGAGCATGAACAGCGAGATCGCGCTTCCCAACCCTCCGAGAACCGCGCCCTCCAACAGATAGGGAATACGGATAAATGTCTTGGTCGCGCCGATCAACTGCAAAATGGCGATTTCATCTCGGCGCGCGAACAATGTGAGTCTGATGGTGTTGGCGATAATCGTCACGGCCGCCGCCGATAGAATGAGCCCGATACCGATCGCCACCATCTCGATGGATCGAATTACGGTCGAGAGGGCGTCGATCCAGTCCTGATTATAATCCACTTTGGCCACACCGGCGAAACCGCCGATGCGTTCCGCCCAGCGCTTAATCGCCACCGGCGAACGGAATGGAGGGCTCAGCGTGACGACGAAGGAGGCGGGCAAGGGATTTTGCCCGAGCCCTTCCAACAAATGCGAATCCGAGGGGAATTGCGCTTTGAATTCCCCCAGGGCCTGCTCCTTGGAGACAAAGTGGAGGGCGGACACCGCACGGTCGCTGCGCAACTGCTGCTCGACCTCGGCAACCGTAGCGGCAGCGGCTCGATCGTCCAGGTACACCATAATCTTGATATCGTCTTGGAGCCAGCCGGCCGCTGCGCGCAGATTCACATACAGCAGCAGGAAAATGCCGACGCAGGCCAGCGTGAACGCGGTGGTGAGAATCGCTACCATCGTCGTCGTGCGATTCGTCGAGATGTTGGCCCAGGCCTCCCTGAGTAGATAGAAGATCGTTCTCATACGCCCACTCGTTCTGCCGGCATCAACGCTCCCTGAACCAGCGTGACGACCCGTCGATTCACCTGCGCCATGACCGACGGATCGTGCGTCGCCACGACGACGGTCGTCCCGCGGGCATTGATCAGCTTGAACAGCTCGATGATTTCTCCCGTCAACGCCGGATCCAAATTGCCGGTCGGCTCGTCAGCCAACAGGACAACCGGACCGTTGACGATGGCCCGCGCGATGCACACTCGCTGCTGCTCACCGGTCGAGAGGCTCATGGGCAGCTGATCGCGCTTGTGCTCCACTCCGACCGCCCGCAAGGCCTCCGTGACCTTGCGTTTGATGTCGCCTTGAGAGACGCCCTGTACGACCAGGGGCAGCGCTACGTTCTCAAATACGGATTTCTTCTCCAGCAATCGGAAATCCTGGAAAACTGTCCCGACCTTACGTCGAAGATATGGAATCTCCGACGCCTTGAGCGTCGTCACATTCTTTGCATTGACGAACACCTGGCCATCGTCAGGCCGTTCGGCACCGATCAGCATTCGCAGCAACGTCGACTTGCCCGCCCCGCTCGGCCCCATCAACAACACAAATTCGCCCTTTTCGATTTCGAGGTTGACGTCCGACAACGCGAGACGCCGGTCATACTGTTTGGTGACATGGATCAGCTGAATCATCGGTATTACCAGCGAAGATCGTCTCCGGAGATATCGAAGGCGTTTTGAATATGCTCGATCTGCGGAGCCGCCTCGTCCATTCCCTGGAGCAACACGACATCGAATCTGCACGGCCGGTCGGCCAAATGGTGCCGAGCCAGGTACTGGGCCGCCAGGCGGATCAATTTGTCCTGCTTCTGCCGATGTACGGCATGAACCGCTCCGCCGAAATCTTCGGTCCGCCGGGCCTTCACCTCGACGAACACCAGCACCGATCCGTCTTCGGCAATGATATCCAATTCGCCCAGCGAGGTGCGGAGGTTTTTCGCGACGATCCGATAGCCTTTCCGGCGCAAGTAGCGCTCGGCCGTTGCCTCTCCTTCTTGCCCAAAGAGCCGTCTGGGGTCAAGGAATGTCACGCTATTGTCCGCCGCAATTCCTGCCGCGGAGAAGCCGCCCGTTGCGGATCGCGAAACTGCGCAATGGTCTGTGCCACCGGCTCAAAAGTCTTGCGATGAATCGGACAGGGTCCGTGCGTCGCGAGCTGCTGTAAGTGCTCTTCCGTCGAATAACCTTTATGCGAGAGAAAGTTGTAATGCGGATAAAGCCGGTGATATTCAGCCATCAGACGATCCCGCGTGACCTTCGCCACGATCGACGCAGCGGCGACCGACAGGCACAGCGCATCGCCTTTGATAATGGAACGGATCGGAATGGCACAACCAAGCAGCGAGATCGCATCAATGAGGAGACAATCCGGTTGAGGTAAGAGACCCGCAACGGCCCGATGCATGGCGAGTCGCGTGGCTTCCAGGATGTTCAGCCGGTCGATTTCTTGCTCCGTCGCGGATCCGATACCGATGCCGACGGCGCGTTTGATAATGACGTGGTAAAGCCGTTCCCGCTCGGATTCTGAGAGCTGTTTGGAATCGTCGCAACCGAGGAGACGGCAGCGGGTCGGCAGCACGACGGCCGACGCCACGACGGGACCTGCCAGCGGACCCCGGCCGGCTTCATCGAGCCCGGCGATCCGGCGATAGCCGCACCGCCTGGCTTCCAATTCAAATTCGTCGGTGGGTCCCACGAAGCTGATGCGTGCCGTCACACGTGCCCCTCGTGGTTGACTGAACGGACGATAATGGCTAGGATTTTCCCGCGGCCGCTTCGACCGGCTCTTCCAGCGATCCGGCCGTGCGAGCGGAACCCTGTTGTGCTTTGGCCTCTCCCACGAACTCCCGATCTTCGACCCTGGAGAACTTGCCCTTCTTCCCACGCAAGTAGTAGAGCTTGGCGCGCCGCACTTTCCCTTGGCGTACCACATCGATTTTCGTCACAATCGGCGAATGTACGGGAAAAATCCGCTCAACGCCGACGCCATAGGACACCTTGCGCACGGTGAACATCTCCGTATTGAGG
Source organism: uncultured Nitrospira sp. (assembly GCA_946479785.1). The sequence continues at coordinate 29,004 of CAMLHQ010000023.1, forward strand.
CTGCCTTTGCGGGCGATAACGGCCCCTTCGTAGACCTGGATACGTTCTTTTTCCCCTTCCACCACCTTGACGTGGACACGCACCGTGTCCCCGATCTCAAAGTGAGGAACCGACTTCTTCTGCAACGACCGCTGGACCCGCTCTAACTGATTCATGACTTCACCCCTCCTCCCCGCATCGAACCGGCGTGCCCGGCACGCCTTCGCGAATTATCTCATCCAACAATTGTCGATCTTCCATGGTGAACTGCCGATCCTTCACCTTCAATAGATCAGGCCGCTTCTCATAAGTCGCCCGCAATGCTTCCTTCCGGCGCCAGAGTCGAATTGCCTCGTGGTGGCCGGAGAGCAATACCTCCGGCACTGTCATGCCCCGAACGTCCGCCGGCCTGGTGTAATGCGGATACTCCAGCAAGGCATCCGCGAAGGACTCTTCGACGATCGATTCAGGATCGCCCAAGACACCTGGAACTAACCGCGCCGCCGCATCGATCAGAATCAGCGCGGGTAATTCTCCTCCGGTTAGCACATAGTCGCCCACCGAAATTTCTTCCGGCTGAAGTGCGATACGCACCCGCTCGTCAATGCCTTCATAGTGACCGCAAAGAATGACCAGACGGCGCTGGTCGGCCGCCAAATCGTGCGCATAGGCTTGCGTGAACGGGCGCCCCTGCGGGGAGGGAAGCAGGAGCCGTATGGGCTCACCGCGTTGTTCGCACTGCTCACGAATCTGCTCGACCGCCCGCAAGATCGGCTCAGCCTTCATGACCATACCGGCCCCGCCGCCATAGGGCACATCGTCGGCGACTTTATGCCTATCCGATGTGTAGTCGCGCAAATTGTGCACTTGCACCTCGAGCAGGCCTTTTTCCTGCGCCCTTTTGAGCATACTGCTCCCCAGCACCGGCGTCACCATCTCAGGAAACAAGGTAATGACGTCACAACGCATGCGAAGCCTCGATCAACCCTCCAACCGACCGTACCGTCATCCGCTTTTGAGCCAGATCCACTGCCGTCACAAAATCCTTGGCCGCAGGAATCAGAACTTCTTGATTTCCCTGCTTCACGACGAAGACCTGATGGCCCGGCAATTCCCAGATCGTTTCGACCAGCCCAAGATCATGGCCTGCTTCGTCTACCACCGTCATGCCGATGAGATCGCATTCGTACAGCGCATCTCCCTGGCGAGCCGACGGATCACAACGAGCGACCTGGATCAAGGCACCGCGCAACGTACCGGCTTCCTCAGGCGTCGTAATCCCTTCGAATTGCATGATGTAGGCGGGGCCGGCCCGGCGCACATGCGTGACGGTTCGGTCGACCGTCTGTCCACGCGCATCCATCACGCTCACGGCGTTCAAGTGCTCGAACCGGCCCGGCACATCGCTCAATGACCGTACTTTGACCGCGCCCTTCACGCCGAAGGGCCGTTCGATCTTGCCGATGGTCACGAGGTCTGCCAGGGCCGTGGTCACGAGTTACGCCTTTTTTTTCTTGGCCGCCTTCTCGGTCTCGAACTGCTTCCACACTCCCGAACGCCGGAGGAGTGTCTTCACCGTCACAGTCGGTTGCGCGCCCTGATGAAGCCACGTGAGCACCCGCTCCTGCTTCAACTCGGGCAACCCCGCCTCTTTTAATGGATCAAAGATGCCCAAAATTTCCAAGAAGCGGCCGTCACGCGGCTTGCGGGAATCCGCCGCCACCACGCGATAGATCGGTCGCTTATGTCGCCCTGTCCTGGTCAACCTTAAATGAACGGCCACTGTCCTTCCTCCTTCTCGAGACGCGCCTGTCAGGGGTCCCTGATTCTGAATTACATCGAACGCAGAAGTTGCGCCAGCTGTCGGCGCCCTCCCGCTCCCGTCATCACCTTCGCGATCTTCCGCGCCGACAAAAACTGCTTGATCAAGCGATTCACTTCCACCACATTTGTGCCGCTGCCGCGCGCAATCCGTTTCTTGCGGCTGCCGTTGATCACCGTGTGGTCGCGGCGTTCGCGCGCCGTCATCGAATCGATCATCGCCATCACGCGCTTCATTTCGCGTTCCGGCATCTGCCCGTCCATAGCCCCTTTTAGTTTTTGGCCGCCCGGCAGCATGCCTAGAATTTGATCCAGCGACCCTAGCTTGTTGACCTGTCCCAACTGGGCACGAAAATCCTCTAACGTAAACGTGTTGCTGGTCAGCTTCTTCTGCGCCTCTTCGGCCTGCTCCCTCGTGAAGGTCTCTTGCGCCTTCTCGATCAGGGACAGCACGTCGCCCATCCCCAGAATGCGCGAGGCCATCCGGTCCGGATGAAACAATTCCAGCGCATCGAGCTTTTCACCAACGCCAAGAAACTTAATTGGCTTGCCCGTCACGGCTCTGATGGAAAGTAACGCCCCGCCCCGTGCGTCGCCCTCCACCTTGGTGAGGATGATTCCGGTCAACCCGACGCGCTGATCGAACTGACTGGCCATGGTCACGGCATCCTGGCCTGTCATCGCATCCGCCACCAAGAGGACTTCCTGCGGTTGTACGGCGGACTTCACGGCGACCAGTTCACCCATCAACGCGTCGTCGATGTGAAGGCGCCCGCCGGTATCGAGCACCACTAGATCGAATCCTTGCTCGCGCCCTCGATCCACACCAGCCCGGCAAATACGGACGACGTCTGCTTTCGACGCCCCCTCTTGATCCAGCCGGTGCACGTCGATCCCGAGGTCCCGCCCCAAGCTGGCCAATTGATCGCCTGCTGCAGGGCGGCGAGGATCTGCCGCAACAAGCAACACCCGCTTGCCTTGCTGCTTAAAGAGTTTGGCAAGTTTGCCACAAGTTGTCGTCTTTCCCGCACCTTGCAAGCCGACCATCATGACGACGGTGGGGGGCACCGATGAGAGAGCCAGCCCGGCCCGCTCAGTGCCCATCATGGCCCGCAGTTCGTCCCAGACGATTTTGACGACCTGGTGACCGGGAGTCAGGCTTTGAAGGACTTCCTGTCCTACCGCCTTCTCACGGACACGCTCGATAAACTCTTTGACGATTTTGAAATTGACGTCGGCTTCCAGAAGAGCGAGACGCACTTCTTTCAAGGCTTCTGCGATGTTCTCTTCGGTGAGTACACCGGTTCCGCGAAGCTTTTTGAGAATCTGTTCGAATTTTTCGCTCAGTTGATCCAGCATCGCGCACCAAAGAAAAAGGCAATCGAAGCATTAGCCCCAGATCTCCGATCGCCTCGAAAAATCTAGCAAAAGAGCACCGCGCAGTCTAAAGGAGGACCCATGAGAAGTCAAGGGAGAGCGGAGTCGTATTCAGGTTGACAGGTTGCAGACCATTCGCTATGGTCGTACCGAGGATTCGTTGAATTTGCTCAATGGGTTAGGAGACCGGTTTTGTGAGAAAATCTCCCTGGTTGCTCCTGATATTCCTGCTCATCGGCGGGTTGCTGGGCGGCATCTTGGGAGAAATCCTCCGGGTCATGGCCCCGCAAGGGACAATTCAGACTGTGTTTGCCACGAACTTCACCCCTGGCATCAGTCCTCCGTTGACAGTCGACTTGGTTCTCCTCAAGCTGACGCTGGGCTTCAGCCTGAAAATCAGCCTGCTGAGTATCCTCGGAATGTTCCTAGGCGTCTACCTCTACAAAAACGTCTAGTAGACCTTGAAACAAATCATTGATCTCCCCCCGTCCAGACTCGGCACCAAGACACGCCATAACTACAGCGGGCTAGCCTCCCGGCTTCAACTCGAGTTCACGCAACTTGAGCGCCCGGATGCGGTTTCGCAACGCGGCAGCCCGTTCAAACTCTAACTCCTTCGCCGCCGCCTTCATTTCAATCTCCAGCCGGTGGATCAGCTGTTCGGTCGCCTCGTCTTTTCCGTAGTCCGCCGGCAATTCTGCAGCCAGCGCCAACTGTTCCGGTTCCACATAGGCCTCGGCATAGTCCAACAGCGGAACATCTTTCTTGATGCTCGTCGGTACAATGCCGTGTCGTTCGTTGAACTCCGCCTGACGGTTTCGACGGCGGCTGGTCTCCGCAACCGCCTGCTTCATCGAATCCGTCATCACGTCACCATACAACAGCACTCGGCCTCGGACATTGCGCGCAGCCCGGCCAGCTGTTTGAATCAGAGATCGATACGACCGCAAATAACCTTCCTTGTCGGCGTCGAGAATGGCGACGAGACTGACTTCAGGAAGGTCCAACCCCTCGCGCAGCAAATTGATCCCGACCAGTACGTCGAACCGGCCGAGTCGGAGATCGCGAATGATTTCGGCGCGCTCCAAGGTCTTGATGTCTGAATGGAGGTAGCGCACCTTGATGCCTAGCTCATGGTAGTACTCGCTCAGGTCTTCGGCCATCCGCTTGGTCAGCGTCGTCACCAGAATGCGTCCTCCCTGGGCAATTTCCGCTCGCACCTCTCCGAGTAAATGATCGACCTGTCCTTTGGCCGGCCGCACTTCAATAACAGGATCGAGGAGGCCTGTCGGGCGAATGATCTGCTCTATGACGACGCCACCGGCATGCTCCAGCTCGTAAGGACCGGGCGTGGCGGAGACATAAATGACTTGATTGAGCAATCGCTCGAACTCCTGAAACTTCAAGGGTCGATTGTCAACGGCCGACGGGAGACGAAATCCATAGTCCACCAACGTCCGTTTGCGCGAATAGTCGCCTTCGTACATCCCCCCCACCTGCGGAATGGTTGCATGAGATTCGTCGACGACCAGCAGGAAGTCTTTGGGAAAGTAGTCGATCAGCGTCGGAGGCGGCTCACCGGAGGCCCGTCCGCTCAGATGGCGCGAGTAGTTTTCAATCCCGTGGCAATAGCCCATCGCACGAATCATCTCCAGATCGAACTTCGTCCGCTGTGCGATGCGCTGGGCCTCCACCAACTGATTCTGTTTCTTAAAATAGGCTATGCGCTCCTCCAGTTCATCTTCGATGCCGGTGATCGCTCGCTCATAGCGATCCGGCGCAATCAGGTAGTGGGTGTTGGGATAGATTGCAACCTTCGGTAGCTTCCTGATCGATTTGCCCGTCAGTGGATCGATTTCATGAATCGCATCGACCACGTCGCCGAAGAGTTCGATGCGGACCGAAATCGCCTCGTTCGAGGCGGGGAAGACCTCGATGACGTCGCCGCGGGCGCGAAACGTGCCGCGATGAAAGTCTAGATCATTACGAGCATATTGAATCTCGACGAGCTTGGAGAGAATCTTTTCCCGCCGGATCTCCAGGCCTTCTTCCAGATAGACCACCATGCCGTGATAGACCTCCGGCGACCCGAGGCCATAGATGCAGGACACCGATGAGACGATCAGGACATCGTTGCGCTGCAAGAGCGATGTTGTCGCAGCATGGCGCATTTGATCGATGGCATCGTTGATCGACGAATCCTTGGCAATGTACGTATCGGTCTGCGGGATGTAGGCTTCCGGCTGGTAGTAATCGTAGTAGCTGATGAAATATTCGACGGCGTTATGGGGGAAGAACTGTTTGAATTCTTGGTAGAGTTGGCCGGCCAACGTCTTGTTGTGCACCAATACCAGCGTGGGTTTCTGCACTCGCGCGATGACGTTGGCCATCGTGAAGGTCTTGCCCGAGCCGGTCACGCCGAGCAGAGTTTGATGTTTCCGTCCGGCTTCGATGCCGGCCACCAGTTTATCGATGGCCTGATCTTGATCCCCGCAGGGTTTGAACGGGGCTTCGAGTTGGAACTGTGTCATGAGACGACCTTTCGGCCGTTACTCTATCATGTCGGAATAAGCCGCTTCACTCTAAGCACAAGGCCTCACGACCGGCCTTCGAAGGCCGGTCGTGAGGTATGGGGTGCGAGGAGGCTGGGGGGTCGGCAATCAACGCCCGAAGCGTCTTGGTCCGCCAGTCGAAACACCGTGCCGTTGAAAGGACCCGCCATTGCCGCTCTCACGGAATCTGTGAGCGGCCGCATCAACATTTCGTTGAGGTCTTGGACGGCGAACTTGGTGGTCATCCGTCGGCGTAACCGCCGCCGGAGGCAGCGTGGCGAAGGTCGGAATCGGAAGTTTTTTCGTCTCGATTCTCAACTGACGCACCATGCGAAGATACTCCCGTTCTTCGGCCTGTGAGAGAATCAGCAACGTCGAACCTTCTTTTTCCGCCCGCCCGGTTCGGCCCGCCCGATGCACATAGGAATTCGGATTGGTCGGCAATTCGTAATGAATCACTTGCGCGACATCGGGAATATCCAGCCCTCGCGCGGCAACATCGGTGGCCACCAGTGAACGGATCCGACCTGCCCGAAAGGCACCAAGTGTCCGCTCCCGTTGCGCTTGGCTGTGATTCCCCGTTATCGCACCGACTGACGCCGGCTCTCCACCCAGCTTCGCGGCCAGCCTCCGCACTTTATACTTTTGATCGCAGAAGACCATCGAGCGCTCGCCGGCCTTCACAGTCTGTAGCAGCGTATGCACCAGTTGTGTGCGCGACTGCTCGGCTGGGACCACGTAATAGGCATGCGTGATTGAGGTCGGGCTGCTGATGTCCGGATCGACCGAAATCTTAACCGGATTTCGTTGCATACTCTGCGCAAGTTGCTGAATCTCCGCTGAGAAGGTGGCAGAGAATAACAGCGTCTGCCGATCCTTTGGCAACAATCCGAGGATGCGTTGAATGTCTCGCAGAAATCCGCGATCCAACATCTGATCCGCCTCGTCCATCACCAGCCACGTGACGGCACCGAGGTGGAGATGTCCGGAGCCGGCCAAGTCGAGCAGGCGACCCGGCGTACCGACCACCACCAGTGGCGGCCGACGCAACGCACGATAGTGGCGCTCGATCGGTGTCCCACCATACACAGCCAATGACGTGACCGACGGCGGCGCATACTTACGCAACTCCATATCGATCTGGAGCGCCAATTCTCTGGTCGGCGCCAAAATCAAAAATCGTGGGGTTTTCGAAAGCGAAGTTCCTTCCGTCGAGACCGCCGGCCGCAAGGCCCGCTCGATCATCGGAAGAAGAAACGCCAAGGTTTTTCCGCTTCCCGTCTTGGCCTGCGCCATCACATCCCGTCCCTCCAGCGCAGGCTTGATAGCCGCCTGTTGGATCGGTGTCGGCGCGGTAATTCCGGCCTGTTGCAGGCGCTGGGCAAGAAACGGGGGCAAACTCATTTCAGTAAACGATAACATAGCACTCCTTATGTGGATTAACTTCCTGGGACTGCAGATCGGTCGGTTAGACGACCGGGAAACGCATCTTGCGGATGGGCAATTCTAGGAAGGAATTTAGCGGGGCTGTCGACATGACAGCCCCGACGTAGTAATCGACGGCTCGCACTTAGCGCCGGCCGCCACCGAACCCGCCGCGGCCTCCGCCGCCACCAGCGCGTGGTTCTTGCGGACGCGCTTCGTTGACAGTCAACGTGCGGCCGCCCAGTTGGGTACCGTTCAACGCGGTAATCGCCGTCTGGGCCTCCGAATCGCTGGACATTTCCACGAAGCCGAAGCCTCGGGATTGGCCAGTGAACTTATCGGTGATGATTCGGGCTGACGCCACCGCACCATGCGCAGCGAACAGATCGCTCAGTTGCTGCTCGGTTGTGGAATACGGCAAACCCCCAACATAAATCTTCGAACCCATTGGGTTCCTCCTTTGAGAAATTGGTGTTGTCTTGGACTCGAGAAGAGGTGAGGAAGGAATGGGCCGAAGACGCAAACACGATGGCGACTCAGGTCTGGCTTCCGATCAGATCCCCGGGCAGAACCAAAACAACATCAGTACCAGGCCTTGTCACTCTCTACTGTATCGCCACCAGGCCTTTCGCGGTGATACACGGGTGGACTGTACCTCAAGGCGGGGACAAATGCAAGCGAAGAGTCCGCATTCGACTCCGACGCTTGAAATCTAATAAGCCGCCGGATTGGAGACGGGACGCTGCGAAAATAATGGAACCGCGTGCAAGCTGTCGAAATCCAATGGAGATTGTCCCAAAACGAGCAGTCCAACTTGACCCAGTCCAAGTGTTTGGTCCTGAACAGACAGGATGAGCCGGCCATCGAAAAACACTTCAATGACGTCCTTACTGATGATCGTATCGCGGTTGATGCGCAGCGAATGCCAATCCACCGGCTTGGGGGTAATCGCCGTTTCGCCGAGCACCGTCACCTGTTCGTCAAGCACACGAATGACCTCAAGTGTCTTCGCGGCGAGATCCACCACAGCGGCGTAAAAATGCTTCTCATCCTTCAACCCGATGACGATCCCACCACGCCCCACGCCTTTCTCTGCAGGGAAACGCAACCGAACCGTCACGTCCGGATACTCATACTGCAATTTATTTGCAACGAGCAGATGGTAGCAGGACCCTGTCTGGCAGGAAGACCCCGCCTTGAGAATATTGGGAGGAGAAGGGGCTCCCTCATCGGCACTGATCGTCCACACAGCGGCAGCGTCTGCCCCAACGACGAACTGGGAAAACTCCCCCAAACCCTCCTCAGGTTTCTGCTGGTCGAAGGTCCAGCGATGAAACAATCCGCCCAAGGCTTGTTGTTTGAAATTGGCTTGTTTTTCCGCCTGACTTTCCGTCTGAATGGCTGACACGCGTTCCGCCTGTACAGTGCCCTGAACCAGCAACAGTGTAAACGCCAGAAGAAGAGGACTTGCGTACCGAAACCGGCTCTTCATGGCTCAGCCACCTCTAAATTCATTCGCATCACTTCGGCAAACGTTGCTGAATGTCCACAATTTCTCGCTGGAGCCGATCACGCTCGGATAAGAGCTGTTTTCTGCGCCGCCAACGATCCAAGGACCACCAGCGCAATTTCTCGCGAAACGTGACAGCCGGTGGCGGGGCACTGCCACCCGGCGCATGTTGGAAATCGTAGCCTTGGTGGCGATCGCGATTTTCGAAAAATCGCCGGTACAGATGATCGTAGATGCCCTTTGACAAATCGCCTGCGGCCACCGCATTCCCTTTTACAACAGGACCTCGAGTTGTCGAGGCTCCGTGACTGGTTGTGAACAGGTCTGGTGCTGACACACGTACGCGGTCGGTCTGCCATTGAGACTGGCTTTTCCTTTAGCCAGCGGCAATTCGTCCGCACCGCCTCGCCTCGTCTCCTCCGCCGTCAGTACGACTCGATTGGGAATATAGCGTTGATGTACCGTCGTCACCATCGCTTCGGTCAGGGGATTTCCCCTCAGACCCATGATCACGATTTCCTTCGGCCCGGATAACCACCAGTCTAACGAGCAGAGCAGAGCCGCCGAGCCGTAGGGATTCTGTGCCATGACATGCTGAAACAAGTTCACGATCTGCCCGGCCCGCTCATGATACCGCTTCTCGCCGGTGAAAGAGAAGAGCCTCAGGAGGGCGGTGGCGGCCACCGCATTTCCTGAGGGGATTGCGCTGTCCGTCCCGGTTTTCATCCGCTGGATCAACCGCTCGTGGTCATGGCTGGTGAAAAAGAATCCACGGTTGGCTTCGTCCCAGAAATTCGACAATAGACTTTCTGTCACCGCCCGAGCCTGATCTAAGTACCAGCAATGGGACGTCGCTTCAAAGGCGTCGAGCAATGCCGTGGCCAACCAGGCCGCATCATCCAGGTAACCGTTGAGACAACCCTTGCCCGCCGCAATCGTGCGGCTGACTCGGCCATTGGTAACGGCATAATCCAATAGATAGGTCAGCGCCTTTTCCGCAGCCGCACGATAGGCGGGCACACCGAATGTCATCGCAGCATCAAAGAACGCCGAGATCATCATCGCGTTCCAGCTCGTCAGAATATTTTCATCCCGCTGCGGCTTGACTCGCTGCTCGCGCGCGGCCAGCAATTTTCCGCGGGCCGGCTTCAGCATCGATTCAGCCGCTTCCTGTTCTTCAGGCGACAATTCAGGATCTTTCACCCGGAGAAGCACGCTCTTCCCTTCAAAATTCCCGCTTGCTGTCACGCCATAGGAGCGGCAAAATATGCCGCCCAATTCCCCTCCCAACACCGATACGATCTCGTCCGGCGTCCACACAAAGAACGCGCCTTCATGCCCTTCGCTGTCGGCATCTTGTGCGGAAAAGAAGGCGCCGTCAGAATGCGTCATTTCACGCCGCACATACTCCAGCGTTTCTTCGACAACTTGACGGAAGCGCTCTTCCTTGGTGAGACGCCACCCATCAAGATAGATCCGTACAAGCTGCGCGTTGTCATAGAGCATCTTCTCGAAATGTGGAATCTTCCATTCGCCGTCGACGGCATAACGGTGAAAGCCGCCGCCCAGATGATCGTAGATCCCGCCCGCCGCCATTGCCCGCAACTGGAGCAGGACCTTGTCCTGAAGCGACTGGTCTTTCTGCCTCACTGACTGTCGCAACATCAAACTCAAAGGGGGAACTGTCGGAAATTTCGGTCCATCGCCGAATCCGCCGCGGACCGGATCGAACAATCGCCCCAACTCGCTACCCGCGTGATTCAACAACTGCTCCGTCAATGGCTCGGTCGAACCGGTCGGCGTACTGATTCTAAGCAGGCCGCTCTTGACGCGTTCGATATTTCTCTGCACTTCATCCCGGTGCCCCCGGTAGGCTTCGACGACTCCCAGTAAGACGTCGGGGAAAGCCGGCAGGTTATAGCGCGGTAACGGCGGAAAGTAGGTCCCTCCATAAAAGGGTTCTTGATCGGGCGTGAGAAACATCGTGAGCGGCCATCCGCCGCCGCGGCCGGTAAAAACCTGTGCGGATCGCTGATAGATTTCGTCGACATCGGGCCGTTCTTCGCGATCCACCTTGATGTTGATGAAATGCTGATTCATGACCGCGGCGATATCGGTGTTCTCAAACGATTCATGCGCCATCACATGGCACCAATGGCAGGCCGAGTAGCCGATCGATAGCAAGATCGGTTTATCTTCCGCCTTCGCACGCGACAAGGCCTCTTTGCCCCAGGGGTACCAGTCGACCGGATTGCTGGCATGCTGCCTGAGATAGGGACTTGACTCAGTTATGAGGCGGTTCGGGAACCGTTCTGTCGATGGTTGCTCCACAAGAGAATCCTTCCGTTCAGCGCTGGACATAGTACCGTGCCCTCCGGGACCCTGCAACGAATCTCACAGTCCGTGCTATAGTGGCGGACTACCGCGCTCCCTTCGAGATCGTATGAAACTCCTCATCGCATGCTGGTCTGGCTTCTGCTTCACGGCATGTGTGGCATCATCCCTGTTCGCCGACTCAACACTCGATTCCACCATCTCAACCGACAATTGGCTTCCTTCAGCACTGGAACAGATTTCGGCAGAGCGCATGCTCGCAGACATCACGACGCTGAGCGGGCCGGCGTATCAGGGCCGCCAAACAGGCAGTGCGCAAGACGAAGCCTCGGCTGTGTTCGTCACCAATCGGTTCAGCGAGCTCCGGCTCCATCGCTCTGCCGCTGCCCCGCCACAGAACCGGACGAACCCTTTGCCGCAACGGGAATGGAAACAAACCATGCCTGTGCCCACGCGAACGATTACTGACGATCTTCTGTTTGAATTGTCTGACCCTCAGCATCGCCGTCCGCTCCATAACGGATCGGATTTCCTGCCGGTGCTCGATTCCCCTTCCGTCGATGTCCGCGCACCCATTGTCTTTGTCGGGTACGGGCTTTCCGATCCCTCGCAAGGCATCGACGATTATGCAGGCCTCGACGTGCGCAACAAGGTTGTGCTCTTTCTCCGTGGAAAGCCGGACAAGTACAAAGGCGCCACTACTCACACCAATAAGGAACGACTTGCAAAACAGAACGGCGCGATTGCCTATCTCATCGCCACTGGACCGATCTTGAATGCATATGAACAACGCCGAGGTATCACCGGGAAACCCAGCGCGTTCTACTCCACAGAGGCAACTCACCAATTGCCGGGAGCATGGATCAGCACCGAAACCGCCGAATCCATTCTCCAGCAGGGAACGGGGGGCAAGAGAAGCCTGCGTACTGTGCAAGAGGAGCTCAACCGCACCGGTCCATCGCAATCGGTGAGCACAGAAGTCTGGGCTCAGATGAAATGGACAAGCCAACTCGAGACCGGAACGCTCTTCAACGTCATTTCCATCATCCGAGGCTACACGACCAGCAGCGACGAGGCCGTGCTGATCGGAGCACATCGGGATCATTTCGGCCGACAGGCCGGCCTGTTGTTCGCCGGTGCCGACGACAATGCCTCCGGCACTGCCGTACTTCTTGAGGTCGCCCGTGTGCTGGCGTCGGCGCCCGTGGCGCCTAAGCGATCAATCCTCTTTCTTTCGTTTAGCGGAGAGGAACAGGGACTCTTGGGTTCGCGGCTCTACGTCTCTCAACCGATCGTTCCATTGCCGAAAACGATCGGCATGATCAACGTGGACCATGCAGGAGTCGGGAACGGACGACTGACAGTGGGTGTCACAGGATTTGAGAAGAGCACGGCTGAAGGCATCGGACAGCTGGCAGGTCTATCGGACAAGCTTGATCTGTTCGGGTATTTTCCCGGGGGCGATCACGTCCCGTTTCAAGAAGCCGGGGTGCCGACGATCACAGTGGTCAGCGGCGGCGTTCATCCGAACTTTCACCAACCAACCGATACCGTCGATACCATCAACCCGGAGATTCTGCAATCCGC
>CAMLHQ010000024.1 GCA_946479785.1 uncultured Nitrospira sp.
AGATGTCCGGTTGATGGACGAGCGCTGAAGGATCGACGATCTCTGGATGCAGCGCACGAGCAAGATCGACGATCAATGGATTCATCGCTGCCACGTAAGGAATGTTGTCGAAGATCGATGACAAAAAGGCCGATCCCCACAGCATCGCCAGCGTGGAACCGGCAAGATGACCTTGGGTCAGCGCCACCAGCTGTTCCGCGAGATAGCGAATCACGCCGACTTTAACGAGTCCGCCGACGAGAATGAAGAGGCCGATGAAGAAAAAGATGGTTTTCCACTCCACATCCGTCAAATACGATAACTCTTCGGCATCTTGCTTCTTCCTGGCATGGCCAAGAAGCATGAACGCGCTGGCACCCAAAAGCGCAACCGTCGCCGGTTCCACATGAAGCGGACCATGCAGACAAAAGGCGAGGTTAACGATCGCAAGCAGCCAGACACACCGTCGCAACAGGACAGGATCCTGCACGGCGTCGCCCGGCTGCAATGCCAAGACGTCATTTTGCAGATGGGGCGCCACCTGCATCGTTCGGCCCGCCAACCACCACAGGGCGACGAGGAACGTTGCCATGATAAGCAGAATGACCGGGCCCAGGACAACCAAGAAATCGAGATATCCCAAGCCAGCCTTACTCGCAATCATGATATTGGGAGGATCGCCGACCAATGTGGCGGTTCCTCCGATATTGGATGCGACCGCTTCGATGATGAGAAACGACACAGGGTTCAAATCCAGCCGCTTGGTGACGGCCAAGGTCACCGGCGCCATCAAGAGCACGGTCGTCACGTTGTCAAGCATGGCCGAGAGAGCCGCCGTTAGCACCGCCAGCAAGGCGACCATTCGAAATGGCTTAGCTCGGGCACGCTGCGCTGTCCAGATCGCCAGCACCTCAAACAGCCCCGTCTCACGAATGACGTTCACGATGACCATCATTCCGATTAAGAGGAACACCACGTTATAGTCCACTCCGAATTCATGGGAATAGAACGCTTCTTCCTGCGTCAGGACCCCTGATCCGATCATCAGTGCGGCGCCGCAGATGGCTACAACGGTCTTGTGAATCCGCTCCGTAATGATAACCAGATAGGCGAGGCCAAAGATCAGGAGGGCGATGGAGACATCCGGCATAACACGCATCGATTGGTTGTTCCTCTCCCGTTGATTCCGGCCCATTATGGACAGACCGGTGGGCGCTGGCAATGAAAGTCCTCGAAATCCGCGAAGAAAAACTCTTCTTTTCCTCTTCCATATTAGCGCCGCTCCTCGTACCATACGGTCGAGCGGCGCAGCGTCATGATGTCAAACTTGTCACGGCACCAAATTGAGCAACTCGTCAAGGGTCATCATTGGGACCCCTTGGCCGTGCTCGGCCTCCATACGACCCAACAGAACGGTTCCTCCACAGTCGTCATTCGCTGTTTTCTTCCGGAAGCCAAAGAAGCAAGCGTGTTGGTCAACTCCTCTGAACGGCCGGCCATTCCCATGTCGCGCGTGCACGAGTCAGGACTATTCGAAGCCGTCCTGCCGGAAGCACCTTCTCATTCGCACTATCGCCTTCGTCTGGTGGATTATGCCGGCCGGGTATCTGAACGGTATGATCCCTACACGTTTGCGCCACTTCTCTCGGACTTCGATCTGCATCTCTTCGCCGAAGGCACCTTCTTCAAGGCTTACGAGACGCTGGGGGCTCACCTACGAACAATCGACGGGATCCCGGGAATCCATTTCGTGGTCTGGGCTCCCAATGCCGCGCGCGTCAGCGTGGTGGGCGACTTCAATCAATGGGATGGCCGCCGGCATCCTATGACCAACCGTGGGGCCACCGGCTTGTGGGAGCTCTTTGTCCCAGGGCTCTCTGATGGCACACTCTACAAATATGAGATCCGGCCTCGAGAGCGTGACACCATTCTGCTGAAAGCTGATCCTTATGCCGTGGCATCGGAACTCCGCCCAAAAACCGCATCCGTCGCGCGCGATCTGTCAGATTACAAGTGGAACGATCACTCCTGGATGGAAGCAAGGCGTCGGCTGAATCCCCTCTCAACTGCCATTGCTGTGTATGAGGTTCATCTCGGCTCCTGGATGCGCGTGCCGGAAGAGGACAATCGTTGGCTCACGTACCGCGAGTTGGCCGACAAGCTTATCCCTTATGCCAAAGACATGGGCTATACCCATCTTGAACTTATGCCGGTCACCGAACATCCCTTCGACGCTTCATGGGGGTACCAATCGACGGGATACTTCGCCGTCACCTGCCGGTACGGCACTCCTGAAGATTTCATGGCCTTCGTCGATGCCGCACATCAAGCCGGCATCGGGGTATTGATGGATTGGGCGCCGGCACACTTTCCCGACGATTCCCATGGCCTTTCACAGTTCGATGGAACGCATCTCTACGATCATGCCGACCCACGTCTCGGCTATCATCCGGAGTGGCACAGCCGCATCTTCAATTATGGCCGCGTCGAAGTGCGTACCTTCCTCATGAACAGTGCGCTCTTCTGGCTGGATCGCTACCATATCGACGGCCTCCGCGTGGACGCCGTCGCGTCCATGCTCTACCTCGATTACGCACGTAAAGCGGGAGAGTGGATTCCCAATCAGTTCGGAGGACACGAAAATCTCAACGCCGTGCTCTTCTTGAAAGACTTGAACGTCCTGGTCCATCGCGATGTCCCCGGCGTCATGATGTTGGCGGAAGAGTCCACTTCCTGGGCCGGCGTCTCGCGGCCCACATACACCGGAGGGCTCGGATTCACGTTCAAATGGAATATGGGCTGGATGCACGACATGCTGGAATACTTCAGCCACGATCCCGTCCATCGGTTGTATCACCAAAATCAGCTGACGTTCGGCTTACTGTATGCGTTCAACGAAAACTTCATGCTGCCGCTGTCGCACGACGAAGTTGTCCACGGCAAAGGTTCGTTGATTAATAAAATGCCAGGCGACGAATGGCAACAGTTCGCCAATCTACGCGCCCTCTACGGCCTTATGTACGGTCATCCGGGAAAGAAAATGCTCTTCATGGGCGGCGAATTCGGCCAGCGGCAAGAATGGAATCACGATGGAAGCCTGGACTGGCATCTTCTCGCCTACGCTTTCCATAAGGGAGTCCAAAGTCTCGTGCGAGATCTCAATCGTTTGTATCGAGCAGAGCCTGCACTTCATGCAGTCGATCACGACTGGCCCGGCTTCCAATGGGTGGACTTTCACGACGCCGCCAATTCCATCATGGCCTTTTTGAGGAAAGCCTCCAATCCCGAGGAGCAGATCCTCTGCGTGTGCAATTTCACCCCCGTCCCCCGCTATGACTATCGAATTGGGGCGCCTAGCGATGGATACTATCGGGAGCTGCTCAATACGGATGCTTCAACCTATGGTGGAGGGAACATCGGCAATGCGGGCGGCTTGCATGCGCAACGGGTGCCCTGCCACGGGCTTCCCTTCTCCTTGGTACTCACGCTACCACCACTCTCAGTCTTATTCCTTAAAGCCGACGCATAATTGATCTCCGTTCGGCCGTGACCTCATCCGCGACACACACATTCCTGGCGTCTTTTCGTTGTCTACTGTTAGAGACGGATAGCCGTGCCTTTCTGTAGATCAGGCAGGACATATCAAACAATGACGTGGAGAATCAGGAGAAGAAGTTACCAGGATCGGAACGGACCACAATCCAGATGAATGAAATCCGCGCGCGGGTAATACCCTACTCCACCATATTGCAACTTCAAGGCAACTCGGCGGATTTCACGAAGACGGACGCCGGGAATGAAAAAATCGACTGCTTGCCCTTCGACATGGAGACTGTGACGTGCGGCCCGGCGGCTGCGCTTGACTAGGATGGCATTGTATTCAGGCGATCGGTAACCTGAGATGACATGAATCTCGCCTTCGCCTCCCAACGTCTTTTGCACCAAATTAATATGCTCGATCACCCGGGGATCGATCGTGGCCACCTCCCCCGTGTGATGACAGCGGAGCAGATGATTGAGGTCGTCCAGCGCGGAGAGATCGTACTGCCCGCGCTCATCTCGATAACGGACTCGCAATCGTTCGTCGGTATGTACGTTATAAAATGACAATTCGCCTTCAGGCCGGGCTTCAGCTAGCGCACATGCAGGAGGAGAGGCTAGCAGCCGCCCGCTCAGGAGAAGCAGCCCGGCCACAGAAGTTTTCAACAAGGTTCGTCGTGTTAATGACCAATCAGGCGGTTGCACGGAATCGCTCCAGAAAGAGGGAAATGTGGACTCTTCGTACGTAGTTCGTACCAAAAGGCCGGGACCAGGTCAACCTTTTTTTCTTCCGCACAGCAACAAGGCCTCATCCTCCTGCACACAATCAAGTGGTATGATGATGGTAAGGAAATCGAATCCGCCGATGCGAAATCACGAACAACTTTCTAAACGAAGATCGAGCAGCCTCCGTTTGCTGACTGGAAGCTGCATTTTCTTCGGATTGCTCGTAGCTCCACTTGCGGCATTCGCATTGACAGGACGCATCGTGATTGCTGGTTATGGTCCGGAGCAGCCGGTTATGCAGAATCTCGCGCGTGCTTATGAAAAACTTCACCCCGGCACCTCGATCGACGTCGAATGGGATAAGACGGTTCGTGCTGTTGAGATGGTCAAAACGGGAGAGGCTCATATTGCCGTAACCGACCACACTGATCAATCGCTCGATGCTGTTCCGATGGCATGGGACGGGATCGCGGTCATTGCGAATTTCGCAAACCCGCTGACCGAGCTGACCAGCGAGCAAGTTCGAAGGCTGTTTACAGGTCAATTGAGGCGTTGGTCTGACTTCGACGGTGCCGATCAACCGGTCGAAATTATCGCCCGTATTGGCAATGATAATCTCACCGCCGGGTTCGAAACGTCGCTAGGCATCCCAGGCCGGCTGGTGCGTTCGTCTACCACGGCACGCTCGGACCAGCAGGTCCTGCGATTGGTATCCGGTCGGGATGCGGCGGTCAGTTACATGTCCCTTGGAGCTGCGTTACGAGCGCAGGAAGACGGCATTCCCATTCGCATCCTGACAATCGACGGGGTCGAGCCGGGTGAACCGACCGTCGCCAATGGCCGATATCCATTGAAACGCTCTGTCCTGCTGCTCACAGCCCTGCAGCGCGACCCGTTGACCGCTTCATTCTTATCGTTTATCCAATCATCGGCGGGACAATCACTGATTGGCAGCCTGTATACCCCCCTAGGGTCATCACCCGTTGTCACCTCTCCCTCCCCAGCACCATCGAAGGACACCGCACGACCAGCCACATAATAAAGGCGCCGATTTCCATCCGGAACATTTTTCTCGCTAGACAGGTTGGCTTAAGATAGGTAAGATCAATCAATTCAAGGAGTCATGAGCAGTATGGCTACCATTTTGGTCATCGACGACGAAGATTCCATCCGCCATCTTTTAAAAGATGTGCTGGAGAAGGCCAAACACAAGGTGCTTGAAGCCCGCGACGGCCGCGAAGGACTGACCATGTATCAGAACAACAAGATCGACCTCGTGCTGATGGATATCCTGATGCCAGGCACCGACGGCTTGGAAGCGACGCTTCAGCTGACTCGTGAGTATTTGGACGCCAAGATCATCGCCATGACCGGTGCACAGGGAGATCGCAATTTCCTCGACGTGGCCAAGCTGTTCGGCGCGCGCCGTGTCTTTGAAAAACCCTTCGATCTGAACAAAATGGTCGAGGCGGTGACGGAAGAGTTGGCGAAAAAATAATTTTCTCTTCTCTATTAAATCACTCCCATCCAACCGGATCGTAGCCGCGTTCTTTCAGGCACCGTTGCACAAACTGCTTGTAGGCATTGCTGGGCGGCGAGCGCCTGAAAAGTCCTCGTAGAAATCCCACGGTCGCGCCACTGGCTGCGCCAACCATCGCGCCGCGGCCCGGGTGCCCAACGACCGCTCCACCGACGGCGCCCGCTGCTGAACCGACCGCCCCTCCCGCCGCAGTGTTGCCTGCAACTTGACCGGTCTTCCCTTGGCTCTGAGTCGCTCCAGCATCCTTGGCCATCTCGGTGCATTCCTCGATATCACGACCAGCCGCTTCTTCACCGACTTCTTTATAGTGAGCGTTGGGATACAGGATCGGTTTCGGCGCGCATGAAAGCACGAACAAAGCGAGCAGGATTCCAACCCCAACAGGCCGTATCATGACTTCACAGCGACGTCACTCATTCTTAGCGACCCCCGGTGAGTTCTTTACGGACAAGGCCCCGCATCATGGCCGGATCGTTGTAACCGACTTCACTCAAGGCATCCATGAGATGAAGCCCCTTTGATGCCACCAATTCCTTAGCCTTTGCATAATTCTTTGCGCTGAATCGTGCGACAGCCGGCTGGCCATTCACAATCTGACAGGCCAGCACTTCACCACTGACTTCCAGCGTACCGCCCTGCTCGACCAACGTTCTGGCCTGTGCGGTCGTGATACCGTGCAGTTGAGCGAATTCTTCCAAACCGCCTGTTTCGACCAGGCGACCGTCCGGCATGATGCAGAGCCGCTTGAAATGAGGCGACCAGTCTGTGCGGAAATCGATGTATTTAATGTCCCCGCCCTTCGAAACGGCCCGATCCAATGTACGAAAATCCAGACCGAGATTCTTCCGCGCCAGCTTCGCTTTCAATTCCTCAGGCAAGGTCCGATAAAACACATCCTTCGCGGCCTCCGTCAAGGAGATCGATCGTGCGCGCGTCAATTGCTCAGTCTCGGCGAATTGCATCAAGTCCAACACAAACGTCTGGCGGGGACTCTCCCCGCTCCGATCGACTATGGAAGCAAAGAGCCCGCGAGTGAGCAAGCCACCTTCTTGTGGATACACGTATACCCCACCATCCGTCAGCAGCTTGGTCATCTCATCTAGTGGCACGTGATAACTTTCGGAAAGGACCTTCGCGTGGGCAGGTAGATCTTCCGGGAAGGTCATCGCACAAGCCGTCACATTCCCCGGGGCATCGAATTCTGAATAGTCTTCGATGATGTTATAGAGTATGGTGGCGTTTGGCTTTCCGCTCTTCTTCTTAATTTTAAACATAGATCCTGTCTTCGAGATGCCTTAGGAATGTCGCCTCATGCGAGAGAATGGAACTGTAGATGCCCATAGGGTGGCAATGTCATAAGGCGACGATCTTCCACCGGTCCCCCGATCGTAAAATGATAGAGGGATTGAAGGCTCAGCCCCTTTACAGCTACGACCTCGTGAACGGGGTCGTCGAAGAAACATCCAATGCCGGTGGCTCTGACTCCTGCCGCTTCGGCTTCAAGATAGAGCACCTGTCCCAAGAGCCCTGATTCCCAAAACAATCGTGGATACCACCAGGCCCCTCGTTCTTGCAAGGTCCCTTCAAACTCAGCCAACATACCGAATGAAAAAGCACCGTCTCCTGCAATGTCTTGATGACAACTGACTTGGGTAGCCAGCCGCTTTGCATCCCCCTCTAACAGCCAATACAGCGGAAGATCATCCGGACAGCCGGGGGCCGGTGACCAATTAAGCTCGGCATTCATGGATTGCTGTATAAACGTCAACTTCGTGGGATCACGAACGAGGAAGTATAGCCCTGGAGTCAACCCATCCACACGATGGACGAAGAGCATCAGATGGATCGCAGGATTATACGGCCAGACATCCCAGGGCATCGGGCGACTCATTTGCAGCTCTTCAACTTTCGGCATGACCCGTTCAAGCATTTGGAAAAACGTGGCGGCAGGAATCGAGGTCTTGGCATCGAATGCAACGGCGCTTCGTCGTTGGCGAATGATTTGGCCTGCCAAGACTCCATCACTGGGAGGAAGTAAAGCCTGAGGGGTTGCAGGCTTTTGCGAATGACCAAGCTGCATCATCACCTTGTCAGCCTGCATCTTCCATGAAGCCTCAGCCACTTCATCAATGATGTCCCAGTGCACGCCATGCTCACGACTCAAGGGATTCCCCTTTCCAATCCATTTCGTCTCCATCAGTCTGTGCACGATTCCCACATCCAGATACAACGGAATGGTCGATTGCGTATTATGTTTCACATCCTCCGATGGCCAAACCACAGCAAGACAATCCGGGTGCTCCCACTCTGCCTCTAAGAAGTCGCCCCTGAAATGGGTACCGAGCAACATCGCCACAGTATTTTGATCCAGCGAGTCTAGCAGAGCCATATCCCATCCCAACGCCGCAGCGGCAATTCTCGCCGTCCCAATCGCATGCCCGACGTCATGATTGCAGTATCGGAATGCCCGCTCCCCATATTTCCATGCCTCCCGCCAATGAACCGAGGTCAGTCCGAACAGAAACGCATCGGGCGGAAAGGGAGCCAAAAGTTGTGCCAACAATTCAGAAGAAAACTCCGCTCTCAGTTCCAGCCCGTGCTCCTTGGGGGCATAGTGATAGAGGCCTGGCCTGAGATCGAGCTCGTTGCTCCGTGGCAAAATGATGTACCCTTCAGTCGGATGTAGGTTGCCGGAAGAAGGATTACTTCGCAAAGCCCATTCAGAGTCCCCTGCTTTCTTCCAGGCTGACAAGGCAAGCGCAAACTCCAGGAACCTGGAAAGAGTCCGCACACTGACGGCCTGAGTCGGTACCGTGCCCTGTCGATAGATCGAATCATAAGACGGCGAGATGGGCGCTTCGTCCGGCTTTAGTAATGGAAGCCGGATCAGCTCCGTTCCTTCGAATCGTCTGAACGGGTCAGGCTGATTCGCCCAATCTAAATATCCCAATGACCGGGCATATCGATTGAAATGATGCTTGGTTTGTATGTGATAGCGAATGACCTGATCGACTGGATCAGCCGCGGCTGGCTTGTCCCCCGCAGCAGAACCTGGCTGGTTGATACTCATGAGGATGATGTGTCCAGTGTACAGAGCCGCCTGAAGAAAAGTAAACGAGTAGAGATGAGTTGATTACGTCTCTTCGGCAACGCTACACTCGACCCCCCGTCCCTCGGTGAAGGAAGAAACCATGCAATTTGATCCTGCCCTGGCAGCACAGGCCGCCCTGCAGAAAGCAGAAGCTGAACTCGGCCTGGACTGGGAAACCGCCGTTGAACTGGAGAACACGTTTTCCTCCAACGCCGGCGTCATGGCGCGGAAAGCCTATGAAGGCTTATTGGCTCTTGCGCAACGTTATCCAACAGCTCACTCCTTTCAGGCCTTTTGTATCTACATTACCTGGCAGCAGGTCACGGAAGAAACCATTGCCCATCACTTTCAGACCGGAGCGCAGCTCTGTGAAACATATCTCGCCTCTGGCGAAGCGAAGGACATGCGGGATATCGAGCAGATAACGGAGCTGTACGAATCATTCCGGACGGGCCTCGGAATGGAGGAAGAGGACGAGATTCAGGTGGAGTTCAGACGAGACACGCCGAAAGGCGGCGATTAGCGTGTCCGAGGATCATAAGCACCGCGCGCGCATCTTCCTCCATCGCGGTGATTTGGCGCAGGCCAAAACTGCGTGGGAAGCCGCGGTTGCCGACGATCGCAGCGCAAACAATCCGCAAGAACTCTCCAATTCGTTGGGCAACCTCGGTAACACCTGCGCCTTGATGAACAATTACAAAGAAGCCGAGCAATGCTACCGCGAAGTGTTGTCCATCCAACAAGCAGAACAAAACACCTATGCCATTGCCCATACGCTCGCGAATCTTGGCAACCTGTACATCGGAATGGACAATCCGGAGAAGGCGCGTCCCTATTACCTTGAAGCACTGGACCTGCTTCGCACGTTAAACGACCATCGTGCCTTGGGCATCCTCTATAACAATCTCGCCCTCCAGGAAGCCCGCGAACAGCAATGGGAACAGGCCATCGCCTCATTTACCCAGGCGCTCGACTATCACCGCATGGTTGGCAATGAAGAAGGTTTGGCCGTCACCTACAGCCAGATGGGGAAATGTTTTCTTGATCAAGGCGATCTCACCCAAGCCGAACGGTGTCTGAACAACGGCTCGGAGCACTACATAAAGCTGGGCAATGAAGCGGGTGAAGCGGCCGTCCTTCGCGTCTTGGGAGATCTTTACCGGCGGCGTGGAGATCTGCTCTCCGCCATTCGTTGTCTCGAGCGGGCTGTGCTTGTTGATACTCGATACGCACTTCAAGAATTGCCCCGCGATTCCCAGGCTCTGACTCACCTGAAAAACCTTCGCGATTCTGATTCAGACTGATACCCACCCAAACCAGCGCCGTCTGTATCAACTCGGAATGGCTTAG
The DNA here is from genome assembly GCA_946479785.1 of uncultured Nitrospira sp. The sequence goes on from CAMLHQ010000024.1 coordinate 10,227, forward strand.
CTTAAACTTTTACACATTCCGAATACCGTCTTAACAGAATGCCAACATTCCTTGCGCCGACGCAGCTAGAATAGCAAGTTGAGCATTCCCAAGTCGGCGCCAAACATTTCTTGGATTTCTCACTGCAATATTCGCTCTCTTTCTGGACAGCCGGGCAATCTCTGTTACCTTTAGAAGCTGTTGGCCCGCAAGCCCGCCGACAAAGGTTCGACCCGGATGCTGAATGACACCACACTCATTCCTAGCCGTTGTGTTCCTGGTAATTCTGCTTTGGGTCCGCTCCACTACATGCCACGCCGAAGAGATTATGCCTCATCTCACGGTCGGCACGCAGGAGGTCGGCTTGAGCGCCGGCTACTTGTTACCTCATCGATTGACGACCGAGCACACCACGAAACAGAGCGGTCCCGCCTTCATGCCGTCCTGGGCAATGGTGTTGACCGATCCGATCGGCGACAGTTGGTATCGGGGCCAGATTCTGATCGGAGCAGAAATCGTGTACATCCAATTCGAACGACCCGAACTGACTCATGGCGTCGGGTTTACCCCCAAGATCAAGTATCTGTTCGAAGGGACGCACCGAATCAGACCATACGTCGAATTCGCTGGTGGGCCCTTCTACACGGATCTCGGTGGACGTATTCCGGAAGAGTCCGCTCGTTTCAATTTCGTCCTCACAGCCGGAGGCGGCATCTCCTGGTTCATCACTCCACAGCTGTCGCTCAATGCCGGCTATCGCTTCCATCATATTTCCAATGCCGGCACGCGCTTGCCCAACATCGGACTCAATTCGAGTCTTCCCTTCGGAGGCTTCTCATTCTATTTCTAGGAGCATACTGTGAACGATAACCCTGTGCTTCGTTGCATTGTGCTTGCCTGCTGTGGGCTCGTCATTGTCATGACCGGCGGCTGCGCCCGTTGGATCGAAATGATGGCTACCCCCGGCGGCAACCAAGAGGGCCAAAGCCAGCTCATCGCACATGACGAACGGGTGCCCTTTATCATGGACAACATCCGTATCACCAGAAACGGTTCCCCGCAGAATCCGTCTGCGGGGACGGAACAACGAATCCTCGGCTCCTTCGAGGAAATCGGACTCTTCTCGTATCTTACCGGAACGAATACCGCTGCTCCGCCGGCCAACGAGAAAGTCATCCGCGCTCGACTGTCGCTCGACGAGGCCATCGACCCCCACGCCGGCGACGCCGCCTGGAAAGGCATCGTGATCGGCGCCTCGATGTTTATTCTGGCTCCATTTATTCCGTTAGAATATGACTATGCCGCGCACGTCTCGCTTGAATTGGAACGTTGGGACGGGCAGATCAAGCATTACGAAAGCCAGTCCGCCGGCACTGCACGCTATAACCTGTTCGGCGCCACGCCGATCATGATCGACGAACTGAAAGGCCATGTCACTGAAAACTGCATCACCGATCTGACAAGACAACTGGTCCGAGATACGACGTTCTATGCGGCAAGCAGCGCACCCATTGCGGAGCCTGGCATTCGCACCGTGTCCATTAAATCGCGCGCACCAAAAACCTCCGGGTCCACTTCCACCGTCATTCCCGTCTCCGTGCCAGCAGAACCGTAGTCAAAAGCCAACCTGCACCATCCCCACTTTTCGGCTGGCCCATTCAAAACCGTCAATGCTATGATGTTCGTATGGACATCGACGCATTTCGACAGATGGTGACCAAGAATCCCAAGGGGTTTCTAGGGCGGTATGGTCTTGGCCATAAGATCCTGCAGGAAGGCGGCAGCCTTGAAGAAGCGGCGGAGCATCTCCGCGTCGCAGTGCAACTGGACCCGTTGCACGTCGCCTCCCACTTAGCACTCGGGCGCGCGTTGATTGGGCTGAAAAAGCCGGAAGCGGCCAAACCCGTGCTGCAAGCAGGCATCGATGCCGCGATGTCCGGACGATCAAACGGAGGGCGCGACCTCGTTCCGGAGATGCAAACCTTACTTCGTTCGCTCGGATGACCTCTGCCCTGAGAAAGAGAACAGGTTATGAATCTAGACACCGCCAAACAGCGCATCGATTCTGCAATTACCCAGTACGGGCCACATGCCGCCCCCGCAATTGATCTGGTCATGAACGAAGTCCGCTCAGACATGGGCGCCGAGTCGTTCAACGAACTGGTCGAAGAATTCGACCTCGAGCTCCTCTATAACATCGCCCCAATGGAATCGGACCACTCGAACAGTTAGAGCAGGAGTGTCCTCTTCAGGGTGCGGAAAAACCCTGGCAGCGAGGCCGCGGGGAGAAAGCCCGAGAGACGTAACGCCCTGAGGTACGTTGAGGAGGTTTTCGAACCGAGAACGAAGTTGGAAGGATTTTTCAGCGCCCTGTTATGCCTATTATTTGGTGTGCCATTTCCGGCCATGGCTATGGCCACGCCGCTCAAGTCGTTCCTGTCCTCAATGAGCTCGGAAGATTCCTCCCCAATCTCCAAGCCATTCTTCGAACCGCCGTGCCGGCCGCATTTTTTCGCCGCCGACTTACCATCCCTTGGACTCTACAATCAGTTGAGCAAGATGTGGGGTGCATTCAGAATGGACCGTTAGTGATCAATACCTCGTCCACCTGGGAGGCCCATGATCAATTCCATGCAGGATGGGAACAGCGAATGGCAAACGAAGTGGCAGCCATGCGGGCCGCCGCTCCGCGAGTCATCGTCGCTGACACGCCCTATTTAAGCGCTTCTGCCGGCAAAGAAGCCGGCATTCCTACGGTCGCACTGGCCAATTTTACTTGGCACGAAACGCTGAAGCCTTTCGCCGATCCCAAGAAACCACAACATCAGGCCATTCTTGAAACCATGCGGCATTCGTATGGCCATGCGTCCCTTGCCTTGCGCATTGCGCCGGGCCTGCCATTGCCCGTATTCTCGAACGTGATCGACATCGGACCGATCGTAGAGACGGCTCATTCACGTCGCGAGGACATCCGCAAGCATCTCGGTGTGAACGAATCAGAGCGGCTGGTATTGCTCGCCTTCGGAGGAATCGCTCTTGAATCTCTCCCGTGGGAACAAATGCAACAGATGCAGGGTTACCATTTTATCGTCAGCACGCCGCCGATTCGACCATCCCCACGCATTCATGTGGATTCAACTATTCCTCATTCGTTCAGCACACTGATCGCATCAGTCGATCTCGTCATGACTAAACCGGGATATGGCACCATCATCGAAGCGGTCACTCTCGGCGTGCCGGTGGTCTACGTCCGTCGGTACAACTTTGCCGATGAGCCGCCACTCGTAGAGTTTCTCCATCAATACGGCCGTGGCCAAGAATTGAGCCTCATCGACTTCCTGGCCGGCAAGTGGCAACCGGCCTTCGAGGCAATTTACTGCACCCGACCCTCAGCCATCCCGCCGCCCTCTACGGGCGCCGCTGATGCAGCCCGTTTGCTCCTTCCATTCTTCCAGTAGTCCGCCCGAAGTGTTCTTGGAGAACCTGAAGAATATCATCAATAATCTTGCGCACTTAAAGAGAGATCCTTTTGGCGATTTGATCCGTAGGTGCTATAGTTGTGGCGAAGTGAGGTGATCCCGTCTCGAGAGTTTCGTTTGACGCTTTTTATGGACACACCCACACGACGCGCCACCTCTTCGATCGACCCGACTCTGCTTACGAGCATTGTCAAAGGCGACCAGCAGGCGTTCAGCCAGCTGTACGATCATTCGAGTACGTTGCTCTACACGCTCGCGTTTCGCATTCTGGGTAATCGGGAAGAAGCCGACGAACTGTTACAAGATGTCTATTTGGAAGTGTGGAGAAAAGTGGCGCGTTACGATGTAGGGCGCGGCACGCCGATCGCCTGGCTGATTACGTTGACCCGGAGTCGCGCCATTGATCGCTTGCGGGCGAGAAGCACGCGTGCCCACGCCACATCTCAATTGGATGCGGCGTCGAGGGTGGCCGATCTGGGGCCAAGCCCGTTCGAGACGCAGGCCGATCAGGAGTTACGGATGGCCGTCGGAACCGCCATGACGAGTCTGCCGCCGGCGCAACAGCAAGCCATTGAATTGGCGTATTATGAAGGACTGTCGCACAATGAAATTGCTGCGCGGCTGAATCAACCGCTCGGCACCGTGAAAACAAGAATCAAGCTCGGGATGTCAAAGTTGCGCGAGAACCTCCGACATTGCTGGGAACAAGGTGACGTCGGATGACCCACGAAGACCTTGAAGAAGCCGTTCCATTGTACGCTGCCGGCGCGCTGGACCGGGCTGAGCGACAGGCGCTGGAAGCCCATCTCTTGTCGGGCTGCCAGTCTTGTCACCACGCGCTGAAAGAATATCAATCCGTCGCGTCCTTGCTCTCATTCGGTCTCTCGCCAATGCAAGCGCCGCGCGCGCTCAAGGCCAAGATTATGGTTGCGAGAAATCCCGACCCGCTCGCCATTGACAGCAGCGTGAAGGAAGTTGCCCGGCCAAGCCTGGAACCGGGCGAATGGATGAACCATCTTTTCCCTCCCATCGTTCCAGCGCGCTCCTTCTCGTTGCCCTGGGTCATCGGATTCGCCACGCTCTTAGTCGTCGGGCTGGGCGGGTATCTGGCTTGGACCTATACTTCGCAAATTTCGCAAGATGCCTCGAAGATCCGGCTATTGGAAGCATCGCTCCAGGAGCAATCAATGAAACTTGCCACTCTCGAGCGCGACATCAGCCTCAGGGACCGCGTCCTGGCCGAATTGCAAGTCGATGCACAACAAAAGGCCAACGACGTGATTGAACTAAGGAATCAACTGATCGAACGAGAGGTCGAACTGGAAGCCGCTCGCGCACAGCTCACCGCTGCCGTGCGCGGCAAGGTCCCTCAGGACGAGCTCGCAACATTGCTACGCCAGCCGGACGCCAAGGTTGTGACCCTCGCGGGCTCGGACATAGCCAAACGGGCGAGTGCCGTCTTACTTTTTAACCCGACGACACAAAAAGTCTGGCTCTATTCCGCCAATCTCCCGGAATGTCCCAGAGGAACCGCCTATCAACTGTGGGCGATCGACCAAAAGCCGGTCAGCGGGGGGACCTTCCATATGGATGCGGGGGAGACCGCCCATCTGCTGGTCAAACGGTTGCCTGAGTTTGAAAAGGCCAAGAAATTTGCCGTGAGTCTCGAACCCGCCGGCGGCCGTCCGCAACCGAGCGGCCCGATCTATCTCTTTGGTCAGACCTCATAGGTTTTCAATGCCTCGCTTGACCTGCGCCTGAAAAGCCCGTTACAACCGGCCACCGATGGCCACCCATCCAACTCCGGAAAATCTTGCCTTTATGCGAGCCGCGCTCGAGCAAGCCGCGCGCGCCGCAGCCATCGGCGAAGTGCCGATTGGCGCCGTACTTGTGAGGGGCGGAGCGATCCTGGCCCAGGCTCACAATTACCGAGAAGTCTGGCAAGATCCCACCGCCCATGCAGAAATGATCGTGATTCGCGAAGGGGCCAAGGCACTTGGAAGTTGGCGGCTAACCGACACGACCCTCTTCGTGACGCTCGAACCCTGTGCCATGTGTCTGGGTGCGATGATCCTGGCACGGATTCCCCGTGTGGTTTTCGGCGCCAGAGATCCAAAAGCCGGCGCTTGCGGATCGGTGCTCGATTTCGCGAATGAGTCACGCTTAAACCATCGTGTCGAGGTCGTGGGAGGAGTTTTGGAGGAGGAAAGCCAGCAACTATTGAAGCAATTTTTTAAGGAGCTCAGATCGGATAGACCGCTCTAACAGGATGGACAACGCGATACCTCAGGCAGAAAGTTCGCTGACGACGCGGACCGTCCATTCGCTACCGCCAACGGACACGGCTCCCTGCCATCCTATTCCACAATTAAGCCACTGGATCGTCCAGTCATCCCCCATCCCAGAATCAGGTAAAACTTTCGCATGGGCGCGCGACAATACCCCCACGGTTTGAATCTCACACTGTTGCAGCGAAAGCAATCCGACTCCTTGGCCCTTCAAGAATGCCTCCTTGGCAACCCAATAGCGATAGAACTGCCTCGCTTGGTCTGACCCGGTACGGCTCAATACCTGTTGGTATTCGGCAGGGGCATAAAACCGTTCGGCCAGTTTCACGACCTCGACTTTGTCACGGATCTGTTCAAGATCGATCCCGACATCCTGTTCCTGCGCCACGGCAACGAGCATGCGCCCGTGAGAATGAGACAGATTGAACCGGAGAGCGTGCGGGTGGCCCTGTCGATCCAGCAAAGCCGGCTTGCCTGTGGCACCAGGTTGAAACCGTAGTACCGATGGATCGAGGCCAACGTAACGGGCGAGCAACGCTCGGAGCCCTCCGTGCGCCAGCGTGTATCGTGCCTGATCTTCCCGATGAATAAACCGAGCAGCCCGGGCTCGCTCCTCCTCGCTGAGCCATATCAGAAAGCGATCCAAGACCGTAGCGCTTCCCTCGAGAGAAAAACCCCACACATGAACGGTTCGGTCCTCAAAAGCAAGCCGTGCAGAATGATTAACCGTCGCGAGGGGCGCAACGGATGGGAAGTTCACAGTAGGCCCCAGAGAGTCAGAATTCACCGATGCTCCTGAAAGACCAAACCTCCAAGAACCAATCTATCGTAGCGGGTCGACAGAGGAAAGAAAACCGATTGAAAATTCTCTCTCTCCACGGTAAGCTCGCCACACGTCGACTCACTGAAGCCACTGTATCACGCCATCCTGCCGGAGCTTCAGGCACAACCTACAAACGGAGAGGTGCGAGAGCGGCCGAATCGGGCAGTCTCGAAAACTGCTGTCGGGGTAACTCGACCGTGGGTTCGAATCCCACCCTCTCCGCCATATCAATAGCCATGACTGCCCCACACGTACCCTTTAGAAAGAGGATGAGGGAAGAAGAAATTCCTATGCCCAATCCGAATGAACCAGTACAATGAGCCCCACGCGCGTACCTGCCATTCCTCTCATTGATCTTTCTTGAGGAGCGTTATGAGATTGCGAACCCATTGCATGATTGCCGCCTTCGTTCTCGTGCATCTGTCGCTGTTAGCCGCTGTCGGCTGCACCCAGGAAACTGCAGAGGTAAAGAAAAATCGCCTCAAAGAGCAAGCCGTTGCCTATTTCGAGAAGGGCCAATACCGAGAGGCCGTGGTTGAGCTTAAAAATGTGGTGAAAATCGCGCCGACCGATGCCGATGCGCACTACCGTATGGCGCTCGCCCATCTCAAGCTTGGGAGCCTTGAGGACCTTCAGCAGGCATTTCAAGAGCTCTCCACCGCACTCCAACTCGACGCTTCGAACAAGGATGCCCATATTCAACTCGGCAACCTATTGTTATTGAGCTATGAACCACACAGGGCTAGAGAGCAGGCCGACATTGTACTGGCCGGCGCACCGGACGACAAGGATGCGATGGCGCTTCGAGGTCGAAGCCTGGCGCGAGAAGGAAAGTTCGCAGAAGCGACTGTCGTATTGAAAAAGGCACTCGAGCTGGACCCAGACAATGTCGGCCTCTCTCTCGATCTGACCCAAGCCTACATGGATACGAAAGACTTCAAATCAGCAGAAACAACGCTCACTCAGGCACTGGCCGCCAATCCACGATCAAGCGAGGTTCAACTTGCATTGGGCGATCTTCAATTGGTGCAGGGCAAATATAATCTCGCTGAACACGAATATAAGAAAGCCGTCGAGCTGGCACCGGATAAGCCGCAGACAAACCTCAAATTGGCCGGAATTTACATCCTGACGAAACGCTTTCCTGAGGCCGAGGCCACCTATGCGAAGTGGGCACAAGTCGTCCCCCAGGATGAGCGCCCTCTCATAGCTGTTGGAGACTACTATCAGGTCATCGGTCAATTGGATAAAGCCCAAGACAGCTTTCAAAAGGCGATCGCAAGTAATCCGAAATCCCTCGAAGCCAGAGACCGACTAATTACGTTCTTAATCGATACGGAAAAACTCGACGAAGCTGAAACACGCACAAAAGCAATTCTTGATGAGAACAGCAAAGACATCAGTGGCCGCCTTTTCGATGGTCGGCTGAAGGTTTCCAGAGGCCAGATGGTGGAAGCAATCAAAGCTCTTTTACCGCTGAGTAACGAACAACCACAGTTATCGGGTCCTCATCATTTCCTCGGCATGGCCTATGCCGCCCAGGCGAATGTGTCTGAGGCCATCAAGGAATTTCGTGAAGCCATACGACGCGACCCGAACACGTTTCAGTCGCATGTCGCGCTTGGCGCCGCCTATCTCAGCAAGGGCGATCCGGATGGAGCCATCGAAGAAACTCAGATCGCGCTCCGCCTTAACCCTGAGAACGTGCAGGCTACACTCCTATTGGGCGAATCCTACTGGCGCAAAAGGGACATGGAAAAAAGCAAGCAAGTATTCCAGGCAATCGTCAAAGCCATGCCCCAACATGCTCTTGCTCACTACCGCCTGGGTCTCATCGCGCGCGCACAACAGAAAGATACCGAGGCTCTCGCACACTTTGAGCAAGCGCTGAAACCCAATCCCAACTATGTCGATCCCTTGACGCAAATTGTCGGCATCAAACTCGGTCAGGGAAAGGCGGTGGAGGCCCGCGAACGGCTCATTCAGCATCAGGGCCTCGTGCCGAAGAATGCTTCCGTCCAGATGTTGCTCGGACAATTCTATGTGGCTCAAAAACAATACGATCTCGCGGAGACCGCCTTTAAGAAAACCCTTGAGCTCAACGAAGGAGTATCGGGTGCCTATACCAGCCTTGCCGCCCTCTACATGCGAAGCGGCAAAATTGACCAAGCGGTGGCAGAATACGAAACCGCTCTCAAAAAAAACCCCAAGCTGGTTCCTGCCATTATGGTGTTAGGAATGATTGATGAATCACGAAAGGAGTATGACAAAGCGCAGGCCCAATATCAGAAAGTACTGCAAATCAATCCTCGCTTTGCCCCGGCTGCAAACAACCTTGCCTGGCTCATGGTCGATCGGGGAGGTAATCTCGATGTGGCGCTCGGTTATGCCGAAACAGCCAGAGAGGTGGCGCCGTACGATCCGACCATCGCAGATACACTCGGATGGATCTATTTTAAAAAAAATGTCCTCGTGACAGCCGTTTCTCTCCTCAAAGAATCTTCCGAGAAACTGCCGGACAATCCCGTTGTGTGGTATCACCTCGGCATGGCATTGCATAAGACAGGCGATCAATCGGGAGCAAAGAACGCGTTGGAACAGGCTCTGCGTCTCAACCCGGATTTTCCTGGTGCAGAAGAAGCCAAACGCACTATCGCAACCTTGAGTGGAAGTTCCCAAGGTTGAAAAATCCGGAACTGAGTCAATTGACCGGCCTGCGCGACGGTGTCTCCAACGCAAACTATCTCTGTGAATGACCGCTAAACTGAATACCCGCGTCATTAATGCGACATTGGTTCTTGTGTCGCTTTGCCTTTCCCTGTTGTTTGCTGAAGCCTTCTGCCGCCTGGCGCTGCCAAGACCTGGCTTCACTCCCCTCGGTGGCAATTGGCTGCCCGACGCCACGATGCCTCACCCCACCAGACTGTACGAACTCAGGCCAAATTATTCCGCAGGCCCGGGCGGAGCGTACGGAGAAATAGAAATCAAAACCAATTCAATCGGCCTGCGGGAACGACCTCTTGAAGAACTTCGCCTGTCGGAGTTTCGCATTCTCGCTATTGGCGACTCCTTCACATTTGGAGCCGGGATAAACAGAGAACAAACGTGGCCCGCACAGCTTGAGGAAGCGCTGGATAAACGACTTCGTTCATCATCTTCATCATCGATAAAGGTCATTAATGCCGGGATTTTCGGCTACAATCTCGCTCAAATTCGTGATCTGACTGAGGAATTGTTGCCGGAGTTCTCCCCTCAAGTGGTCATTCTCGGGGTATTTTCAGGCGGGTTTGATCGATTGAAAGACCCGTACTCAATATTTGGCAACATCGTCATTCGGCAATCAGAAATCCAACAGACTCACATGGTCGAGGGCGGACTTGTTTATTCACGCATGAACAACCCGTCGATCATCGCCTTCGATCACTGGTTGGAAATGCATTCCTATTTCGGTGCGCAACTGTTTCATGGATTGCATGCTGTCTATGAGCGAGCGCGCGTCCTCTCGAACGCCGTAAATCGCCGGGATTCCCCCGCGACTCAACATCAAACCTCGGAGAGGAGATTTCTAAGAGAGGGGCTGGAAGAGATCCGACGAATGCACAAGGCTACGAGTGAGAGACACATTACGTTGATTGTCATGCTCATTGCGAGCTTCGATACGGCCAATCGAGTTTCCGAAGACGAAGAACACATAAACGATATCGTCAAGGAATGGTGTTTGGCGGAAAGAATCGTGACCTTCGATCCAACCAGAGCACTCGGTCGATCACAATCATCCCTCAGGCTAAATCTTAAAGATCATCATTGGTCGGCATCGGCAAATAGCATTGTCGGTGAGGAACTTGCCCGATACCTGATTAATCAACATGCCCTAGGTGGTGTAATAAGAACTCCTCGATAAGGTAATGCGAGAATAGTTGGAAGACTTTTTCACGATTTGGTGCAAATAGAACAAGCCCCTTCCCCCTCTATTCAGAGAGGAAAGGGGCTTGTTGTCTGTCACCAACGGATCAGTTCTGTGAAGAACTTCCCGCTGTTATGCTTTCCTCATCCGGCGCAACCCCAGGGCGGCAAGGCCAGATCCCAAGAGAATGAGCGAGGCCGGCTCGGGAACGGTGCCCCCACCGCCGCCACAATTCGCACCGCAACCCTGCGTGACTTCGCCAAACACGGAGACACCGTACAGGCGACTACCACCCACGCCGGTGTTGAGTGTTTGAAGGAGGGTACCTGACGCAATATCGAACCGATACAGGATACCTGAGCCAAAGTTCCCGGACCAGAACGACGTCCCATCATTGTTAAGGTTCAGCGAGAACCAAGTGTTCTCTCCTGCCACGCTGTATGTTCCGAGAAGGACGCCCGCCGCGCTAAAATGCTTCACGTTGACCTCGTCGGCGACGAGCACGCTTCCATCGGCGAGAATACGGAGGGCAAACGCATTGGTGAGTCCCGTGGCAAAATCCGGCCCAGCAACGCCGGTCACGACGTTGACGGTATGAATCGCTGTGCCCTCTTGCGTGTACAGCATGGTCGTTTGATTGGCCGCCAAGTCCATCCAATCGATTCTAGTTGAACCGATGATGTTGCCCAGTAAATTGCCTGCTGCATCGAAGTGTCGGATTCCGCCGCCGGTGTTGCCCACATACACATCCCCTGCAGCATTGAACACGATGCTTTCAGGTGTAGAGTAGCCGCTGCCGAAGGACGAAGACGTATGGGGATCGGTTGGTCCGGCAAATTTCGTCACGCTGTTCGCGTCAAAATTCGTGACGTACATGTTGCCTGACGTGTCGAACGCACTCCCTGTATTAAACGAGCCTCCTCCGGAAGTTAAGGTGTCTTTCAAAACACCTGCAGCGCTGTACTGTTGCACCTGGCTACTACCAACTGAGGCGAAGACATCCCCGGTTGTGAACGTCGCCGCTTGCGCAGCTCCGACAGCCATCGTGGCCGCCAGACCAACTACTCCTACGGACGCCAAAAACTTTTTCATGAAGTTACCCCCCTTGTTAAACACGCTCGATGCTTTCTTATTCAGTGAACGTGGACAACCGTCTGATTTTGCGTTCACTATCGCAAAGCCTGGGCCATCATGACTTCAAATGAGCAATTCTTTTCTTATCAATGAGTTATAAGTAAACCCTATAAGAGCTTGGAAGAGACAATGTAAATTTTTCCGACATGTTTCCAATCCAGAATAAATAATGATCAATAAAACCTGACACTTAGAGAAAAATAGTCTCTGTAAGAAATCTTAACAAATGTAAAGATTTCGCATAGTACTTTCGTAGGGGAAAATGGCGCAGGCGGGGCGAACATCAGAGGAAAATAGACTGAATATAGAAGACAATTCGTTGGAGTGAAAATGGGACTGAATTAATTGGAAATAGAAGTGGGGGGCTTTTCAACTGCCTCGCGCTTCCGGTCAAGATCTTGAATGATCCGCTCAAGCATTTCTAGGCGCTCACGAGTCGGCGGATGGGATTGGGTGAGACCCTCCGACGGCTCTCGCTGAAGGACTTGCATCCACCCAAGAAGTCTGGGCACTTCTCGAAGATCGAATCCGGCTCGTGTCATGAGATCGGCGGCGAACAAATCGGCTTGCCGCTCCAGATCGATTTGGTTGACACCCTTCGGCACTTCCCCCATCGTCGAATAGAGAAATCGACTCAACATCATTTGCAGTTTGGCGCCTTCCGCATGGTCAAGGACGTGGTGCCCGACTTCATGGGCGAGCACCCAGGCCAACTGGTCCGGCGACCGGACAAACGCGAGCAATCCGCTGGTTACCACGATGAAGGAGCCGTTTGAAAAGGCGTTGACGGTAGGACTCTCGACCAATTTCACTTTCATCCGGCAGGACGGGACTGCCCTGAGATTGACTTCTCGCTCCAAATTCCCCTGCAGCACTCTCAAAGTCAAAGGCTGGATCTTCGCGCGAGTCAACCGTTGAATCTGATCGAATACGACATCGGCGCGCTGGGCGATCACCGGATCACCGTTAATCGCTACAATTTCATCTCCTATCATCATGCCGGCCTTTCCCGCTGGCAATTGTGCATGAACGTAGTGGACACGGACATGTGATGGCACCGTCTGATCGGAATTCCCTTCTACAGACGTAGCGGTATCCTCAAGAAAGAATCCATATGTATCTTCTCGTTTGAACACACATTGGTCTGCCGCCGCCACCGACAAGGGAAACACGATGTGCCACAACCGGTCTTCCGTCGATAAGTTGTCTTTGGGCAGCCCGTAGTCCCACGAACCCATGATTGTCGCGCAACTGATATGGGTCAAGAGCATCCCACCCAAGACCAGACTCCAGCCTTTACGGCCCAGCTGATGATTGTGCCTGGTCAGGAGCATGATGCTGCAGCCTTCTCTTTGAGCGCGCGCCTCAGTTCGACCATGGCCAACGTATCCCGCGCACAGTAGCGCAACAATGCATCCTTAATTTTGAACTGTTCAATCCAATCTCCTTCGACAAAGACCATCCGATAATATTCGCTGGCCGCTTGCCCTCCTTCTTGAATCGTCAGATCGTCATACCCCATCGAAGGCACCACCGCCGGCAACACCGACTTGATCGAATAGGACCCTTGAAACTTCGGATGGTAATAGTGGTCCTTGATGACCGGATGCAGATCCCATAACCGTTTCATGATGGCTGAAAAAATCTGTCGAAATTCCGGAAAGGCCTCGACGACCTGTCTCATTATCGCCTCTTCATAGGCGGAATAAACAACGATGCTGCCTTTCTCGCCGAGCGATTCGATCAGCGCTTCCGCCCATCGCTTGCGTGGTTCCGTCGCGTCGCTGTGCAGGAACTCGTGATGAATGATCTCACCGGACTCAAGTTCAATGTGATTCGACCACTGCACAGGGATGGACTGATACGGTCTCGTCGCAAAAAACCTCGGGACCGCCAGCATCACTGTTTCGAAATCCACGTGATGCACTGGATATTCAACAGATTGAAGGGCTGCGCCGAGCTTAGTCGACACCCACTCGACATTATCCTTGACTCGCCGTTGGGTAAGGGACAGGCTCGCACTGTCCGGAATCTCATCGATCGTTGTGATGCCCTGCCGGACTAATCGATTCACGGTGTCCTTCGTGCCGGGCAAATAATAAATCCAGCGTTCGGGTTTATCTTTCGTGCAGTGAGCCCAGAACGGACACTCGTAGGGACTATGGCAACGGTCGTCGGGTTCTATGGCCGGCGGTTGGGATTTGATCAGCGCCGATCTCATCGCCGCAAGTCGCTTCGGCACCTGCCCCCGCCGGCTTGCCACAATCTCCGACACGTCCTCAATGGCAAAGAGTGCCTGGAGGTCGACTTCGCTGCCTCCATATACATACCTGTTATCAATATGCATGAGACACGTTCCGGCAAGTGCGATGCCGCTCCCCAGCAATACGTGGCTTTGGATCGCCAAATCGTCCAGATGGACATCCTTGACTCGTGTGGAAGACTTCACCTCGATGAGGCGCCAGGCTGATGGCCTTCCGGTCTCATCCTGGACCCGCTCGAGAATGTCGACACGCACCACCACTCCCTCATATTCGAAGGCGCCTTCAAAGATCGCCGGCACATTCGGGTCTTGAAGCAATGCGATGGTCTGCGCGATCGCCGCCTCTCGCTGACGGAACCCAACAGTAGCAAGGACACCACCGGAAAACCGCCGCTGTGCCAGGACGCCAATCTCCGTCCCCATATCCAAGATCGCCTGCATCGACGGATCGGGCGGTGTCGCCAATTCAGGCCGGTGTATTTCCAGATAGACACGCTTATGACACTGCAGCCCGGAAAGGAACTTTGATTTCGACAAACGCGGTGGTGCAGGCAAGCAGGAAGGGTCTTTCTTGTCCGATTCGATCATGGCTAGACCCTAGTCGAAGGTCGCATGATTTGTCCAGGCCGCACACAAGTTCTGCTAGGATGTGCCTCATGGCGGACGGCGTGTCTCAAATCAGAAAATCCGTAATGACGCTGGCGCTTCCCGTCACCATCAGCAGTCTTCTTCAACGCACGGAAGGCATTGTGGCGGTGTTTCTGGTCGGCGGGCTAGGCGCCATTCCCATCGCCGCAGTGGGACTGGGCCAGCTCCTGGCCTTTATTGCAACCACGCTCGTCTCCGGACTATCGGTCGGAACGAACGTCATCGTGGCACAACTGTGGGGAGCGCGCCGGCATCACGATGCCGGCCAGGCTGCCCGTCATTTCCTTGGTCTCTCCTTTGCCGTCTCCCTGGTCCTCATGGCCTCCGGCATGCTCCTGAATCGTTTCGCCATGCAATTACTCGGGGCCGCGCCCGACGTCATTGCCGTCTCATTGCCTTACTCAACATTAATCTTTCTTGTCATCCCGTTCACCGTCTTACTTCAAGTGCTGTCGTCTGTTCTCCAAGGCACAGGCGATACGAAAACGCCGATGTACGCCATGATCGTTGTCAATCTATTACACATCACCATCGCCTATCCGTTGATCTATGGTCGCTGGGGAGTTCCCGCATTCGGTGTGAAAGGCGCGGCGGTCGCCGTCGGAGTCGCAGAAGCGAGCGGGACGTTATACCTATTGCTCCGTTGCCTTCCATTGTTGCATCGATCGAAGCACATTCGGTTTGACTTGTTCCGGACGATTTGGCAAGTCGGCGCTCCTGTTTCAGGTGAGCGCATCGTCCAACAAGCGGGCATCCTCGCGTATACCAAAATCGTCTTTCTGTATGGCACCGTGGCGTATGCGGCCCATCAAGTCGGCCTGTCAATCGAGTCCTTGTCATTCCTTCCCGGGTACGGCTTCGCCATCGCTGCCGCCACTATGGTGGGGCAAAGTATCGGCGCCGGCAAATACACGAGGGCCAAACTCGAAAACTGGGAAGCCAACCGCATGGCGACAGTCATCATGTCGATCATGGGATTGGTGTTCTTCTTTTTTCCTTATGCACTCCTTCGCGCGTTTACCAGCGACGAAGCGGTGATTGAACTGGGCACGCTGTTTCTGAAAATCGTCGCGCTACTCCAAATTCCGCTCGCCTTGACGATGGTGCTGGCCGGCTCTCTCCGCGGTGCCGGGGACACCCACTTCATCATGGTCGCGACCACCATAGGTATGTGGGCCGTCCGTGTCCCAATTGCCTTTATTACCGGAGTCTGGCTCAACCTGGGAGTCTTCTATGTCTGGGTGGCGATGATTGCGGACTGGACCCTGCGGATGGCGTTGATGTTGTGGCGTTACCGGTCGGAGAGGTGGAAAGCGATTCAGGTGATTCGCTAATTCTACGAACGTCGCCCCTCGGTCGTACATTCCGAGGGCCGCTCGGATGGTCTCGTGTCCTTACCTGATCCAACCCGTACTTCAATGCGACCGACCCCTTTCACATTTGCGCAGAGGTCGCCGAGACCGGGGGTAATCAACCGAAACGGCCCGCCCTTTTCATCCGGCAGCGGCTCCCCATCGAGTTCATAGAGCAGCAAGCCAAAGTCTTTGGCCTGCTGGAGCGTCAACGTTGCGGCGTACTTCCCGTCGTTGGAATGAAAGGTCACATGGTCCGCCTGGATTCCCAACGCAGGCACATCGAGCAATCCCTTCACGGTGATTGCGCATCCCTTCATGCTCGGCATGACTCGATTCACATCCTTGATCTGATGCTCGCCGGGAAGCTGCCGGATCGCCGTTCGGTCTAGTGAGACCGGCTGCACGACTGCTCCATCGATGCGGACGACACGGGAGCCCGATTTTTCCTTCTCAGTGATCGTCTTGATCATGACCGTGAGTGCTTCATTGACGGGAGTCGGAATGCCCAATACGCGGCCCTGGTCTGTGATGTAGCCGTTCAAGCTCAGAATTTCCGTCTGCCGGCCGGCTTTCCAATCGTCGTACATCGAGGTATGGATGTCACGGATCTCCTGCGTCCACTTCACCACCCGCTCAGGCATGTCTGCCGGCAACGGTACTTTTAATGCTGCCGACACCGCGGTGATTTCGCCGACGATCTGGCGGATGACACTCATCATTTCAGGATGATCCAAGGCCTTGGACACCTTGTCATCGATCAAGACCGTCAGGGGGTTAAAGACACAATTCCAGCACATTTTTTCCCACTTGCTGCGTCTGATGTCTTTGGAGAGCTGGCAAGGGATCCCGGCTGATGCAAACAGATCCCGAATCTGCAAAAGCCGCTCGCTCTCATGCCCCATCAATTCCCCGATGGCCACATTCCCTTTCTTGTAATGGTCAATCACGCCCGGGGATACGATCTTGGAGTAGATGAACGCGACGCCGCCGACCACACAGTCCCGTTTCAGTCGTGCGATGATGCGATCTTCAGTGTCGATGCCGTTTTGCAACGTGAGAATGACTGTCCGATCTGTCAGCACCGGTTCGATTTGCGCCATGACCTCGTCCAAGTCGTAGGCCTTTACCGCAAGAATGATCAAGTCGGGCTTAGGCAACTGGTGCGCATCCGAGGCAGCAGGCGGATGCACAATCAAGGTGCCGGACGCGCTGCGAATCGTGAGTCCCTGCCGTTGAACCACGGCGAGTGTCTTCGGCCTCAAGAGAAACGACACGTTGGGGTTGTGCTTGGCCAAGTGGGCACCGAAATATCCACCGACCGACCCGGCTCCTACCATCATAATGTGTGTCATCTTGGTCTCCGTTGATTCAGGATCTTCCCTTGCCGGAGTCTAAGTTGCGCGAAACGTAGGCGTACTATAGCATGCGTCGGAACGGGGGATCAGCGGTCGTCCTTCACGCTAACATCCATGGCAACCGGCTCCGACCTCGGAATTCTGAAAGAGAAAATCGCCACGGCACGGTCGTTGACAATCTTGACCGGCGCCGGTATTTCAGCGGACAGCGGCGTCCCGACCTTTCGAGGCGCCGACGGCTTGTGGCGTACATTTCGCGCGGAAGATCTCGCCACACCTGAGGCGTTCGAGCGTGACCCCCGCTTGGTCTGGGAATGGTACAACTGGCGGCGCGAGCTGATCGCCACTAAGAAACCCAATCCAGCGCACGAAGCCATTGTTGAATTGGAACGGCACCGCCGCGAATTCTGGCTCATTACTCAAAATGTAGACGGACTTCATCCAGCCGCCGGCTCAAAAAAACTGTCTGAGATTCACGGCAACATCTGGAAGGTCCGCTGCTCCGCCTGCGGAACGATTGAAGACAATCACGATGTGCCGATCGCGATTCTCCCGATCTGCCGCCATTGCAACGGACTGCTCCGCCCTCATATCGTGTGGTTCGGAGAATCGCTATTCCCAAGCGACCTCGCACGCTGCGCCTCGGCGCTTCAATCATGTGAAGTCCTGTTGGTGATCGGAACGTCCGGCCTGGTCTATCCGGCGGCAGGCTTTGCAACAGTGGCAAAGGAGGCCGGCGCGTTTGTGGCGGAAATCAATCTGGAGCCGACCCCACAATCGGGTTTGGTCGATCTTTCGCTTCAAGGACGAGCGAGGGACATCGTGCCCCTGTTGCTATAATCTTTCCACAAGCGGCAATAATTCCTCCAGCGTCCGAATCACTTGCACCCTTATCCCGGCATGCTGACCTTGGCGGTCGAGCAAGACAGCGTGCAACCCGGCCTTGGTGGCTCCCTCCACATCGTCCCGCAGGCTATCCCCGACGTACATGGCCTCTTCCGGGTCGAGGGCATGCTTGTCGAGCGCGAGCTGAAAAATTTTCGGCGAAGGCTTCGCAGCATGGGCCAGGCTGGAGATCGTCACTGTCGCGAAGGCTTCTGCAATGCCCAATCCCCGCACGACCGTAAAGAGCCGCGAGTCAAAGTTTGAAATGATTCCCAGTTCTATTTCCTGTTCCCGCAGCCTGGTAAGCGTCGGAAGAGTGTCAGGAAACAGCTTCCAGGACCGTGGGTCCTCGAAAACCTCGAAGACCCGGTCAAAGAAATCGTCGAACCGTTCGAACATGCCGACGCGATAGAACACGTTGTGCACGATGTCAAACCACCAGAGCCGTTCGCTCTGCTTGATCTTCCCCGGTTCAGTCGCTGCAAAAACCGGTGGAGGAGCATCGCGAAAGGCCCGGCTGAACGCCTGTCTAATCGAGGTGAGTGAGGTCGGCGTCCCTTGAAATCCAAATTGAACTGCGTGCCGCAGATAGATCTCCGCAACAGATCCATTCACATGGAAGAGCGTGTCAGCCGCATCGAAAAATACGGCTCGAATCTGCTGGCTCATTCGTACACCCTCGCACTCAGATCGCAAATTGTCGTCAGCGAGAACATTCTAAATGATATCGCGTATCTATCGGCCATTTTCTTGACAAAGAATATCCCCCCTGCTAGCTTCGAACTAGCTCAATAAAATTGGAGAGTTAAGTGGCTTCTACCATCTTTGTGATTGACAGCAGCCCCGCCGTTCGCCGGATGGTCGAACAGATCTCGACGCCGGCAGGCTATGACGTTGTGGGCTTCCAAGACGGCCCTGCCGCCCTGGAAGCGGCCCGCAAACTGAGTCCCGACCTGATCATTACGGACTACCATCTCGACAACATGACGTTTTCGGGGTTCTGTAAAGAAGTCCATAAGCTGGACAATCTATCCGACACCTACATCATCGCGCTGACCGGGGCGACGGACAGACTTGATGAATCCCATCTGAAATCCCTCGGAGTCAAGGCCTTTTTAAAGAAACCCTTTCAGTCCGAGAATCTCTTGGACCTGATCAAAGATCTCAGTCACACGAGCGCGGCAAAGAATGGGAACAAGAAGAAGCGATCTTGGCCCCCGACTTCCAGCGAAACCGATTCAGACGATGAAGCACTGGACGGACCGGTCGACGAAAGACAAGATGAGGAAGAGGACCTGAATCTGACGATTCCCTTCCCTGTCGGAGCTGGACCTCAGGCGAAGAAAGAAACGCCCATAGCTCCCAAAACAGCGGCCACGAAGGAGACCAAGCCGTCCATGGCGGAACCGGAAGAAGCGATGAAGGGTCTGTTCGGACAACTCCTCTCCTCCATGTCCGAAAAGACGGAAAAGAAAATTTCGGAAATACTTCCCCAAATAGTGAGCAAGGATCTCGCCGCCCATGTGGCTAAGGCCGTCGAGGCCGAAGTCCATCAGCAACTCGGCACCGGACTGTCCCAGGAGCGGCTGACTCAGGTCATCGAACCGCTCCTGACCAAAGAATTACCCAAAGTGTTGACGAGCGAGATGGCCGTGCTGGAACCGATCATTCGGCATAGCATCTTTGAGATCGCCAGCCCTCTGATCAAGGAAAATATCGAGCAGATGGTGCGCGAACAGGCGAAAACGGTGAAGCAATCTCTGCCAGAGGCCGTCCAGGAACATCTCAAATCGATCGAGGGGCAGGTCCAGGAAGAAATCAAGCAAGCTACGGCGGCGCAGACCGAAAAACTGGTGGCCGACGTACTCCGCACCGCCGCCGATGAGCAGATTCAGCAAGCCGTCGAGAAACTGGTTCCGACCATTGTCGAACGTCAGATCAAGGCAGAGATCGACCGACTGATACAGGCTGCATAGGACCGCAGTCTGCCTACCCCTTCTTTCCCTTCTTACCACGACGTGCTTTCGCCAGCGCCTTCACCCGTTGAACATTCTTCCGGTGTTTCTTTCTCGTCTTGCGATCTTTTTCACGTCCCGTCGCCATAAGATCTCCTCAAAATGTGAGCATGTTCGCGAACCAGCCGCGCGTTGTTCGGTGTGTATAACACAAGCCTCGCCACCCCTCAAGCCACAGATTGCGACTCTCATCGCCTTGAGGGGCCCCTCCTCGCATGTTAAGATGCCGCGCACGTTCTCGAGCTGTCACATGAGCGCCCCGCAACTTGACAAGACCTACGATCCCAAAGCCGTCGAAGCTCGCTGGTACCACACCTGGATCGAACGCGGGTACTTTCACGCGTCAACGGCCAATCCTGGCCAACCGTACAGCATCGTTATCCCGCCGCCAAACGTCACCGGCTCCTTGCATGTCGGCCACGCCCTGAATCATTCGTTACAAGACATTTTGATCCGTTGGCGGCGCATGCAGGGACGCAATACGCTCTGGCTTCCAGGAACCGATCACGCCGGGATTGCGACGCAAAACGTCGTAGAAAAACAACTGTTGGCTGAAGGTACCTCCCGCGAATCGCTCGGGCGCGAACGGTTCATCGAACGGGTCTGGCAGTGGAAAGCCACGTCCGGCAACACGATCGTCAATCAGCAGAAGCAACTCGGAGAGTCCTGCGATTGGGATCGCCTGCGCTTCACGATGGACGAAGGCCTCTCAAAAGCCGTCCTCGAAGTGTTCGTGCGGCTATATGAAGACAGATTGATATACCGTGGCGAGCGTCTGATCAATTGGTGTCCACGCTGTTTGACGGCATTGTCCGACATCGAAGTGGAGCATGAAGATATTAAGGGGAAGCTCTACCACATCCGTTATCCTCTTATGGATGACCCACACACCACGCTGATCGTAGCGACCACGCGCCCTGAAACTATGCTGGGCGACACCGCGGTGGCTGTGCATCCTGACGATCCACGCTACCGGCACCTCATCGGCAAGAAAATCCGCCTGCCGCTTACGGGACGAGACATTCCAATTGTCGGTGACTCCATCCTGGTCGATCTCGAATTTGGAACCGGTGCCGTGAAGATCACTCCGGCGCACGATTTCAACGACTTTGAGGCAGGCGAGCGCCATTCACTTGATCGAATTCGCATCTTGGATATGCACGCAAACATGCTCAATGAGTCCGAACTGCGCCTGGCCACAAAGGTGGAACCGGAAATTGCGACTGCCCTCGCTGGGCTGCCGGTACAGAAGGCTCGTTTGAGAATCGAACAACTGCTTTCAGATCATGGTGTCTTAGAGAAAGTCGAACCTCACAAGATGACCCTGGGTAAGTGCTATCGATGTAAGACAGTGGTCGAGCCTTACCTGTCCATTCAATGGTTCGTAAAAATCAAGCCACTCGCTGAACCTGCGATCAAAGCTGTGGAAGATGGCCGCATCCGGATCATTCCAGAATCTTGGACGAATAACTATATGGGATGGATGCGGGACATCAAGGACTGGTGCATCTCTCGCCAAATTTGGTGGGGGCATCAAATTCCCGCATGGTATTGCGAGCCATGCAATGGAGGCTTTCTCAGAAGCAAACACGACGAGAGGCCACTTATCGGTCTCGATGTGAATCCCATTGTAGCCAAATCGAGGCCGGAGAAATGTCCTGAGTGTGGAAGCATCAACCTGGTTCAAGACCCTGATGTGCTCGACACGTGGTTCTCATCGGGTCTCTGGCCCTTCTCGACCTTGGGATGGCCGGAGCAGACGCCGGAACTCAAGACCTATTACCCGACTTCGACGCTCGTGACGGGCTTGGACATCCTATTTTTCTGGGTCGCCCGTATGATCATGCTCGGACTGAAGTTCATGGACGACGTCCCGTTCCGCGACGTCTATATCCATGCGCTCGTGCGCGATGCCGAAGGACAGAAGATGAGCAAGTCGAAGGGCAACGTCATCGATCCATTGCACGTCATGGACCAATTTGGCACCGATGCGTTGCGTTTCACTCTCGCGTCCATGGCCTCGCCGGGGCGAGACATCAAGCTGGCTGAAGAACGGATTGAGGGATATCGGAATTTTGCGAACAAGATCTGGAATGCAGCTCGCTTCAGCCTGATGTATCTCGATGGACCCAGAACGGCAACGTCACCGGTGGAACGATCCTTTCCCAACCGCTGGATCCTAAGCCGTCTGAATCAGACAATTCAGACCGTCTCGGCTGAACTGGAAGCTTATCGATTTGATCGCGCGTCGAGCGCCCTGTATCAGTTCATCTGGCACGAGTACTGCGACTGGTATTTGGAGTTGATTAAGCCGGTCTTGCAAGATCCCGCACATCCCGATGGCCCCGTGACGAGGCAGACACTCCTTGAGACGCTGGAGATCACGATGCGACTCTTGCATCCCTTCATGCCGTTCATCACAGAAGAAATATGGCAGACGATCCCTCATCAGGGCGAGAGTGTCGTCGTTCAAACCTACCCTGCCCCCAATACCGCTTGGCACGCTCCTGAAGCGGAGCACCTTTATGCGCTGCTTGAACAGACCGTAAGCCTTGTCCGCACCGGTCGCGTGCTGTTGAACTCTCCACCTGGACAGCAGATTCTTTTCTCTGCCGCTCATGAAGATCAGAAAAAGCACCGCCTGCTGCAAGAGCTCCAGCGTCATCTGGCGCATCTCAGCCGCGGTACTGCCAACGTCGCACCACAATCGGCCTGGCCAGCGACAAAGCTCCTTCGCTTGGTTCAGGAAGGGCTTTCGGTCGGGCTCGTCGTGTCCGGCGATGTCGATCTGAAGAAAGCCTTGGATCGCATCGTCAAACAACAGGATGAACAGGAAAAAGAAATCGGTCGGCTCAATGGAAAACTGGGCAACCAGGAATTTGTCGCAAAGGCACCCCCGGAAGTTATTTCCGATCACCAAACCCGTCTGCAGAGCCTACGGAATGATCAAGCCATGCTTGCCAGCAGCGAGCAACAATTACGCGCAATGCTCGGAGCCTGAGCAATGGCCGCGCTTCCAGCTGCCGACATCCGGCGTGCAGTTCGGCAAGGACTCGAAGAAGACCTTGGCCAGGGCGACGTTACGACGTCGGCGCTGTTTACATCAGCCGTTCCAGCCCGCGCCAACATCATCGCGCAACAGCCGCTCGTCGTGGCCGGCATGACCGCCGCCATTCAAACGTTTGTTACTGTCGATTCTTCACTGAGCCTCTCAGTCTTGCGGAAAGACGGTTCGCAGGCAAAGAACGGAGAGACGCTCCTACGCATCGAAGGGGACGGCCGATCCATCCTCATGGCCGAACGGGTTGCGCTCAATTTCCTTCAACACCTCTCTGGCATCGCCACACTCACTCATCGATTTTGCCAGGCCGTACGTGGCTATCCGGTTGCCATCCTCGACACGAGAAAGACGCTGCCCGGGTGGAGGTCCCTCCAGAAATGGGCAGTGGCGCTCGGCGGGGGAATGAATCACCGTCGGTCGCTGAGCGACGGTATCCTGATCAAAGACAATCATTTGGTGCTTCTCAATCAGAAAGAGGCAGTACGTGAAGCCAGCCGCCTCGCGAAGATTGCGGCACCGACTGGGATGCCGACGATCGTTGAAGTGGAATCGCTGAAGGAAGTCACCCAGGCCTTGGCCGGGCAGGCAGATATCATCTTGCTCGACAACATGACCCCTGCCATGGTCAAGAAAGCCGTGCGGCTCATCAACAAACAGGCCTTGGTGGAAGTTTCAGGTGGCATTAACTTGAACAATGTCCGCGCCATGGCCGCAGCCGGACCGGACCGCATTTCCATCGGCGCACTCACCCATTCTGCTCCGGCAGCCACGATAAGCTTGGAACTCTATCCATCTAAAGGCCGTAGAACGCGTTGATCAGAATGCAGCCCTCACCACCGCTCAGTCTAGACGCGATCCAAAGTTCTCTGGCCACCGCGTCGTTGGGACGCCGGATTGAGCTACGAGATCAGATCGGCTCGACGAACCGCGAAGCGGTCTCGCTGGCCCAAGCCGGTGTCGAGCATGGCACGGTCGTGCTTGCTGATTCACAATCGGAGGGACGAGGCCGACTTTCACGCCTGTGGTTTTCTCCACCGGGCGTCAATCTGTATTGCTCAATCGTTATGAGGAAAGTGATTCCCGCCGATCGCCTCTCCGAATGGCTCTCATGGCTGCCGTTGATCGCTGCGTTGGCTGCGGCTGAAGCAATTGAAACGGTCGCCGCAACGAACGTGGTTGTGAAGTGGCCGAATGATCTATTGATCGAAGATCGAAAAGTCGGAGGTATCCTGTGCGAAAGTGGGACCTCAATGGGATCCGGACCGTTTCAAGTCATCGGCATCGGAGTGAATGTCAACGGAGAGCAGGATGATTTTCCTCAAGAATTGCGAGAGACGGCGACGTCCATCTGCCACGAAACAGGGCGCGTAGTGGACCGCAATAGGTTGCTCGCGCAGGTGCTCCACGAACTGGAAGATTGCCTTGATGAATATGCCCACCGTGGATCGGATCGAATCGCGCTGGCCTACCGCAGACGCTGCATCACCATTGGGAAAACCGTCAAAGTCATGCTGGCAGACGGAGAGGAATTTGTCGGACTCGCCAAGACCATCGATCATGACGGCTCTCTGACCGTGGTTCAACGTCTCGTTTCACGTAATGAGCGCCCCGTGGAAATTCGGCAGCTACGCGCGGCCGACATCGTTCATCTGAGGTGAATCTTTTTCGACAGCCTCCTGGCGAAATCGCAACAAACGCCGTAGAATGACGCATGCTGCTTGTCGTTGATGTCGGCAACACGAACGTCGTCTTAGGCATTTATGATGGCCCGGCGCTGAAGGCACATTGGCGCCTGGCCACCGATGCGAAGACCACTTCCGACGAATACGGGATTCTGTTCACCACTCTCCTCAGTTCCGTGGGACTCCTTCCCCGACAGATGACCGGCGCCATCGTCTCCAGCGTCGTGCCGGCGCTTACCGGAACGTTCGAGACACTCATTGAACAATACTTCAGTCAACGGCCTCTCTTTGTGACCGCTGAGACAGACACGGGCCTCATACTCCGCTACGCGAATCCGAAGGAAATAGGCAGCGACCGGCTTGTCAACGCGGCTGCGGCTTATCACAAGTATCGTCGCGACCTGATTATCGTCGACTTCGGCACCGCAACGACTTTTTGTACCGTAACGAAAGACGCGGAATACTTGGGGGGAGTCATCGCGCCAGGCCTGGGCATCTCAGCCGAAGCTCTCTTTTCCAGAGCCGCCAAGCTATCGAAAGTGGAATTGACCAGACCCAAGACGGTGATCGGCACCGACACGGCCACAAGCATTCAATCAGGCCTGCTCTTCGGATATGCCGGCCTCGTCGATACGTTGGTGAAGCGGATCGAACAGGAACTCGGCCGCTCGACCTATGTGATCGCAACCGGTGGGTTGAGTACTGTGATTGCCCCGGAAACCACCTCGATTCAAAAGATCGAGCCGCTGCTGACCCTCGAAGGCTTGGAACTAGTCTACCGGCGTGCGAAGGGAGACCTCCCCTCCGTGACGTGGGTATGACCCCCACTCTCTCCTTCTTTCCCTTCACAAGTAATTAATTTTGTAGGCTCCCGTTGACTTTACCCCCCCGGTGACTATCTCCTTTTCGTAATAGGACAGACCAGTGGAAGAAGAAGAGAAGAATAATAATACAATTGAGAACTTAGGGTCCTTTTCTTCCGGTGAAACTTCTCCTTCCGGTGAAGTGCCGCTGGCGCAACTCCTGGCGAAGGAAGAGGAATTGAAGGCACTCAACGATAAGTATCTTCGTCTGGCTGCTGAATTCGATAACTATAAGCGGCTGGCGCAGCGGGATCAACGGGATCAGATCAGATTTGGCAACGAACAACTTCTCAAGGAACTCTTGCCCGTCGTCGACAATCTGGAACGAGCAATTAAGGCGGCCAAGACCGGCGGATCGGGAGAGAGTCTGGTTCAGGGTGTCGATCTGACACTCAAACAGTTGAGCGGAGCTTTGGGAAAGTTCGGCGTTAAGGACATTCCGACAGTCGGGCAGGCGTTTGATCCTTCCAGCCATCAGGCAGTCGCTTCAGTGCCGTCGAATCAGGTTCCAGAGCAACATGTTGTGGAAGAATTTCAGCGGGGGTATCGGTTGCATGACCGTATTCTCAGGCCCGCGATGGTGACCGTCTCGACAGGTGATGCATCATCGGCGTCAAAGGGAGCAGACGAGGAATCTTGACGACAATCTTTAAAGAAGACTGCAGACTGTTCAAAAAGGCCGTCCGGCAAAGCCGCAGCGAGCGAGGTGGCGAATCGTACTCTTTCCCGTACGTTGAGTCTCCGAGCGATGCGAGAACGCTGACGGCGGGCTTTTTCAACAGTCTGCTAGCGGAAGGAGCATACAATTATGGGTAAAGTGATCGGCATTGACTTAGGCACAACCAATTCCTGCGTCGCGATCATGAGCGGCGGAGATCCTGTCGTCATCGCCAACGCCGAAGGAAGCCGGACGACACCGTCTGTCGTTGCAATCACCGATAAGGCCGAGCGTCTCGTCGGTCAAATCGCTAAGCGTCAGGCGATTACGAATCCGGAAAACACAATCTTCTCCGTCAAGCGCTTGATGGGCCGTAAATTCCACAGCAAGGAAGTTCAGGAGGCTCTGAAGCGGCTCCCTTACAAGGTCGTCGAGGCGGATAACGGCGACGCCCATGTGGAACTTCGCGGTAAACGCTATAGCCCACCTGAAATCTCCGCTATGATCCTGCAGAAAATGAGACAAACAGCGGAAGACTATCTCGGCGAGAAGGTCACGGAAGCCGTCGTCACGGTTCCGGCCTATTTTGACGACAGCCAGCGCCAGGCGACCAAAGACGCCGGCCAGATTGCCGGTCTAAACGTCCTGCGCATCATCAACGAACCGACCGCTGCGTCGCTGGCCTATGGTCTCGATAAGAAAAAAGACGAGCGGATCGCCGTCTACGATCTGGGCGGCGGCACTTTCGACGTGTCGGTGCTGGAGATCGGCGAAGGTGTGTTCGAGGTCAAATCGACGAACGGCGACACCTATCTGGGCGGCGACGACTTCGACCTCCGCGTCATGGATTGGCTCGTCGATGAATTTAAGAAAGACCAGGGCATTGATCTCCGCAAGGATCGCATGGCTCTCCAGCGGCTGAAAGAAGCGGCAGAGCGTGCCAAAATTGAGCTGTCATCCTCGCAGGAGACAGAAATCAATCTCCCCTTCATTACGGCGGATGCCAGCGGACCCAAACACATGGTCATCAAGCTGACCCGCGCCCGGTTGGAACAACTGGTCGATGACTTGATCCAGCGCACGATCGAACCCTGCCGGAAAGCCTTGTCCGACGCCGGCGTCTCGGCCCGCGACATCAACGAAGTGGTACTGGTCGGCGGCATGACCCGCATGCCAAAAGTCATTCAAGTCGTGAAGGACTTTTTCGGCAAGGAGCCACACCGGGGCGTCAATCCTGACGAAGTCGTCGCCATCGGGGCCGGTATCCAAGGCGGTGTGCTCAAGGGCGATGTGAAAGACGTGCTCTTGCTCGACGTCACGCCGCTTTCGCTGGGCATTGAAACGCTCGGCGGCGTCTTCACCAAGCTGATCGAGCGCAATACGACCGTGCCGACGAAGAAGAGCCAGGTGTTCTCTACGGCGGCCGACAATCAAACCGCCGTCACCATCCGCGTCTTCCAGGGCGAACGCGAAATGGCGAACGACAATAAATTACTGGGCCAATTCGATCTGGTCGGCATTCCTCCCGCTCCACGCGGGATGCCACAAGTTGAGGTGACTTTCGATATCGACGCAAACGGGATCGTTCATGTGTCGGCCAAAGATCTGGCCACGCAAAAGGAGCAATCCATCAAGATCACGGCCTCCAGCGGTCTCAGCAAAGAGGAAGTGGAAAAGCTTGTTAGGGACGCTCAGGCACATACGGAAGACGACAAGAAACGCAGGAAGGCGGCAGAAGCCAAGAACCAGGCGGATACTCTGCTCTATCAGACCGAGAAGAACTTGAAAGAACATGGCGACAAGATCGATGCGGCTGAAAAAACCAAGATCGAGGAAGCCGTCGCCGCGCTGAAGAAGGCGATGGAAGGCAACGATCCGGAGGCGATCGAGTCGGCCACTCAAACGTTGACGACTGCCTCGCACAAGCTGGCCGAAGAGATGTATAAGAAAGCCTCGGCCTCCGCGGCAGCCGGAGCCGGAGCCACCGGCGGTGAAAGCCCCAACGGCGCCAAGACCGATGAGAAGGTTGTGGACGCGGAGTTCGAAGAAGTAGACAAAGACAAAAAGTGAGTTAGAATACGCTGCTAAAGGGACCGAGTTCCGTAATAAACGGGACTCGGTCTTTATGTGTCCCCCTAGCGAGCATTGAAGACTGTGTCAAAACGCGATTACTACGAAACTCTCGGCGTCGACCGCAACGCCTCAGACGAAGACCTCAAAAAGGCCTATCGCAAACTGGCCCGCCAGTACCATCCCGACCTTCAGACGGGCGACCATCAGAAGAAGGCTTCCGAAGAAAAATTCAAAGAAGTCAACGAAGCCTACGAGCATCTCAGCGATCAGGACAAACGCAAGCGCTATGACATGTTCGGCCATGCCGGCGCGCAAGGCGGCGCGGGATTCGAAGGCTTCGATTTCGG
>CAMLHQ010000025.1 GCA_946479785.1 uncultured Nitrospira sp.
GGTACGAACCCAGCTCGTGGAGCAGCACCTCGAGTTGATCGTCGGGACCGTTCGGCTTTTTCAGTTGCCGATCAAAGAGACGGACGTGCTGGCAAAATACGGGAAACGGTTGGGGCAAGACCTGTTCGATCCGCCGAATGTGAAGGGTTGGCCCGGCGGCACAAGATGGATTACGAGCGCGACCCTCCTGAATCGCTGGCAGTTCCTCCAACGTGGCTTGCGAGGTTCCGAGATGGGCGGGCACATGCACGATGGACACGGGACGGACATGATCCATGGACCGGCCTGGCTGGCCAACGAAAGTGTCGAGACACTGCAAGCGGTCCTCGCGCCCATTCCACCGGTGAACCCTTTGCCTGACATCGCCGACAAGTGGCGTGCGGCGCAGGAACTCGCAATGGACCCCGTCTATCAACTGAAGTGAGGGCTCACGATGACCAGACGTGAATTGCTGAAGCTGGCTGCGACGCTGCCATTGGTCCTACTCGTCCATTCTCGTCCCCATGACCTGTTCGCCGTCACAACGAAACCAGCGAAGAAGGAGCGATGGGATCGCGTGCTGATTTTGGTCGAGCTGAACGGCGGTAACGACGGGTTGAACACGCTTATTCCCTACGGAGACGATCAGTACTATCAGGCTCGTCCCCGGTTGGCGATCCCACGGGAGCGTGTGTTACAGCTCAACGAAAAGCTCGGGCTCCATTATGCGCTCGAGCCACTTCTGCCCCTGTGGCAGGCAAAGGAACTGGCCTGGGTGCAGGGCGTCGGGTATGCGAAACCAAATCGGTCGCATTTCCGCTCCATCGAGGTCTGGGAAACCGCGTCGGACAGCGAGCAGATTCTCGATGAAGGATGGCTTGCGCGACTGTTTGAGATTCATCCACTCCCGGCCGAGTTCACCACTGAAGGCATCGTGCTCGGTCGGCGCGATGCGGGACCGCTGAGTGGCAGGACTGTCAGGACCATCGCGCTGGAAGAGCCGCAACAATTTTTGCAACAGGCCAGCCGGGTCCGCGCGGTTGAGCAGATCAGCTCAAATGCCGCACTCGCTCATATTCTGCAAGTCCAGCGGGAGCTGACCCATGCGGCTGGAGATCTTGCGTTGCGGCTCCAGCACGCACCGTCCCTTCAAGGTACCTTTCCCTCATCGCCGATAGGCAAGCAGCTTGAAACGGCTGCGCAGCTCTTGGTGGCCAACGTCCCGGTCGCCGTCATCAAGGTCTCGCATGGGAGTTTCGATACCCATGCGGGCCAACTGGGGCATCACGAGCGGCTCTTGAAGGATTTGGCCGAAGGATTGGTCGCGTTTCGTAAGACTGTACAGAAAGCTGACCTCTGGGATCGCGTGCTTGTCATGACCTATTCGGAATTCGGTCGGCGGGTCGGGGAGAATGCCAGCTCTGGGACCGACCACGGAACCGCCGCACCTCACCTCGTGCTGGGAGGCAAGGTCAAGGGCGGGTTGTACGGCGCCACACCTTCCCTCATGGACTTAGATGAGGGTGACCTTAAGCACCAGGTCGATTATCGCAGTCTCTATTCAACCGTTGTCAAAGATTGGTGGGGTTTGCCAGCGACCTTGTTCGATTGGCGAGATTTTCCTGCCTTAGGTTTCTTGGCCTAGTCGCTCGACTGCTTATCTGCGTCCTCCTCTCCCCAGTGTGGATCCTGAGTGGGAAGTTCCATCATCAGGCTCGAGCCAGGAACGCGATACTCTTCCGCAGCCCAGGTACCGAGATCTGTCAGTTGACAGCGCTCGGAACAGAAAGGACGCCAGGGGTTGCCTTCCCAGGTGATTTGCTGGTGACACAGGGGGCAGGTCATGCCCCCTATTCTAGCACGCTGAACTGGGTCGATCAGGGGAGGTTAGCTCGGGCGGATCTGGTAACTGGTCTTGGCTTGCAGTAGCCGGTGCAGCCGGTTCTGGTCGATCTCCGAAACTCCAAGAAATTCCACCCCAAACTCCCCATACTTGCTCCATCGGACCGCGGCGGATTCAATCGTAATGGGGGAGCCCAGGTCAGTGGCGCGAATGAGGATTCGGACCGCCGAGCCGGCCTGCATGGAAGTCATACTCGTGACGGCGCAGCCTCCAGCAGAGAGATCGAACATCGTTCCCTCACGGATGGAGGTATTACCGGTTGTGGAAAAATAGACTTGCAGATCTACCGGAACGCGTGGGTATTGGCGGCATTCGATCATCTTCGACTCCTTCTGCCCTCGTGAGTTTAGTCTGGCCGGATGCCTGTTCTCTTCCAGTGTAGCAAACCGCCTTCTCTGGTAAAGAAAACTTAGAAATCCATCCAGTCAGGAAAACTGGGAGGATGTGAGGGCTATGCCACGTGGCGTCACGCTTTCAAGCTTAGCAGGGATGCTTAGTCTGTAAAGAGAGCATAAACTGGCGGAAATCAGGAAATTTTGAGCAGTCGGAATGAGCGGATAGGCGGTGAAGAAGGATTATCGGGGCGAGCTATCCTTTTTCAATCTTGGCCCAGGCGTCTTTAAGGGGAACAGTGCGGTTGAAAATAGGAGAGTCCGCCGTGGACTCGATGTCGACGCAGAAGTAGCCGAGACGCTCGAATTGGAATCGGCTGCCCGGCGCAACTCCCATAAGGCTTGGTTCGATTCGGCATCCCGTGAGTCGTTCCAAGGACTGCGGATTGAGATATGTCGTCCAATCATGGTCTACCGGGACTTTCGAAAGGTCAGTCTTGAGCAACGGATTGTAGAGACGAACCTCCGCTTCAATGGCATGGCCTGCCGATACCCAATGGATCGTGGCTTTCACCTTTCGCTGCGCTTCGGAGGCACCGCTTCTTGTCATCGGATCGTAGGTGCAATGCAATTCGCTGATATCACCTGTCAGTGGATCTTTGGCCGCGCCTACGCATTTAATGATATAGGCGTAGCGGAGCCGGACTTCCCGGCCCGGTGCGAGCCGGTAAAACTGCTTTGGCGGATCTTCCATAAAATCGTCTCGTTCGATATAGAGGGTGCGGGAGAAGGGAACTGTTCGCGTGCCTGCCGAGGCATCTTCCGGGTTGTTCACGGCCTCTAGCTCTTCGACAGTGCCCTGCGGATAGTTATCGATGACGATCTTCAAGGGCTTCAGTACCGCCATGACCCGCTGCGATCGCCTGTTCAACTCCTCTCGGATGAAATGTTCGAGCAGCTGCATCTCTACAACAGCATCCCGTTTTCCGACGCCAATGTGTTCGCAGAAGGCTCGGATCGCGTCCGGCGTATATCCACGGCGGCGAAGTCCTTTGATGGTGAGGAGACGAGGGTCGTCCCAACCGGCTACGAGCTTCCTTTCCACCAGTTCGAGCAATCTCCTCTTGCTCATGACGGCGTAGCTGATGTTCAAGCGGGCAAATTCGATTTGCTGCGGACGATGCGACGTGCCCGCCTGTTCGACAACCCAATCGTAGAGCGGCCTGTGATCCTCAAATTCCAAGGTGCAAATCGAATGGGTCACGCCCTCGATCGCATCGGACAGCGGGTGAGCATAGTCGTAAGCCGGATAGATGCACCAGGCACTACCGGTCCGATAATGGGAGGTCTTCCGGATGCGATAGAGTACCGGATCGCGGAGGTTGATGTTGGGTGAGGTCATGTCGATCTTCGCCCGCAGGACGTGCGCTCCGTCGGGATAATCGCCCGCGCGCATGCGGCGAAAGAGATCCAGATTCTCCTCCGTGGAACGGTCGCGGTAGGGACTGTTCTTCCCGGGCTCGGTCAATGTTCCGCGATAGCTTCGCATCTCGTCGGCCGTGAGGCTATCGACGTAGGCCGCGCCCTTTCTGATCAAGCCCTCCGCGAATGCGTAGAGCTGCTCGAAGTAGTCCGACGCGAAAAACAGTTTGTCTCCCCAATCGAATCCCAGCCAGCGAACATCATCTTGAATTGCATGGACGTACTCAGGATTTTCTGTCGTGGGATTGGTATCGTCGAATCGCAGATGGCAGATCCCGCCGGGATTGTCCTGAGCCAATCCGAAGTTGAGGCAGATCGATTTCGCATGGCCGATGTGCAAAAAGCCGTTCGGTTCGGGGGGAAAGCGTGTGACCACCCGACCGCCATGCTTGCCGGCCGCACGGTCGGCGGCGACGATCTCTCGGATAAAATTGGAGGCGCTCGTTCCCTCAGCCATGATCTGTTATCAATCCTCGTGGACGCAGAACAGGGAATCACTGCGTGGGTGCGGGCAGTTCTACCACAAGAGCCGGGGGAGGGAGAAGGGCTCAATCTCGGGCGACAACAGCGGAGGAGCAGCGGGGACCGGTTAGGCTGTCTGATGGGTCGACATTTGCATCACGTTGAAATCTTTTTGGGCGATCAGGTGCCCTTCCATTTTGAGGCGGAACTCGTAACGCCCAGGAGCCGGGAAGATCAGCGAAGGAATATTGATCCCGAAATCAGAGATCTGCAGCCGATCGCCGATGACGATATTGGGGAGTGTAGCGCGACACACGAGTTGTTCACTGTTGAGATAGATCAAGTCGATGTCAAACTGGTACGTGCCTTCCGCATCGGTGAGGCAGAAGTAGAGACCCATTTGTTGATGTTGGAAGGGAAAGCTCAGAGCTTGTAGGTGCGTGAACAATCCGATGAGGCTCTTCTTCTTGGTCACGCTGTCCTCGATGACCTGGTCGCAGACCAAGAAGGCCTGGATGCTGGGCTTCGCGATGTCCGACATAACTTCTATTCTACGGGAGTCTTCCCCGCTGTCAAAGGGATCTACCTTTCATGCGGTTTCTAAGGAATGACGGGAGAAAAAAGAGCGTGTCTAGCCGATCACCGCGATGCCCCCGCGGCTTTCTACGACATCACCGAACCTCGTCAACCCGGTTCCGATACGGCAATAATGAGGGCTGATCGAGACGAGCTCACCCTTATGCGTGTAGAAGTTCCCACAGGTCAACCGGATCTTTCTTCGTTGGAACAAGTACACTTCAATGGTCGTGTTGCCCATCGCTCGATCTGACACTGTCACTGTCAAGGGGTCGTCGATGGTCGCGTCGGGGGCTGTCGTGATGGACACGGCAAAGCGGCTTGATCCGGCTGCCGAGAGCTGGTTCCGTCTGAGATGACCGATGCGTTGGCCCTGCTCGTCATAAAAATCCATCGTCAACAACAAGGCCGGAGCTTGCGGTTGGACTTCCAGCACGATCTGTTCCTTGCCTTGTAGCTTGATGACGCCGTTGGTGCTGCGAAACACGTTCGAGCCAACATGCAATTCCAAACCCTG
The DNA here is from genome assembly GCA_946479785.1 of uncultured Nitrospira sp. Next base: position 5,252 of record CAMLHQ010000025.1, read on the forward strand.
CTCAGGCTTGGCTTCTTCGACGGTCACTTCCGTGCCGTCGAGATCCATTGTGTGGGCATCGGTCTGAAAGGGGTTGTTCATCTAGAAGACACCTTTGACCCTCAGGACAAGACGCAATGAAGCTTTGCGAAAAGTAGGCCAACCCACCGTTGCTGTCAAGATGCTTTTTTGTAAAAACTGTGCCCGAGGATAATAACAGTCTGATCGCCAGGAATTGAAAACCCCGAGTTCTCCGTGGTACCGTCAGCCAGTATTATCCTCGCATTGCTGCCTCCGGTCCCATCGTCTAGCCTGGCCTAGGACGGAGCCCTCTCAAGGCTCAGACACGGGTTCGAATCCCGTTGGGACCACCAGACCGCACTTCGTGCGACCCGCCAGCTCGTCACCGCCTGTGACTAATTCCATCGGATGATTGCTCTTGTGTGTGTATCTTTGCAGGCCGTCGCATGCAGGTCTTACAGTTCTATTCACTCTTCTTTTCGACGCACCTCTTCATTCGTTGACGCCTCTAGTACCGGTTGTGTATAACGGATGCTCTCGTTGTTGTTCCACTTCCCCCGGCAGGTAGACTCACTCATGGGTGCACGTGAATTTCATGATGGCGCGAAAGACGGTCTCGAAGCACTCGAGCCGCTGAATCCCGAAACAATCGGTTCATTCGACGAACTGTTGGTCGCCATGCGTAAGACCGCGTTCGGCGGGCGTCGTCTGGGTGAAGCCTACGAAGTGCTGTGGGCGATGATCGAAGATCCGGATTGTTCGGTCGTGATGACCCTCTCCGGCGCAATGACGATCGCCAAGATGGGCAAGATCATCAGCACCATGATCGACCGCGGCATGGTGCAGTGCGTGGTGTCGACCGGGGCGCTGATTGCCCACGGCCTCACCGAATCCATCGGCAAGACCCACTATCGGGCTCCTAGGTCGATGAGTGACGAGGAACTCTTTAAGAAAGGCTACAACCGGGTCTATGACACGCTCGAGATGGAGGCCAATCTCAATTACGTCGAGCATGTCGTCGGACAGACGATGAAACGGATCAGTCCCGATCAGGCCCTTTCATCTGAAATCCTCACCCGCGAACTGGGGAGGACGCTGGCGGAAGAATTTCATGGCGACGGGATTCTGAAGAGCGCCTATCTGAAAAAGGTCCCGGTGTACATCCCTGCGTTTACCGATTCCGAGATGGGCCTAGATGTTGGAACATGGGCGATGGGGCGGGTGGTGGATCAAGCGCGTGCTCAAACCAAAGGCGGGAGCGATCTCGACATTCTTCGCACGATCAATAAGTCGTATCCGTTGTTTAATCCCTATCAGGATCTCAACAGCTATACCACCCACATCACGTCAGCAAAGCGCCTCGGCATCTTCACCATCGGCGGCGGGGTCCCTCGCAACTGGTCGCAACAAGTCGGCCCCTATATCGAGATCAGCAACATGCGACTCGGACTTGGGGTGAAGCCTCCGCGGTTTCAGTATGGGGTGCGCATTTGCCCGGAACCGGATTATTGGGGTGGCTTGAGTGGCTGCACCTATCAGGAAGGCATTTCGTGGGGAAAGTTCGTGCCACCTGAAGAAGGCGGACGCTTTGCCGAAGTATTGAGCGATGCCACGGTCGTGTGGCCGCTGCTCATGGCCGGATTGCTTGAACGCATGAAGGCCAAGCGCGCCACGCGATCATGAGGGGCGCGGGAGTCATGCCTCGGGCAGTGCTGTTGCTTCTGCTGAGCTTCGTGCTGTTCAGTGCAAGCGAATCCAGCGCCGGATCGATTGAGGACGACGGACGTATCAGGGGCCGCGCCGATGCCCCGCTGACATTGATCGAATATTCTGACTTTACCTGCGGCTATTGTTTGAAGTTCTTTAAGGAGACCTTGCCTCGCTTGCAAGCCGCATACATCGATACCGGGAAGGTCAAATTCGTGTACCGCGACTATCCGAGAGCGGACCGCGGAGTTGGAGTCGAGGCGGCAGTGGCAGCCCGTTGCGCGGGCGCGCAGGGACGCTATTGGGCCATGCATGATCGGTTGTTTGGCGAAGGCGGCCGACTGGATTCCGGTACATTCAAGGGTTTTGCGAAATCTATTGGCTTGGATCAGGCCCAGTTCGGAAAGTGTTTCGACGAACGGCGCCACTTGGAATCGATTTTTCAGGACCGTCAAGAGGCGAATCGGTGGGGATTCCACGGGACACCAGGGTTCATCTTGATGCAGACGACGGCGGGGCCGACGGAGAAGGATCCGGCTATTGCGATTCCCGGAGCTTTTCCGTTTGACGCCTTCGCCGAGGAAATCGATCGCATGCTCTCGAAGGTGTCGGGTTCCTAGTCCTGCTCCTGAATTGAAGGCAGTGTTGAGCAAGTAGAACCTAATCTCTTTACGAAGGATAACTGTATGTCTGATACACAGTCGTTTTGGCCCGTCCCACAACGTGAAGGGGAACCACCCTTCTGGGTCTGCATGTCCTGTCTTTCGGAAGCCTTCTATCGCAAGGTGCCGATGCCCGATTGCCCGGGTTGTCATGGAGTCTCGACGTATGAAGCGTTCGCAATCGAGGCTATCGCCGATTGGGGCACGGAAGACTTGGTGGCTAAGGCCAAAGCCTCGGAACAGGCGGCGAACGTGGAGTCGGCTCCCGCATCTTCTGTCGAGTCCGCGTTGTAAGCCTTCTTCCAGCAGCGGAGCGTCTTCTTGCAGGGACCACGTCCATTTCTCATCGGCGGCCAGTGGCGCCAGGGGAACACAGCCGCTCCTGTACACGATCCCTTCACCGGGAAAGTCTTTGCCGAAGTCTCGCAAGCGAGCGAGACCGATGCCGAGGCGGCGATCCAATCGACGGCTGACGCAGCCAAGGCGATGGCAGACCTTCCCTCTCACGCTCGCTACCATCTTCTCCAGAAAATCGCCGGATCGCTCCATGATCGCCGTGAGGAATTCGCCCGCGTAATGACCGCTGAAGCAGGAAAGCCGATCACGGACGCCAGGCGGGAAGTGAATCGGGCCGTTCAGACCTTCACTGTGGCGGCGGAAGAAGCCAAGCGCATTCCAGGTGACGTGATTCCACTGGATTGGACGCCTGGAACCGATTCCCATCTGGGCATCCTCCGCCGGTTTCCGATCGGTCCTATCCTGGGCATCACCCCGTTTAATTTTCCGTTGAATCTTGTCGCTCATAAGGTCGCGCCCGCCCTGGCAGCTGGCAATCCGATCCTTATCAAGCCGGCCCCGCAAACACCGTTGACGGCGCTGTTGCTGGGAGAAGTGGCGGTGGAAGCTGGGCTGCCTCCCGGCGGCCTCAACGTCCTTCCGTGCGACAATCGCGTGGCGGAGCGATTGGTCGTCGATCCACGCTTCAGGCTTCTGAGCTTTACCGGTAGCGCAGCGGTGGGGTGGATGCTGAAGGAAAAATGCGGAAAGAAAAAGGTGGTGTTGGAATTAGGCGGCAATGCCGGCGTCATCATCGAGCCGGACGCCGACTTGGACTTCGCGGCGCAACGTTGCGCCGCCGGTGGATTCGGCTATGCCGGCCAAACGTGCATTTCCGTCCAACGAATCTTCGTCCACCACTCCATTACCGATCTCTTTACGACGAAATTGTTGCTCCAAGTCGCCCGTTTGAAAGCCGGCGACCCCAGTGACGATGCCACGGTGGTCGGGCCTCTGATTGACCAGAAGGCGGCGCATCGCGTGGAGGAATGGATCGGGGAAGCGGTCGCGCAAGGCGCGCGTCTGCTGTTAGGCGGCAAACGCATGGGCTCGGTTGTGGAAGCCACCGTGTTGTCCAATGTCACACCGTCGATGAAGGTTTCCTGCCAGGAAGTCTTTGGGCCGGTGGTCACGGTCACGCCTTATCGTCACTTCGATGAAGCAATTCAGGTGCTGAACCGCTCCGACTACGGGTTACAAGCCGGTGTCTTCACGCAGGATGTCAACAAAGTGTTTCACGCGTTCCGGCATGTGGAGGTCGGGACCGTCCTTGCCAACGAGGTTCCCACATTCCGGGCTGACCATATGCCATACGGCGGAGTGAAGGATTCCGGCATGGGTCGTGAGGGCCTGCGGTCGGCCATCGAAGATATGACCGAACCCCGGTTACTCGTAATGAATCTCAGGCCGCCGATGGACGCTTAGCAGAAAAATCGTACGGCATATTGCGATCCGCGGGCATTCTTGATACAACAGCGACCCTGTGCCAATAGAAATCTCGCCGTGGGCTTGACGATTCAGCGGGCAAAGACTCGCCCCGCCGCTCGTCGGAGGAAGTAAGGGAGAAGAGACGATGGTACCTACGCATATGTTTCTGACCAGAGGAGTCGGCGTACACCGGGAGAAGCTGGCCTCCTTCGAGCAAGCGCTGCGCAGCGCCGGTGTCGCTTACTGTAACCTCGTCAGTGTCTCGTCGATCTTACCTCCCAATTGCAAAATCATTCCACGAAAGCGCGGGGAGACTTTGTTGAACCCGGGCGAGATCACGCACTGCGTGATGGCGCGTTCGGAAACCAACGAGCGGAACCGATTGATTTCCGCTTCCATCGGCTTGGCGATTCCGACGGATCGCCGCACGTACGGGTATCTTTCGGAACATCACGCCCACGGCGAAACTGACGAAGAGACCGGCGAATACACAGAAGATCTTGCCGCGCAGATGTTGGCGACGACCTTGGGCGTGGAATTCGATCCGAACATCGCCTGGAAAGAACGAGAACAAGTGTTCAAGATGGGCGGTAAAATCGTGCGCACACTGAATATTACACAGTCGGCGATTGGAAAGCCCGGACGGTGGACGACTGTCGTCGCATTGGCAGTGTTCATTCCTCTAGAGAATCTACCGAAACGGAGCCGCCGCTAAACACGCCTGACAGAAGTGGGCCGCGCAGTGGCCCATCCCGCAGCCTGTGAGTACATACCCATGACGCTTCCCGCCGGATGGGAAGGCTATCAGCATAACTTCCTGGGGCTTGAAGAACCCTGGTGTCACCCGGATCAAGCGGGTGTTTACGTCCTTCCCGCACCCTACGAACATACCTCGAGTTATGTGCCTGGCTCGGATCAAGGACCCTCCGCCATCATCGAGGCCTCGCATCAGGTCGAGTGTTATGACGAGATGCTTCGCTGCGAACCCTTTCGCGATTGGGGTGGAATTGCGACGGTCACCCCGCTCGATCTCAGGGGGAAGGTCGACCGAGAGGCTGTGGAAGCAATCGAGGGTTTTGTACGCCCTCATGTCGGAGCCGGTCGATTCATCGTCACGCTGACCGGCGAGCACACGGGTGCCTTGGGAGCCATCAGGGCCCATGCGAAACGTTATCCTAATCTGAACGTCGTCCAGATTGATGCGCACGGCGATCTGCGCCATGCCTACCAAGACAATCCTTACAGCCATGCGAGTGTCATGGCGCGTGTCGTCGACGACGGCTTGCCGTTGGTTCAGGTCGGTATCAGGTCGATCTGTCCGGAAGAAATCGAACGAATTACAAGCAGCGATCGCATTTCCACGTTCTTTGCCGCTCAGCTTTTGGATCCTTCCGGTCCTTATGAGGGGAAGTCCCCGCGTTGGATTCCCGATGTCGTCAAGGCCTGCCGCGGCCCGGTCTATTTAACGTTCGATTGCGACGGCCTCGATGCCTCATTGGTTCCTGCTCTGGGCACGCCGGAGCCCGGTGGGCTCGGCTGGTACGATACGCTGAATCTCATCACAGCGCTCGCCGATGGGCCCGGCATTCTCGGGATGGACGTCAGTGAGATTGCCCCGATCGAAGGATTCGTGGCTCCGCAGTTTTGCATTGCGCGTTTGATCTACCGAATTCTCGGCCGTGTTCGGGCTGGCCGCCGCGTTCACTGAAGGGCCTACCTTCTGCTGTGACAGATACCATCCGCATCAATAAATTCTTTACCCAGCACGGCATCTGTTCGCGGCGCGAGGCCGATCGTCTTGTTGAGGCCGGACGTGTCACGATCAACGCAGTCGTCGCGAAGCTCGGCGATCAGGTCGGGCCTCGCGACGTGATTGCCCGCGATGGGCAGGTCATTCCCTGGGGGCAGGCGTCGATTTACATCAAGTATCACAAGCCTGTCGGCGTGACGACGACGAGCGAAGCCCACGTTCCGCGCAATATTGTTGCGGAGATCGGCCACCCGGAACGGATTTTCCCGATCGGGCGGCTCGATAAAGATTCCTCGGGCTTGATTCTCTTGACCAACGATGGCGACATCGTGAACGAGATTTTGCGGACCGAGTTTGGTCATGAACGGGAATACGAAGTCCTGTTGGATCGCCCGTATGATCAAACCTTTCTTGATCGCATGGCGGCGGGAGTCGTCATCCTTGGGAGCAGGACCAAGCCGTGCCGGACCGAACGTCTCGGGCCCAAACGGTTTCGAATCATTTTGACGGAGGGACGCAATCGGCAAATTCGGCGGATGTCTCGGGCGCTGGGATACCGTGTGGTTGCGTTGCATCGCGTTCGCATCATGCATCTGACCCTTGCCGGATTGCCGGCGGGGAGTTGGAAAGTGCTGACGCAAGGTGAAAAGAAGGAACTTTTCCAAGCCGTTCAACGTGATCAGAGGCAGGGCAGCAGCGATGCCGAAGCAGATTCTGGTCGCTAGAAATTTTACGCGGGGCGCTGCTGATCGCCGGCGGTCCGGAGGGGCAAGGCCGGACGCAGCGGTTGCGGAGCAGATTCGGATGACAGGTCTGCGTCGTTCTGGCGCGGGGCGCGGGGTTTGGTCAAGAACAAATTGAGCAAGGCGATGAAGAAACTTCCTCCTACCAGCATCACGCTCGTCCACTGAATCGCTTTCGTCCCTTCGTCCCTCATATCTTTGGCCACGTCGGCGACGGTATCGAGCAGTCGGTCCAAGGCCAGGCTGACCTGGATCATCTTGGGACCGCCATTATCGGCGGCATGTTCCTCTGCCTTGCGTCGAAGACGATCACGTTCCGCTTGAGAGGGAGCGTTCCACACTCGTGACAGGAGATCAATCGTCGTACTGGCCACCGAAAAGTACTGATCGAGACTTTTGCGGACGGCTTCGATGTCTTCCGGTTCGCTTCTACCACTACGTGAAACGCGAAGCCCGGCGGCTGCATAGCGATCCACGGCCAGTTGTACGCGTGCCCGTTGTCCAGGGAGCGATTCCGTGATGCGCTCAAAGTCTTTCTTACTGTCTGCTTCTAAAGCGCGGATGATCGTATTACGGTAGCGCATGACATCCGCAGAGATGTGAGCAAGATCCGCCGCTCCGAGGGTGTACTCGGTATACATGATGCGCAGGTCCTGATCGACGCCGCTGAGGGCTCCGCCGCTCATCCAGCCGAGACCTGCAATCAGGAGGCTGATCAGTACCTGTGATCCGCTCGGACGGAACGAGCGCAGCCACCGAAAGAGAAACACAGGCTCCTCCTTATTCCAAAATCAGCCGCCGATCAACGTGCGGCGTCAAGTTCGGATCATTCGACACAAAAAGCACCGACCAGGGTTCATCTTTGGAACACAGCCGCCGGAGCAGCGTCTCGCGCAGGACGGGCTGCAAGTTGTGGATGATGCCGTCGAAGATCAGGATCTGCGGACGGCTCAGAATGGCGCGGGCCAGCAAGATGCGCATGATGTGCGTCGGAGCCAAGATTTTTCCGGGAGCCCGAATGGGCGTCTTGAGCCCCTGCGGGAGCGCATCCACATCTTCTTCCAGTTCTGCAAAGCGCAGGGCCCAACGGACGTCACTGTGCGGGATGTAAGAGCGGCCTAGCACAATGTTGTCCTCGATCGTGCCTTCGAACAACGTCAATTGTGAATCAATCATGAAGCCGCGGCAGCGATTGATGGCGTGCATGTCGATGTGGCGAAGATCGACGCCGTTGTACCGAATGACCCCGCTCGTCGGAGCCTCGAGTCCTGCCAATACGCGGGCCAGAGCCGTCTTGGCCGCCGTCGTCCTCGCGTAGATGCCGATCTTTTCGCCGGGAGTCACTTCCAGATTGAACCGTTCGAAGATCGCCGGTACCCCCGGATGGTGAATCGCAAGATCTTTACACGTTACACGAATACCGTGCACGGTAGGATCGGGAAGGGGAACAGACAAGGTTGCGGAGCTTTGATCTTTCGGGAGTGACAGGACGAAATCCAGCTCGGCCAAGCCGGTCATGAAATAGAAGATATGCCCCATGCGTTTGATGACTTCGTCGAAACTGGCCAGCAGTCCGCTCACGACGACTTCGGCGGCGACGAGCTGTCCTAATGTCAATTGGCCGATCGAGAGCAGCCAAGCGGCGGTGGCGATCAGCCCGCCATGGGCGATCGCTTGCCATCCCACGGATCCCAGATATTGCCGGATGAGAATCCCAAACCTGGTTTGCCTGGTTTCGATGTATTTGCCGACCAATTCATCCGTGCGTTGCATCAAGATGGCCTGGCTGTCCGTTGCTTTGAAATGCAGTAAGTTGTACGAGATCTCCTGCATCCAGTGAAGCGTGTCGTATTTAGCGTGTGACATGTTGATGGTGGCCTTGAGACCCCCGTGCGACAGCAGAAATACGACGTTGAACCCTGCGAGGAGCAGCGCGTTGTACAGCAAGAAATACGGGTGGTAGAAGACGAGAATGGTCATCCCAACGGCGCCGCCCACCACGACATTGATGAGGTCCACGAGGAGGACGGAAAGTGCCCGCTGCATGAAGACCGTTTCCATAAAGTGGTTGGCGTAACGGGGCTTGAACCCGAGAAACTGCAAATGTGGAATTTGCTGAGCCATCCCGATAGCGACACGGGCGAAGAGTCGCCGTTCCAGTACCTCGACGGCATAATATTGCAATGTGCGGAACGCGCCGACGAAGAGCAGGGCCGCGATCATGATGCCGGACAGGGTCACGATGGTCACTGGTTGAATGGCAAAGGCGAACGTGTTGGTCAGCTCCTGGACGGTCAGGGGGACGATCAAGGAGAACAGACCGATGGCTAATGAGTAGGAAACGATGAGAGTGAGAACACGGCGCTCGAGATGAAGGAGCAGGCCGACATATCCGACGACCGACTGGAACAGGTTTGGTTGATCGTTAACATGACTCTGCACGGACACCCGCCTTTTCCTTCAACCGGACGGCACTCTGAGTTCGTCAGAGACTTCCGAAGGAACAGCGCTATCGTCTAACGCTATCAAAGTACAGAGGAAAAAGCCAACTCTTCCCTAATCAGTCACGCGCCCGATAGGTGACAGGGACAGCCGAAGGCGTCGCCTTTCCCCAGGCGCCGATGGCCCATTGATACAGCGCCAAAGCCTTCTGATAGTCGGCTTTAGCGCGAATGACTTGCCCTTCTGAATCCACGGAGTTCCGTTCGCGGAGGTTGACGAACAGCACGCTGGTGGCGCCAAGACTAAACCGGAACCGTTCACCCTCCTCCAGCGTTTTGGCCAGACGGAGCGACTCTACTGCCGCGGCAATCCGTTCTTTGGCCCGCTCAATGGCCGACAAGGCATTGTCCACATCAATCACAACCTGTTGCTCACGGAATTTTTGTGTCAGCACAAAACGATCGGCCTTTCCCTGGGCCTCCAGGACCTCGCCTCGGCTCTTCCGTTGAAGAATAGGAATCTTGAGCTCGAGCCCGAAACGATAGCCCAGGCCTAACACGAACTTCTCGGGTGCGCGCGCCGGGGCTGCTTCGGCGTCCAGGCTAGGCAGGAGATTGTTTTTTGCCAGTTCGAGATCGATGTTGTTGATCTTCGCCTCAATGTCGATTTCCTTGATCTCCGGCCGGTCGGCCTTGGCTTGGATCTTGTGAGCCTTGATCGTTTCCGGCGTCGGCACCAACATCTGTGACGGAAAGTCCGGCACCCGCTCCATCGGCGGATTCATCGGAGCGTTGTTTTCCCACAAAAACATGGACAGTTTAAACTGCTCTTGCTCGACAAAGCGTTGTGCGGCGATTGCGACCTCGCGCCTTCGCTGGACCTCCTGGTTGGCTTCAACGACGTCGAGCGGGGCCACCGCGCCGGCCTTTGCTCGGCCCTCGACTTGCTTAAAGCGATCCTCTGCGACGCCAACGGCTCTCCGTTGCACATCGGCAAACTTCGCCGCCGCGACCCAATCCCAGAACTGTGTGGCTGCAGCGAGGAAGAGATCCTGCCGAGTTTGGGCGATTCGTATGTCCGCGCGGGGGTCCGCAAATTCCGATCGCTGCAGCTCTGCATTGTCCGGATTGACCATGAGTCCGCGCAGCAGAGGAAAGAATCCACCCAGGATCACTTGATTGTTGCCTCCGCCGAACGACAGGTCGGGAATCTTGGCATCACCGATCGCTTGCCGGATGCCGGCGCCATACTTGAATCCCCACGGGTGCCGGGCCTCCACCAGCGTGTCGTTGAAACCCACGGTCTGAGTGCCTGCGGCCGGATTCGTGCTGGAGATGAATCGCTCGACCTCTGTATCATTGATCACATTGGGCTCGAAGGCCCCTAAGGCCTTCAGCATTTTCCCCCGTGCCATGATCTTTTCTGTTCCCGCGCCTTTCAGCAGAGGGTGAGCACGATCGATCCAGGCGTGGATTTCATCGACGCTTAACGGTATGGGGGGAAGGCCCTTCGCGTTCGATGGTTCCGCTGCCGTTGCGATGATCGGCAGGACGCCCATGAACGCGAGCAGACCGAGAAGAAGAAGCAATGATCGATAGCTCATAGAGCACACTCCTTTCGTAATAGCGGACAACACCGTGCCGCGAGTGTTACGCCGACTGCGGCATGACCATGTTCAGAGAAAAAGGAGACAGTCGAGACGAGCGAAGAAATACGGCAATGAACCTATTTCGCACCTCGTCCTGCCTTCGGCAAGAGGGTGTCGATGAGGCTCGGTGGACGTTCTTGATAGTCCGGCGGGAAGAGGTTGAAGCGCCGCCAGAGTTCATACCACAAGGGAACACGATTCAGAATGACCCATCCCATGACCTTGGTGCCTTGACGCACGTGCTCTTGAGGAGGCCAGGGTTTCTCTTCTGGATCAGGAACAACCCAAAACCGGAAGTTCCCTTTGCCATCATCCACTTGGTCAATAACCTTGATGACGCCGCCGTAGGTGCCTGCCATGAGTTCCGGCCAAGCTGGCAGCGGAATAGCAGGAATGCCGTAAAAGAGGATCTTGACCTTGCGGCCGACATTCAGCAATGGAGCATCGATTCCATCCGCCACCATTTCGATGGCTTTGTCTGCACTCGCTGGTGAAATCCTTACCAGCTTGTCGCCCGGCCTGACCGTTTCCCCTACGCCTGATTCCGCCATCTTGACGACCGTACCGTCGATAGGGGCCAGAATGCGACCGGCTACGCGACGCTGTTCCGCATTTGACATTCGCAATGACACGTCAGCTAGCTGGTCGGTCGCTTTGGCGGCTTCGGCAACCGACGCATCGCGGGAGGCTTCGGCATCCAGTAAGCGCTGCAGGACTTCGGCGCTGACCTGCTCCCGCCCGAAGCTGAGCGCCTTCATCGCTTGTTCGGCGGCTTTGAGACCGGCTTGCGCACCGGTCAAATCGGCCTTTGTCCCAATCGCCGATTGGATGGTTACTTCGAGTTCGCGTTGCGAAACGAGACCTTGCTCGGCGAGTTGTTTATGACGGTCGACGTTCAATTCGGCGGTGGCGACGGTGATCTTTGCCGCTTCCACCTTCTGATAGGCTTCTCGGACCTTGTTTTCTGCTTCGATCACTCGGGCTTGGGCGGAAGGGACGGCCGCTTTGACGAGGTTCTGCATCTCCTTGATACGCTTATCCAACTGCTCGGCTCGTCCCAGGGCGGCCTGTCGCATTTCCGTCAGTGCTTTTTTGCGTTGCTCCAGCAATGAAAGCAGATCCGGCGACATAAAATTAGGGTCATAATCATCCAATTCGAGGATCAAGTCCCCTTGTTTGACACGCACGCCCTCGAAGATGTGCCACTTTTTAATGCGGCCGGTGATTTGCGCTTCGATGTCTTGCGGCCGCTCGTAGGGCGTATAGGCGGACAATTGGCCGCTCACCGTAATCGTCTGCGTCCAGGGCACGAAAACGATGATCAGGAGAAACAGCAAGACTAGCTTGATCGCCAGCCGTGAAGAGAACTTGAGACGTTCGGGGATTTGAACGGCTTCCCAGGCTTGGAGTTTGCTGGAGGTGGCAAGATCGTCCACCGCGATCTCATCCAATCCCGAGGGTCGCTGGACAAGCGAGCGGACTTTTTGGCGCAAACTTTGTCCTAGACCTGCCACCGAGTCCTCTTCGGTAGAGGGGAACGATTTGACGATTCATCATAGAGGAAAGTGGTTCAACGGGTCAATTTCTCTTCAAGAACTGGTGTTTGCTGCGTTTCTATGAACTTGACCGGTATACAGAGAGCCGCTAATGTGTCGACTCGAGAGTGCTCCGCACGGAGGAGTGTTCGTTGGCTGGAATTGTAAAACGGACAGGATCACAATCATCAGGGCGCGCGGCCACTCGTTCACATCCATTGGTTGGCGTGCTCGGCGGCAGCAAATCTGATTTTCCGATCCTGGAGAAAGCCGTCACCGTGCTGACCGAGTTGGGGATACCCAGTGAGCTCCTGGTCGTCTCCGCCCATCGTACTCCGGACCGCTTGTTTGCCTATGCCGAGCAGGCGCCGGTTCGGGGCATCGAAGTGATTATTGCCGGTGCTGGAGGCGCGGCCCATCTGCCCGGCATGCTGGCGGCGAAGACGCATCTGCCGGTGATCGGGGTGCCGATTCCGACCGAGAATCTTCGGGGGCTTGATTCTTTACTTTCCATCGTCCAAATGCCGCGCGGTATTCCCGTAGCGACCGTCGCCATCGGTGGTGCAGAGAATGCCGGTTTGCTCGCGGCGCAGATCTTGGCAGGCCACTATCCTGATATCGGCGTTCGCGTGAAAGCCTTCCGCAAAACTCAGACCGACGGTGTGCTGCAATCGCCCGAAGCCAAAGGGGCAACCGCCGGTTTCCTTCCTTCTCGTCCTCGGTCGTGAATCCAATATCAATTGAACCAGGTTCCGTGCTCGGCGTGCTTGGGGGAGGCCAGTTGGGCTCCATGTTCGCAAGTGCGGCAACCCAGATGGGGTTCCGCATCGCGGTCTGGGATCCGGACGCGGATGCCCCGGCGCATCGCCTCGCCACTCATTCCTTTCCGAAGCCGTTTACCGATCGACAGGCGTTGTCGCAGTTCGCCGGCCTGGTCTCGGTTGTGACCTACGAATGGGAGAATGTGCCGGCTGACCTCTGTCGGCAACTCGAACAGACAAAGCCCGTGCGACCATCGAGTGGCATTTTGCGTATCATCCAAAATCGTCTCGTACAAAAACAGTTTCTTGTCGAACGGGGATTCCCTGTTCCCCGATTTGCAGCCATGACCAACCTCAATCAGTTGGAACAGGTCGTTCAGCAGCTCGGTTGTCCGGCACTCTGTAAGACAGCCACAGCAGGCTACGATGGGAAGGGGCAATGGAGGATTAGCGAACTATCGAACCTGTCTGAAATCCAACAGTCCTTGCGCGCATCCGCTCAATCCGGAATGGAATGGATCGTCGAATCGTTCGTCCCCTTCGAACGGGAACTTTCGATCCTGGTCGCTCGTGGGATCGACGGACAATCTGTCGTCTATCCGCTCGTTGAGAATGAACATGAAGAAGGCATCCTCCGTACAACGATCGTCCCCGCGGAGGTACCTTCATCCGTCATGGAGCGGGCAGCCGAGCTTGCGCGCGGACTCATCGAACGTATGGAAGGGGTCGGTCTCTTTTGCATCGAACTGTTTCTGCTGCCGGGAGGCGAACTCCTGATCAACGAAGTCGCTCCTCGTCCGCATAATTCCGGCCATTACACGCTGGATGCGTGCAGCCGATCACAATTTGAGCAGCAAGTCCGAGCGGTTTGTGGAATGCCGTTAGGAGAGGTCCGATTGTTAAGCCCCGCCGCCATGGTCAATCTCATCGGAACCGATGCCGAGACGATCAAGACCGACCCCGAATGTCGCGCCCTGCTGGACCTTCCCGGGACGCATCTGCATCTGTATGGAAAACGGGCCGTCCGTCCTCGCCGAAAGATGGGACATGTCACATTTCTTGCTGATCAGCGACGCACGGCTCATGATCGAGCCGTACAATTTCGCCAGAGTCTTCTCCCACGGCAACGACTCTGATGCGAATGGATTGATTCCAGCCGAATCTCTCACAGTGCCGTTTTTCGGCACTGACCCGCCTGTTCCATTTTGTGACTGCCTGTAGGATCAGAGTCCAATCTGTCCATCGGCTGAGGAGCCGGGGATGAGGAAAATCAGGCTTCTCCTGCCTGAGAGGACCGGTACGGGACTTGCTCGTTCCTGCTTCGGAAATTACGTCGAGGAACAATGCACAGCGCTCTCGTTACATCTCAAGAACAATCTACAGAACGACAAACTGATGATTCGTCCGGCAGGGGCGGAGTATCGCGCGCGCGATACGTCATCTTGCAATCGCTCGTGGGCATCATGTTGGGGTACCAGCTGTGGTTCGGCCCTGAGCCGGTTGTGACCCGTGTGACCAGTGAGCTCATCGTCGGCGGGTTGATGCTGCTGATCGGCTTCCTGCTGGTCGTTCCATCCTCCATGCTTCAAGCGGCCTGGTTCAGCGGAACACTCATCACGATCGACACGGCCTTGGTCACCGGCATCATGTATCTATCCGGTCATGCCAGATCGGAATTATATCTGTCCTATTTCATTCTCATGCTGATTGCTGCATCGCTGCGGCGATTGTCGCATGTCATTGCCTTTTCTCTCTTGCTCTGCGCCGGCTATGGTGTCGTGCTGTATCAAGGCAGCGTTCAGACAGGGACGCTTTCCGTGGGACATCTTTTGGGCGTACCAGTGCTCTTGGTGATGGCGATGTTTTATGGGATGGCTCTGGAGACGATCGGAGCGGAGCGGCAGCAGAAAACGCAATTGCTCCACAACATTGAAGAACTCAAGAAGGCCGAGAGCGCGCTCCAGGCTTCTCGCGAACAGCTGGAGATTCGCATCAAAGGACTGAAAGAGGATCTCTGGAAGGCCAACGCGCTGGTCCAGCAGGAAAAGTCCGAACGAGAAGGGCTCGAACGGCAGCTCTCCGAGGCGCAAAAGATGGAAGCGATCGGCCGGATGACGAGCGGCCTGGCCAACGAGTTCAGTCATCTCTTCTCGGTCATCGGCAAGCAGACCGGCGTCGTCTTATCTCATCTTCTTCCAGAGGACCCCTTATATAGACCGGTCGATGAGATTTTCCGGACCGGCGAGCAGGCGGCCGCGCTGACGGCGCAACTGGCGACGCTCGATCTTCACCATCGACAATTCCGGCACGTGCTTTCCATGCGGACCGTGATGGAGGATCTGAGCGGAGTCATTCGCGGGCTCCTGCCAGAGCGGATCGATTGTCAAATTTCGATCGAGCCCGGGCCGCTCGACGTAGAGGTGGATCGTGAAGGCATCGAACAGGTGTTGTTGAATTTGGCGTTGAACGCCCGTGATGCGATGCCTCAACGAGGCCGGCTCACGATCGATATCGGGCCGACTGAGAGCGACCGAACCTCGGCGGTACGGGTCCAGGTGTGCGATACCGGCAGCGGGATGACGAGAGATACACAGGCCCGGATGTTCGAGCCGTTTTTTTCGACAAAAGAAACCAACGTCGGCCTCGGATTGACGGCAGTATATGGGGTGGTCAAACAACACGGGGGACACGTGGATGTCACGAGCCAGCCCGGTCATGGGACCACCGTCCGCATTTTTCTGCCCGCCGTCGCGGCGGACGTGACTTCCCGCCATCCGGGCGAATCATCGGTGGCGGCTAAAGGCCAAGAGACCGTCTTGTTGGTCGAGCCCCACGAAATCGAGCGGAAGCTCGCGCTCTCGACGTTGCAGCGCCATCGCTATCAGGTCTTGGAAGCCAGCTCTCCGGTCGAAGCCATCATGCTTGCCCGGGAGTATACCGGTGCCGTGCATGTGACGGTCAGCGGGCTCATCATGCCGGAAATCAGCGGACGTGAGCTGGCCAAGCGATTGTTGCAACAGCATCCAAGGATGAAAGCCTTGTTCGTGTCTGGTTACGACGACGAAGCGATCATTTCGCACCGAATCAATCGGCGGTTTTTGCTGAGGCGGCCCTACCGACAGACGGGATTGGTGGAGAAAGTTCGTGAGCTGATCGATGCCTAACGGTTGCCGTGTTGCTGACCGTCTTTTTGAGCCTCCTGAAGAGAGATGTTTCAGCTGTCCCAGCGGCTGACTCGCTCCGGCGAGAAGAAGGGTACCTCCGGACGTTTGAAGAATCCGATCAGCACCATTCCCGCGACAAATCCGCCGATGTGGGCGAAGAACGCCACCCCTCCACCGGTAGTGCCGATACTCATTCCGCCGCTTAGGAGCTGCAAGACGAACCACATGCCCAACACGATGAAGGCTGCAACTCTCGTCATGCCGATCCCCGGCATAAATACAAGCACGTGCGCGCGCGGAAACAGCAGCACGTAGGCACCCAGCACGCCCGAGATGGCTCCGCTCGCCCCGACCATCGGAATGGTTGAGGACGAGTCGGTTATCGCGTGACTTAAGGCAGCCAACACTCCACAGGTGAGATAAAAGACGATGTATCGTGCATGGCCCATGACATCTTCTATATTGTTCCCAAATACCCATAGGTACAGCATGTTGCCGATCAGGTGCATCCACCCACCGTGGAGGAACATGCTTGTGACCAACGTGGCATAAGCAGGGATGGCCACGGAGATCGTCGCGGGCAGATCGACCTTTCCAAACAGCAGCGCCGGGATCGCGCCATATTGAAAGATAAACATTTCACCTGGCTGTAGGGGGAGGCTTGATTGATAGAGAAAGACTAGGGTGCAGGCGACAATGAATGCGATCGTGACGACGGGCGTACGTTCGGTCGGATTGTCGTCGTGGAGCGGGATCATGCCGCTGCTCGCTTATGATCAGTTGCGACGGCGGTTGATAACGGATCGAGGAAGTGCCGGATTCTGCGGAAGCGATCCATCGAGGCTAAGCGGCACAGAAAAGCCCGCCGCATGCGTATGGCCGCCGCCGCCGAAGGAAGCGGCGATCGCGCCGACGTCCGTTCCGTCCTCGCGCGACCGCATACTGTAATACCGCCGGCCGTCACGGTCGTGCCAGATAATGCAGAAGGGCGCCTCGGCGGAGAGCCGTTCGCCAATCTGGCTCGTCAGTACGGCGCTTTGAACGGAAGGCACGGTTTCGCCGTGGAATTCGACCAGCACCGCCTGCCCTGCCAATTTATTCACGAGTTCATGTTCATACCGTAGGATCGCGCGGCCTTCCTGTTCCAAGTCTTTCTGCTTGAAACTGCTCCAGAGTTGAAACTCGAAAGGATGGGAGGCCACAGCCGCGTTGATTTCCCGGCTCAGCGGCAGAGCCCATGTCCACAGGTCTTTGTCTTGAATGTACTCGAGGAGCCAGGGAACCGGATGGTCGTGCGCCCATTCCCAGGCCAGGACGGCACCGGACTTTTTCAAGTCGAAATAGGCGTAGGGTAATCCGGCCAGCGCTTTTTCTGCCGTAATATGGTGATCGAGCACTAACAGCTCATTCGTCTGCCGGCGCATGGATTCGAGTGTCTCGCGAGCATAGCTGAAATCCACGATGACGACACGCTGGCCGTTCAGCCCGTCCGGAGGCGGATTGCCATGCTTGACCGGAATGAATTGCGACTGAGGGAACTGACGCCAGATGGCCCAGGCAGCGCCGAATCCGTCGGCACATTCGGCATGGTAGAGCACCGCGGTTGGGGTCTGAGAAAAATGATGTCGTGAATGGGAGCCGGCCATTGGAACGGAGCATACCACGGGCTTCGCCGAGACTAAAGGCTCATTTCGTGAGGATCCTTCATATGACGTACTCGAGTTAGAGGCGATTCAGGTGGTCAATCAACCGGCGCAATCGGGCGGCGCTGCGGCGATTCGAGGCAAAGACCAGGCGAGGTAAGTCTTTTAAATCCGGCTCGTCAAGTTCTTCGGGCAGGGCGCCGCGAAGCTCGAACGTGCCTTCCAGCAAGAGATCCGCAAATTGCTCATGAATCACCGCTACCTGCTCGGCCGAAATACGGCTTTTCAACCGCATAGCCAACTGGCGACCGACATATCGAATCGAATGAAACCGTGCATAAAAGGTTCGGATTTCATCGATCGCCTCGTCGACCGAACTCGTGATTTTAAAGAGGGCGAGATCTTCCGGGCTGATGAGGCTTCGATTCAACAGCTGGCGCGTGATAAAGCCGTACCAGTCATCCCAATAGTCGCAGCCGGGAGCTTGGAGGCAAACAATCGGCTGAGGATCGCTCTTGCCGGTCTGCGCGAGGGTCAGGATTTCGAAGCCTTCGTCATGGGTGCCAAAGCCGCCGGGAAAGAGCGCGATCGCGTTGGCTTCCTTCTGAAAAATCAGTTTTCTGGTGAAGAAATACTTGAAGGTGACCAGTTTCGGATCGTCCGCAATCGTGGTGTTGGGACCTTGCTCAAACGGCAACATGATGTTCACGCCGAAGCTGTTCTCCCGGCCGGCTCCTTCTTGGGCGGCGCGCATGATGCCGTCTGCTCCACCGGTGATGACCATAAAGCCCTCTTCGACGATCCGGCGGCAAAAGTTGAAGGCAATCTGGTAGTTCGGGTCGTCGGATGCGGTACGGGCCGATCCAAAAATACTGACCTTTTTTCGGCCATGGTAGTCACGAAATACGCGGAATGCATGGCGAAGCTCTTTCACCGCTCGGTTGACGATTTTGAGGTCGAGGGAGTCGAGGTGGGCATCATGGAGCTTGAGCATGCCTGCCAGGATTTCCTTCACCAGTGCCGCCGGAAGATCGTCGTCCGGACACTCCAGGAGCGAGCGGATTTGGCTCAATATTTCATCGTTTGACGGTATCGTACGGGGAGGACGACTTGGCGTAGTTTTCATCGAGTGATCCATTCGTGTGGCTGGTGAACGGTGATTGATGAGTCTCGGCTTGAGAGAAAAATTCTATCAGTTGATGGTCGTTTGGTCAAAGACGTTGTGCGAGAACAATTATGTGCGATCGGAGGAGGGCGGGATTGCCTGTAATGCCCAGGCTTTGAGGCGGGCAAGATCGGCATTCGTGAGATCGGCGAACTGGATTTCGATAGCAACCTTCTTCTGCCCGTGGTGAGGGGGCTTTCCTGAGGATGGAGAGTCGGACGTCATAACTTTTCCATGAATGGTTAACGGTGTGTTCTGTCCCGGTAAAGAAAAGGCCAGCACCACGCGTGTCTTGGTGTTCAACTTTGAAGCTGATTCGATGCGGGCGCCCGCATGGCTGAGCTGCACGATCGTCGCATTATATGCCTGCCGATGATTGAGATCTTCGCCGATGACGCTCACGACTGCTGGGATGTTCGTCTGGCGTCGGGGAGGTGCGAGCATCAGGTCTTGCGCGCTCAATATGCCGACCGGCTGGTTCTGCTTCGTGACAATCAGAAGAGACGCGCCGGTCGCCACCATCATCGTGGAGGCCTCTTCAAGGGCTTCGTCGTACTCGATGAACTGCACGGGGCGCGTCATGATGCTGCGCACCTCGATGTCGTGGGGTTCCAACCCCTGGGCGACGACTTTTTTCACGATGTCGGTCGGTGTCATGAGCCCGAACACAGTCTCGGTCTCTTTCACGAGCAGGCACGGTGCATGTTCCCGCTCAAGAAGCAGCGCGGCTTCGCTGACAGACACATCGCCCGGAATCTGTACGACCCCTGGAGTCATCATATGGGCTACCACAGTTGGTACGAGATGAAAGGCCTGTGGGGGTGGTTCGTTTGGACCGGGCATCGGTGGACCCCTCTCCGATTCGTGCCTCATTGACGACTCGTGAGGGGCCGGCCCCCTGCGGCGTAAGCCAAGTATAGCAGACAGGGTCTCTTCCCCCTCATCGGCATGTTCCCTTGTCAAACAAGGGCTTCGAAGACTAGACTAGGCCAATTATTGTCTCAGCACAAGAGGTGTGCGGTGGGAAGTCTCAGCTCGATCGAACAGAGGTTCCAGAGTCGCGTGGAGGACATTCCCAGGCTCGGCCTGGGTTTGTCCGTCGACGTCTATTCGCCGGACCTGTTCGAGTTGATGGACCGCTTTCTGAGCCAAGAGCGTCGACCATCCTATCTCGAAATCTTTCGGGCAACTGCGACGGCTCTCCAGGCGGTGCGCCTGCACCTCCCCGCCATTCCATTGGCCTATCATGGCGAGGGGCTGTGGATTACCCAACCGGATTTCACTGCCCACGCCTTTGTGGAGAAGGAACTCGACGATGTCGCCTCACAACTGGCCATTCTCAAAAGTCCGTGGCTCAACCATGAATGTGCCACCAAACAGATGGCAGGCTACTCGTTCGGCACGTATCTCCCACCTTTGTATACCGCCGAGAGCGCCAGAGTCGTCGCCGACAACATCGCCTCGGTGCAAGAGAGGATGGATCGGGGATCCCGATCAGGAGAAGCATTCGGACCATTGTTCCTCTTGGAGATGCCGCCGCTCACCTATTTTATGGCCGGGACCATGTCAGTCCCGCAGTACTTTCGGCTCGTGACCGATCTGGTTCCCTGTGGACTCGTCCTCGACATCGGGCATCTCTGGACCGTCTACCGCTACACGGCCGCCAGACGGCAGTCGTCGCTTGAGCAGTTCGTCCGGCAGTTCCTAGACGAATTTCCCATGGAGCGGGTCATTGAAGTCCATGTCGCGGGGTTGGCGCAACATGAAGCGGCAGTCCCACGCCGGTCGCCGGACGCAGACCTTGAATGGATCGATGCGCACGCCGCGCCAATTCAGCTGGTGTCCTGGACGATGCTGGAACAGGTGTTGGCCCATCCTCGGCTGGTCAATCTTCGCGGGGTGGCGCTGGAAGTCGACACGAAACCGATCGACCGTATCCTCGAAGAGTTCCACGAGGCCAGCCTGCGCTTTGCCCCGATGATTCGACACAGATTGGCAAATGGCTCGACATCCATCGATTCGGTCCCGAAGCGGGCGGAACCATGTCCTGAAGAGCACCTTCTAAGCGAGGTTCATCGGCAACGATTGCAAGCTGACTATGCCCGCTATGCGCAGATCATCTCGGGGCAACGACCGCCGACCGGTCCGGAATGGCAAGAGGTGGCGGGAGATCCTGCCGGTCTCGACCGGTATATTCACAACTATATGCCGCACGAGATTCTTTACTGGGGCGGAGCTATCACCGAGATGTTTCCTGAAACTTGCCGCGTGATAAGTGAGAAAGGGGTGTCGCTTGAGGAGTTCGTGCCCTGGTGGTTCCAGATAGCCCGCCCGGTCGATCGATCATACGATTTTTTCCTCCTCAAGATTGACCGCGTGCTGGAATTTGTCGCAGAACGAGCACCCGCAGTTCTCAAACAGGCCGAACGAGAAGCGGACGCGTTACGCACAGCCTATGCGGACGCCAACGATGTGGTGCGACCGATCATGGAGCCGACCAGATGAATTTTTGGTCGACCCTTCCCACGCCGATCATCGGGCTGTCTCCCATGGATGGCGTGACGGACGCCACCTTTCGCCGCATCGTCGCCTGGCAGGGGAAACCGGACGTCACCTTTACCGAGTTTACGCACGTCCATGACGTGTGCCGCGGTCCTGAGTTTCTCTTGGACTCCCTCCATTATCACGAGGCCGAACGGCCGATCGTGGCTCAACTCTACGGGAAAGATCCGGCGCTGTTTTATCAAGCAGCGCATGCCGTCTGCGAGTTGGGATTCGACGGGTTGGATATCAATATGGGCTGTCCCTCTCGAAACGTGGCATCGTCGGGCTCCGGAGCCGGTCTGATCAAAACGCCGGACCTGGCCCATGCCATTATGCGTGCGGCACGGCAAGGTATTGCCGATTGGACAGCCGGCCAAACATTGGAAGCAGCCGGTCTCAAACCAGTAAGGGCTGACGCGATCCGCAGATTGAACGAGCATCGAGGGGCGGCTGCTCTGTCCGTTCGAAAGCCCATTCCGCTCTCTGTGAAAACTCGACTCGGCTACGACGAAGTGATCGTGGAACGCTGGATCGAACATCTGTTGATCGAATCTCCGAGAGTGATTTCACTGCATGGAAGAACTTTGCAGCAGATGTATCGAGGGGAGGCTGATTGGTCGGCGATCGCCCGTGCAGCTGAGATTGTCCGTGGCAGCGGGACGATGTTGTTCGGCAACGGCGACGTCCAGAGTCTGTCTGAAGTTGTCCGTCGTGTGCACGAGACTGGCGTCGACGGCGTCCTCGTGGGTCGCGCGGCATTGGGGGCACCTTGGTTTTTCCGAGGCAAGGAAGAAGCCCGACAATGTGCTCGGTCGGCAAGAAGTGCCGAAACAGAGCACTGGATGCCGTCGCTGTCAGTCAGGTTTGAGATCCTTCTCGAGCATGCCAAACAATTTGAAGCGAACTGGGGCCGAGAGCAGTTCAGACGCATGCGCAAACATCTCGGCTGGTATTGCAAAGGTTTCCCTCATGCCGCAGCGCTCAGGGCGAGGATGTTCAGCGTATCCTGCGTCGGTGACGTAGAAGCTGCCCTGGCAGAATTCCAAACTCACCAGACCTTCGAGACGCACCAGAATGCGGCGGCCTTTGCGCCTGATGATGTCGACGCAATGACTCCGCTGGCATCACGATGCGGCTAGTGTTGGCTTCGACGTCGCCGCGTCGTCGAGAACTTCTCTCGCTCCTCGGCATTCCTTTTGAAGTCCGGAATCCGATATGTGAAGAACGTCTCGTTCCTGGCCGATCCGCTGATGATCTCGCCGCCCATTTTGCCCAGAGCAAAGCCGATTCTGTGGCGCAACAAGATCCGGACGCCCTTGTGCTGGCCAGCGACACCCTGATTCAATTGGATGGGGAAGTGTTGGGAAAACCCGGCGATGTGGCCGAGGCCCGGGCCATGCTTCGGCAAATGGCCGGCCGTGAGCATCGCGTCCAGACCGCCGTGTCGCTGGCCTGCCTTGCGCGTCGGATCGAAATCACCCAAGTCTCAGTTGCCTGCGTGCGGATGAAGTCATTCGATGCCGAAGCGCATGAGCGCTATCTGGCGACCCTCGACAGTCTTGGAAAGGCCGGAGCCTATTCCATACAAGGTCCAGGCGCCGAATTGGTCGAACGGCTCGAGGGAGACTTTACGACGGTCGTGGGCTTCCCTCTCCGCCTCGTGGTCAGACTGTTGGCGCAGGCCGGGGTGACGGTTCCCGTCGATGTCGAGGCGCTGTATGTGCTGAAGCCATACGGGAACTGGGCCCGCTTCTGATTGCAAAGGAAGAAGGCTTTTCGTAAAATGCCGCTTTCATTCGCTTTTTTACGGAGGATTTCATGGTAGCTCAAGAAAAGAGAGGAATAGGTGGTGTGCTAGGCTTGGTCGGAGTCTGTGCCATGGGGATCATTCCAGCGTTCGCGATCGATGTGAAGTTATCCATGGAAGAGGCACAGAAGGCCCTTGAAGCCGGCCGTGCGCCGATGGACAAGGCCAATAGTCCTGAAGAGGTGAAGAAGGTCCTCCAGCAAGCCTCACTGGCCACGCGCGTGGGCGCCGATCCCGAAAAAGATTCCTGCGGGGCCAGCGCGATCCTAAGAACCAAGCGCTATAGACTGGAGGCCTTCGGCCGGCAGGAAGCCTCGGAGTCCAAGAAACGCAAGACAGACATCCGCATGCCGGACGAGTTCATCAAGAAGGTCGTCGATATGCCGAATATGGAAGTCGAGGTACAACTCTGCGGCGACGACGAATACTTTGCCGAGGGTGCGGTGATCGAGATGCAGCAGGGCAGTAAGAAAGTGAAAGCCATCGACGTTGGAAAGGCGGAACGTGGGCGCAAGAACGAAGGCAGCGGGCCCGCGTACCGGTCCCGATTTACCGCAGTCTTCGCCTATGAGAGTTTCGATCCCAATGCTGCATCGGTGTTTGTCATTAATCAGCAAGACGGGAAGGAAGTCCGTATCCCTGCTGATTTCTCGAAGGTGAAATAGGCCACGTCTCATTTCCGTTGATAGTCTGCTCTTGCGAGAAACGCGGCGACCGGTTATAAAGTCCCCAGTTTGTTCAATCCCCCGCGAGTCGGTGACAAGAGGGGGCATGTGCCATCCACCATACAGAGAGGTGGGGAATGACAAGACGGGTGAGTCCACGTACCCTATCGGTGACTGTACTGTGCCTGATGATGCTTGGGACCCTATGGGGCTGTTCGGGAAAACGGGTCGCATCGTCATCCGGCGATGCGACCTCGACGACAAAGGAGAAAAGCGCCGCGGCTCCGGTAGAGACCATCAAGCCCGAGAGCATGGCCACAATACCAGCAGCACCAGAGGATCGGCCATCAACGCTTGAGGCGTCCCGTGCGCCCCTTGACACTCCGTCGTCGAGCAGGAGTATGGAGAGTCCATCGCCAAGCGCTCCGTCCTCGCTGGCAACTGGTGGAGGTTCGGGCTTGGGAGATATCTTCTTCGATTTCGACCAGTATGCGATCAGAAGAGATGCCCAGCCGGTTCTGGAGGCCGATGCAGCTTGGATCAAGAGTGCGGCGGCGAAATCGATTCTCATTGAAGGACATTGCGACGAGCGGGGTACGCAGGCCTACAATCTTGTGCTTGGAGAAAAACGTGCCCGCTCGACCAAGCGCTATCTCGAAGACCTCGGGGTTCCTATGTCGCGATTGAAGACCATCAGCTACGGCGAGATGCGGCCGTTCTGCAAAGAGCTCGACGAAACCTGTTATCAGAAAAATCGACGGGCGCATTTTGTCGTGCGATAGCACCGGGAACAGAGGCTGACAGGACAAGGAAGAGGAGGGGTTGTGGAAATGAAGCGAGTAGGACGAGCAGCGGTCGCCTGCCTGTGTATCCTAGCAGGATGTGCGACCGCGGGTGAGCGGGTTGACGTCGCAATTCCGGGAAGCTCTACGAGCGCCGCTCCTATGGCCTCCAACAGCGCCGGGCCTCGTGTGGCTGTGAAACCATTTGACGATGCGCGGTCGGATCGGATGCATCTGGGGAGTCGCTCGCATCTATGGGGTAGCACCAGTTATTTCGATTTGCCGAAAGGAACGGCCGGAGAAGCCGTGGCCAAATCACTCGTCCAACAACTGAACAGACGGGGGTGGCAGGCAAGCCTGGCCGGCCAAAGTGGGTCAGCGCAACCAGACGCGACGATTTCCGGAACTATCCAGGACTTATCGGTCAACGCCATCAGCAAGTTTGGCCGCACCGAAATTGCTGCGAAGAATACTATGATGGTCCGTGTGGCCAATCACAGCGACGAAAGCACTATTCAAGAGCGGGTGTTGGGAAGCGGGAGCGATGAAGTCTTCTGGTTCGATCCCGAAGATGCGCAGCAGCTTATCAACGAAGTCCTTGAAAAGAACATCGAAAAGTTCGTCGCCGACACGAAGGTCGATGGGAAAACTGTCAGATTGCGATAGTGATGTTATCTCGACAGTCCCAGTGTCAGGGTTCGACCGTCACGGTGATTTCGTGCAGGCCTGAAGCGCCATCCGGCGCCGGATCCTGCTCGATGGAGGTTTGGAGCTTGCCGGTTCTGTCGGTCGCTCGCACGAGCAGGGCGTAACGACCTGCCTTGGGGACTTTCCAGTGGCAGTGCCAAAAAATCCACGAATAGGGTGAGAGAGGTGCATGAAGGACCGCCGGCATCCAGCTCTCACCGCCGTCGGTGCTGATTTCCACGTGCTTGATCCCTCTCGTGCCGGCGAATGCGAGTCCCGCCACGGTCTGTTGAAGTCCGCGAATCGTCGTTCCATGTCCAGGCATATCGATGCGCGAGGTTGTCTTGACGATGGCCTCGTCTGTCCAGCCTTTCTGCGCGTAGTAGCCTTTGTAGTCCTGATCGACGACTTCGATTTCAGTGAGCCATTGCACACTCTTCATGCCGTAGTGACCCGGCACGATCATACGGGCGGGAAAGCCGTGACCTGCCGGCAACGGCACATTGTTCATGGTGTGCGCGATCATCACATCACCCGCCATCGCACGATCAAGTCGAATGCTGTCTGAATAGCCGTCCGCCGCGCGAAACACGACATCATATGCGTCTATTTTGGCGCCGGCTTTCTCCAAGAGCGAGTGTAGAGCAGGCCCTTCCCACTGAGCCGTGCTGATGAATTCTCCGGCCACCGTGTTGCCGACACATTCAAGCGTGACGATGTGGGAGACGGAGGCTTCAGCAACGAGCTGATCATAGGTCAGCGTGACGGGCCGTTCGACCAGTCCTCGGATCGAAAGAGACCAGTCGTGGATCCGGATTGTCGGCGGACTTCTATAGGACGTGACATAGAATTGATCGTTAGGTGTGATCGGCTTGGTGAGCGTTGATTCGGAATGACCGAAGACACGATCAAGCAGTCCGGCTAAGCCAGGTGCCGGTAGGGCAGAGACCAGCAAAAAGCTCCCGGCAGCTTTCAGGAAAGTCCGTCGTGACGGTCTCGGCATCTGTTATGAATGTTCGGCCACTACTGTCTTGATGAATTGTTCCGTTTCTTGATAGCCGCCTTCCCATACATATCCCAACCCGAAAAGTTATTGTCAATGGGGATGGTTAGTGGGTTCATGGACCCGGTTCCGGCCATAGAGGACACCTTGGTAAAAATGGAGAGTGCTTAAGAGGAAAGGGGTTTGTCTTGGAGCACATTGACGATGTCTTGCACGATCTTCACGGTTGCCCCTTGATTGTCAGTCACGACGTGGCGGGCACGGTCTCCCATCACGCGGGCCTCTTGAGGATCCGCCAATAACCGATGACAGGTTGCGTAGAGGTCTTCCTCATTTCTCGCTTGAACGGCGCCTCCGGCGTCAATGAGCCATTTTGACACATCCGGAAAGTCGTGCATGTCTGGTCCGAACAGGACTGGTTTCCCGCAAGCCGCCGGTTCGATCGGATTCTGTCCGCCCTTGGGAACAAAACTGCCCCCGACCACTGCAATGTCGGCCAGCGCATACAGGCGGCTCAGATACCCCATGCGATCCACAACGACGACGACCGGAATTGATCGACTCGGGTGAGAGAGCAACGCGGTTTCGATGCCGTCATTGCGAAACAGATTCAACACCTCGCCGCCGCGTTCCGGACGGCGGGGCACGAGGATCAACCGAAGGGCCGGAAAGTCGTTCCTCAGCTTGAGGAAGCATGAGCGGATGATGTCTTCCTCTCCCGGATGGGTGCTTCCTGCAATCAGGATACGTGAGTCGGATTGGATATTAAGTTCCCGCCGAAGAGACGCCAATGCATCCGCTCCCTGTATCGTCAGCGCCACGTCGAATTTCAGGTTGCCGATGCTCCGCAGCCTGGCTGGCTCGAGCCCGATTGCAAGAAACCGCTCGGCCTCGCGAGACGACTGCGGATAGACCCAGCGAAATGTGTTGAACGCTGGTTCGAAGAGGACGCGAAATGAATTGTAGCTGCGGAACGATTCGGGAGACAGGCGTCCGTTGACCAGCAGACAAGGAATCTTGCGCCGACGGACTTCGTCGAGAAACCCGGGCCAGATGTCGGTTTCAATCAGCACGAGCAGCGACGGATTGATCTTGTTGAGGCCTCGCGTTACTGAAAACGCGATGTCGTAGGGAAAGTAGAACAGGCCGTCGCAGAAACGGGTGAATCGTTCGGTCGCAATGCTAAAGGCTGACAAGGTTGAGACCGACAGGTACAACGGACGATCTCCGATCGCACGACGCACCTGCGCAATCAGATTTCCCCCCGACAACAACTCGCCGATCGACAGCGCATGGATCCAGACCGGTTTGTAAGAAGACTGCCGCGCATGAGGATAGTCTTGCCATCCCAATCGTTTGAACAGCGTGGTTCGGCGTTTGGGGGTGAATATCCAGAGGGGAAATATGATGACGAACAACAGGAGAACCAGAGCGAAGAGGATGCGGTAGAGTGCGAGAACGATCCACTGGCGCCAACGAAGCTTCAAGAGCTCTCCTGTCACTTCGGCGCGGCGATCGGTGCCGCCGCTAATCTCTCCAGCACCGCGCGCGCAACCTCGTCCACACTCAGGCGCTTCATACAGGCCCGCTCTTCGTATTCAGTAGTCAGGCACTGTTTCTTGAAACAGGGACTACAGGTGATTCCTGCCCGCAACACGGTATGGTTCTGGCCATAAGGCCCTGTCCGCCAGGGAGCGGTCGGGCCGAACAAAGCGATAACCGATGTTCCGACCGCCGCAGCCAAATGCATGGGTCCGCTGTCTGTCGTGACCAGTACCTGCGTTCGCCGATAAATTGCCGCGAGAGTCTTGAGGTCGGTTTTACCATCGAGCCGGCGGCTCCGGCTTGTCATCAGCCGGCAGATCTCATCAATCGACGATCGATCGTGTGGCCCGCCGGTGAAGACGGCGCGGACGCCCTCTCGTTCCAGCCGATCGGCCAGCGCCGCGAAAAAAGCCGGCTCCCACAACTTGGTCGGCCAACGGGCCATGGGGTTAAGCGCCACCAATAGATCCCGTTCGCTGACACCCGATACGTACAGCAGGGAGGCAGCCTCGGATTCATGTTCAACAGATGAGGGAAGGTCATACCGAATGCCGGCCGACGGAACTCCAATGCCTTTCAGCAAGAGCAAGCTCCGGTCGATGGCGTGCTGATTCATATCGACCGCAGGCACCGGCTCGTTCAATACCAGATAACTATGTTCAGCATGTTCCATCCCGCGGCCGAACCCCACTTTGCGGATTCCCTTGGCCAGGAAGACCCAGACCGCGCTCTTGAGCAACCCTTGAAAGTCGATCACCAGATCGTAGCGAGTGTCTCTCAGAAGACGGACGAATCGCACGCACTCCCGGAGTGCGCGAACCAGGTGTCCGGCTCGCAAGTCGGCGAGCCACTTCTTACGGCTGGCGACAAGAACACGATTCAATGCGGGATGGCCGGTGAGGAGATCGGCCGCCGCTTCTTCCACCAACCAGGCGATGTGCGCATCGGGATAGTGGGAGCGTAGCGACCAGAGCGCGGGGAGCGTATGGATTACATCTCCAATCGCGCTGGTTTTCACGATAAGAATGTTCACAGGTCGGATCAGTCTGCCTCGGAGCGTGCGAGCACGGATAATGGCGTCATCGATGAATACCGGCAGGCGTCAACGATCTTACATTTTCACATACAACGAGCGGATCTTCTCGCGGGTGATGAGCTGTTTCCAGTTGTCTCCGAGCGCGTTCTTCCACAGGGGCTCCAGCCCCAGCGCGGTATCGATCATCTTGTTCATGCCCGCTTCGTCGATTCCCTTGGTGACGCCCGCAGGCAGGTCGATGCGGTTCTTCTGAATCATCTGCTGAAACTCGCGCACGTCTTTGCCGTAGTACTCGTCCAGCTGGTTGAACACAATGCAGTTGCCCACGCCGTGACGCACCCCGAGCACATAGGAAAGTCCATAAGAGAGAGCATGACAGACTCCGACTTGCGAATACGCGATGCTCAAGCCGCCGAAATAGGACGCCACCATCAGCCGTTCGTCGGCCACGACACCGTCGCAGTTGTTCAAGAATACGTCGCGGCAGATGTCGCGCGCGCTTTCCGCGAAGGCGCGGCTGAACTCGTTGATGAACGTGCCCCCTAAGGATTCGCAGGAGTGGATATAGCAATCCATCGCCGTGAAGAACCGCTGGTTCGACGGCACGCTCGCGATCAGATCCGGGTCCATGACGATTTGGTCAAACGGCGTGAAATCGGAATTGATGCCGAGCTTTTTAATCGGTCCCGTCAGCACCGCGGTGCGTGAGACTTCCGCGCCGCTTCCTGCCAGAGTCGGAATGCCGACGTGGTAGATCGCCGGGTATTTCACCAGATCCCAGCCTTGGTAATCGGCGGCGGAGCCGGGATTGGTCAGCATGATCGAAACGGATTTGGCCAGGTCCATGGCGCTCCCGCCTCCGATCCCCACGATCGCGTCAGGCCGGCGGTTCGAAAAGGCCTTCACGCGCTCTGTGAGTTCGTCGACGTACTCCGTCTTGGGCTCTGTTCCGACATCCACCAAGATGATCAGATCGTTGGCGCGCAGCGGGAGTTTATGGATGAACGGCCGTTTTTCGTGGACCGCGTCGATGAGAAACACGACGGCAGATCCGGCATCCGTCCGTTGCTTAGTCAAGATGTCGCCGAGCTGATTGATGCTGCCTCGCCCGAAGATCAATTGGGGAACCAAACGCAGGTTTCGATACATAGTCATGCCCTAGGACTTTTTCAACATTTGGCTAATGAGACGGAAATCGTTCGGTCACCACTTGTTCAAACTCAACGGCCTGCTCGGGAGTGTCGATCTCGATCAACGCGTCTTTCGTGATACCCACTTTGATGCGGTGCCCCCGTTCCATCGCGCGCAGCATCTCCAATTTCTCGACCTGTTCAAGCTTTCCGGGGGTGAGAGTACAGAACAATTCCAAGAATGAAGCCGTATAGGCGTAGAGTCCAAGATGGATCAACACCGGAATGCTCGCCGCGACATCGGCTTCAAAGGCCCCATGCGTATCGCGGAAATAGGGAATCGGTGCGCGAGAAAAATAGACGGCATAGCCTTTCTCGTCGCAGACGAGTTTCACATGGTTCGGGTTGCGGTAATCCTTGTCGTAATGGACCGGCGCGCCCAGGGTTGCCATCTCCGTGCCATGTTGGATCAGCTCGACCAGTTGGCGAATCTGACCTCCGGTGACCAGCGGTTCATCTGCCTGCACGTTGATCACATATTTTGCCTTGAGACGACGGTTGGCCTCGGCAATTCGGTCCGTGCCGCAGGAATGGCCGGGATCGGTCATGATCGCGTCATACCCATCTTTTCGGAGCACCTCGGCCAGAGATTCGTGATCGACGGCAAAGTAGAGGGGAAATTCCGGTGCCTCTTTCTTGATGCGGTCGGCGGTCCAGACGATGACCGGTTTGCCTTTGATCCGGTGGAGCAGTTTCTTGGGGAAGCGTGTCGAGCCGATACGAGCTGGAACGATAATCGCGACGTTCATGGATATGCTCGAATTGAAAAGAGAAGGAGCTAGGCTAACACCGATTTCATCCGGGCGAGTCTATCACGCACCTGTTCCTGCGTCCACCGCAGTTTGATCAGCATTGAAATCGTCCGGCTCATGATCCCGTCGGATTGGGGCAGCGCGATCTTGGTGAGGTCGGCGCCGTACCCCAAGCGGTTGATCGGCAAGGGGCCCGGAGAAGCAAACGTCTTAATATGATCCCACTTCCGGTGATAATGCCAGTTGTTGTCGTACCAAAAGAAACAGCCGTCGACACCGGCCGTTCCCAGGGCCTGGGTGGCCTGGCGGGCTTCCTCCTCGGTCGGCAACAGAAAACTCAGGAAGGTGGCCGAATCGCCGGCAGGATCGGGCACCTCGCGGAACGTGAGGCGACGAAGTCCCGCGAGTCCCTCCTTGAGAAACGCTTTATGGGTGCGTTGAACGTCCAGGATGTGGTCGAGTTTCGCCACCTGTGCCACACCGACGGCCGCATTGAGTTCGCTGAGACGAAAGTTCGTGCCGATGTGCGGATGCTTGTCCGCTCCTCGATCGGCGCCGAGATGATCGTGGCCGTGGTCGGTGAAAGCCTGCGCCAAGGTGTAGACCTCTTCATCGTCGGTGATGATTGCGCCTCCTTCGCCACAGGTGACGGTTTTCACATAGTCGAAGGAGAAGCACCCGATCTTGCCAAACGTGCCCAACGGCTTGCTACGAAAGCTCGCCCCGGCCGCCTGAGCCGCATCCTCAATCAAAATCAGCTTGTGTGTACGGCACAAGTCAACCAATGCGTCGATCCGCGCCATGGAGCCGCACATGTGGACGACGAGGACTGCTTTTGTCTTCGGCGTGATCGCAGTCGCGACTGACCGAGGATCGAGGCACAGTGTATGGTCGATCTCGGCAAAAACCGGCACGGCGCCGGCGAGCAGCACTGTTTCCAGATCGGCGACGAAGGTAAAGGGCGGAAGAATGATTTCGTCACCCGCGCCGATGCCGCAAGCCGCCAGTGCCGTACTGAGGGCGGCCGTACCGCTGGAGCAGACGTGAGCATGTCGCGCGCCGAACCGCGCGACCAGTGCCCGCTCGAGTTCACGCGACTTCCATTGACCGTTCCTGGCGGCATCGAATCCGTAGCGCATCAACACGCCGGAGTCGAGAACTTGCAACACCTCGCGCCTCTCTTCTTCGCCGATCAATTCAAATCCGGGCATGGTCTCCCTCTCATAAACTGTTTTGCAGTGCCGTCCTCATTCTTATAACGCACCGGCCGCTTGCGCACTTTTCATGAATGCATCGATACAGTCTTTAACGCCTCGTTGGATGAGCGACCCGCTCTTCATCCAATCTTTGACTTGCTGTTGCTCCGAGTGGCACGACGTGGTGAATGTGGGAGCGTCTTTGCGCGCAATCTGGAACGTCGTCTGGATGATAAACCGCTGGTCATGCTGGTCGACATAGTCGAGAAAGAACTGTTCGATCGTGCCGGAAGCCGTTCTCGTCGAGTCCGCCCGGAGTTCGTACCCGGCCAATGCCAACTCCTTCTTGAGCGCGCCGGCGAAAAATTCGCCGATGTCCTGTGATAAATAGAGCGCCTCAGGGTCCCGTGAACCGGATTGCAGTTCTTTCTCCTTCATCAACCCTGTCGGATGGCCGGCATACGCAAAAGTATCGATCCGTATCGGCCCGCTCCCTTTAATCGACGTCGAGGGTTGATAGTTAAGATACAAGACGCGGGGACAGCCTGCCAACAGGACCATCATCGTCAAGAGGACGGCGAGAATCCATCGATGGTGCGGAAGATGTGGAATCACAACTTTCACGCCAAGCGTGGATCGGACATTGCCTCGGAATGCATGGAGAGCCTACGGAGAGAGAGGTCGGCTGTCAATAGCGAATCGGGCTGTTGTCCAGAGTGTGACGCGCAGGTGGGAGGTCGGTAACCGAGGATTATTGAGGAAGCGGCCTGACTTCGACCGCTCTTGCCCGCATCCGGAGGAAGCGCAGCCGCAGGCGGTCCAGATATAGATAGACGACAGGAGTGGTATAGAGGGTCAGCAGTTGACTGACGAGCAATCCTCCGACGATAGCGATCCCGAGGGGCCGGCGCAACTCCGATCCCACTCCCGTTCCGAGCGCCAAAGGCAGGGCGCCGAACAAGGCCGCCATCGTCGTCATCATGATTGGCCGGAAGCGGAGCAGGCACGCTTCGTAAATCGCCTGTTCCGGCCGCTTGCCGTCCTTCCGTTCAGCGTCCAGCGCAAAATCGATCATCATGATGGCGTTCTTCTTCACGATGCCGATCAGCAGAATGATGCCGATCAGTGCGATCATGCTCAATTCGCTCTTAAAGAGCAGTAACGCGAGCAACGCGCCGACACCAGCGGACGGCAGGGTGGAGAGAATCGTCAATGGATGGATATAACTCTCGTAGAGAATTCCCAACACGATATAGACCGCGATGAGCG
>CAMLHQ010000026.1 GCA_946479785.1 uncultured Nitrospira sp.
AGCTACCGGGGGCCGGTTCGAGGGGAGTGACAGCCGGCTCTTCAGGCTGAGAGGCATTCGCAGAAGGGATCAGGTTGTCGATCAAGGAACTGGCATCATCAGTCTGTTGGCTGGGATCGACAGCCGCTTGGGCGGGATCTACTGCCGGTGTCGTCGCCACCACCGGTGCGATCATGTGTTCCTGGCCGATGGTGCGGATTTCGAGATGCACACGGCGATTCATCTGACGGCAGGCATCGCTATTGTCGATGCAGAGCACGCCGTCCTTGCCGAGGCTCACCATTTTGATCTGATGCTCGGCTACGCCGGCATTTATCAACTCGATTTTCACGGTTTCTGCACGCTTCATCCCGAGCTTCATGTTGTAGCTGGCCGATCCCTGTTGATCGGTGTAGCCCTGGACCAGCACACCCAGGTTCGCGTCATTCTTCAAGAGCGCCGCTTGCTCCTGAAGGAGCTTCCTGGCCTCATCGGTCAGCCCCTTGCGGCCGACTTCGAAGTAGAGATCGGTGTGGATGATGGCCGACTTCGTCGTGGGAGCCTCCTGAATCTTGGCGACCGGGAGCGAGACAGGAGTGGCTAATGATCGGTTGTTGAGCACCTCGCTGACTTGCGTGCCATTCAACTGATCTTGACCTGTCGTGTGGTCGGTCGAGGAGTAATACCAGAAGGCGCCGATGACGGCTGCCAGACTGACCACCAAAGCGGAAATGACGAACACGTCTTTATCTTTGTTGGGCCCCGAAATGGTCGGGGCGATGTTGCCGGACGTGACCTGCGATGGACCTTTTTGCATGATGGAATCCTCCTTGTCGGTTCAATGTGTGAATGTGGTTATGGTTCGTGATCGGCTTACCTGGCTTTGATTACGGCTTCGATCTCCGGCCACCCCCTTTCCAGCCGCATTTGCCTATGGGCCGATGGTCTGGTGCTTGAGCAACCGGAGTGCCGATGAGAAAAAGACAGAAGTTAGAAGAGATGTGAGGAAAATTCAGGAGTTCAGGGAGGAGAGGCCATCACAGACGAATGCGGGGAGATCCGGACCACCATGGGATGCGGGGCTAGCCCCGCAGGAATCACTGGGAACTTGTGGAGAAGCGTTGGGCATTCCAGTAGACTCGGTTGCCACAAAGGTTCCTTTGTATAGTGAAGGTACGGTGAGATGAGCCTCATCTTTCCCATCGATGCCAAACTCAAAGACGGCTCACCGGTACAATTGGTGCTGGCCGATCGACAGGATGTCGAGCCTCTTCGCAGTCTCTACCGGATCATTGTCGAAGAGGGGACGTCGTATCCGCATGACCGGTTTCCGGATCAGAATGACTTCATGGACTATTGGTTCCGAGGCAAGAGTACCGTGGCGGCTTATGTACCGGACCGAGCTCGTGCGGCGCGCATGGCCGGTGCGTTCTACCTCAAGCCGAACTGGCCTGGACGGGCTCGGCAGGTCGCGAATGCCGGCTTCATCGTCGCACCGGACTGGCGCAACAAAGGGTTAGGTTGGCTGCTCGGCGCGACGATGCTGGCCTATGCGAAGCAGCTTGGCTACCGCAGCGTGATCTTCAACCTCGTATTTTCGGAAAATGTACTCGCGCGTCGT
Source organism: uncultured Nitrospira sp. (assembly GCA_946479785.1). The sequence continues at coordinate 1,601 of CAMLHQ010000026.1, forward strand.
CTCTGGGAGAAGCTCGGCTTCAAAGAGCTGGGTGTCATTTCCGGCGCGGTACGGAAGAACGACGGAACGTATCAGGACGCGGTGATCATGTTTCGGTCGCTGCTTTAAGGCTAACCCACCTCCTGTGAAATTATTCCTTCAAGCCCTGCCGATTTGCCCGGGCCGCTAAAAAGCGGCCCGGGCCTAAGCCTGATCACTGTAGGACTGTGTAGATCTGGTCGGCGGTGATGGTCACCGACGCATCGCTGTACATCCCGTGAGCTCCGACCGTGTTCGCAAGTTGCCCTTGCGAGAGATGCTGCTCGAGTGCCAAGCGATACCCAGAGAATTGGGTAAAGACCTGCACTGTTCCGTTGGAACCGAGTGCGAACAGTCCGGCGCTCGGATCCTGCGGCACAATCGTTGGAGACTGGCCGAGAGTCAGGAGATCGGTTGCGACCGGACCGCGCCAAACGTAATGAGCACCGCCCACGCCGGTCAGATTGAGAACCAAGCCTGCATCGGTGCTGCTGGAGAACGGCGCCGCAGTCGGTGGGCGCCAGTTGACGAGCAGGGTTGCGGCATGATTGGTGAGGTTCACCAGCGTCTGCGCGGTGAAGTCCGGCGGCGCTGTCTTGAAGCGCGTGACAAACCCCAGGACTCGCACCGGTGTTATTCCGGGAATGAGTCCCGTGAGGTCCAATAATCCCGTGGACACTTGATAATGCGTCGGATCGGCGTCTGTGGCCGACGACGTACCGGTTCCTGCAAAGTTAAAGAGCGCAATCCTGCGTCCATCGATCCGTTGCACGGCCATTTCCAATGAACCAGCCCCTGTCTGGTTCACGATTCCGGCCACGGAGGTCACGAGCAACCGAACGAGCCCGGTCGTGGCATCCAGCGTACTGGTTGATCCATCCAACGCGCCGAAGGCGGCAATGCGCTGGCCGACCGAGATGTCGTCTTTTGTCAGACCGGTCGTCATCAGTGCTTGTTGCTTGACCTTGGTCGCGGCTGCCACGTTGACCGTGATGGTATCGCGGAAGGTGAACGTGCCGTCGCTGCGCAACAGGGACGCGCCCCGGACCGTCAGTTGATCGCCGGTTCGCGCGATCACATCGCCGACTACCACGTCTCTTGTGCCGCCGGGCACGCTGGAGCCGGCCAATACCTCATCGGCTTTGAACTGTCTCGTGCCGACCTTCCATTGTCCGAACGCGAGAGTGGCGGTGCCGCTTGGTTTCGCGCTCAAGGCGCCAAGCCCCGCGCTTCCCTGATAATTCACCTCGTCAATTTCAAACACGGTCGTGGCATCCGTATGAACCGTGAGCGACCCGAAGTCGCCTATGTTCCGAAAGAACGGGCGGAGGAAGACTTCGTAACTATTATTCTGCTGGTTCACCGATTTGAGCGGGCCGCGAAGCCGCATGGTCTTCGGATTCTGCGGATCCACATCGGCAACCAGGAATGGTTTGACCGTCACAACCGGTGGACTGACCGTCAGATCGGCAGTGTTCGACGCTTGAAGATTGAAGTCGAGTGTCAGATGCGCAGGGATGCCCGGTGCAATGAACAGAGTGCGGCGGTCATCGAATTTCACTTCAACGTCGAGTGTTGTGATCGGTGTGTCATTGCCGTCGCGAATATTTCCCACCGGAACTGAGACAGCGTTGCCGTTCCCGTCCTCTACCTGGAGATCGGCGGCAGAGAAATCGAGCCGCATGCGGGCCGATGTATAGGTGCCTGATGGAATCGTGGCGGCGGTGAAAAATTCGGTCATCTCCACGTAGTCCGCAAAGTTAACGCGCGTGGTCAGCGGCAGCGTTTCAACCACCGAGCCATTCAGCTTGGTCAAGGTCAGCGATTGCACGTCCACCGTATAGGAAAGAAAATCCCCCGCTGCATCGGTGAGACTCACGAGAGCCTGTCCGGTTGTGGCGCTTCCCGCATCGCTGCCACTTCCGCCACTGCTGCAGCCGGCCACAGCGAGCCCGGCTGTCATGACACAGGCCCAAACGCACCTCTTCATCCAGCGTTTCCAATCGTTGGCGCTCATCACGGTATCCCTCCCTAAGAAAAAAATGCCCGTAGGTTGGCAACTGACCTACCTAACGCGGCATGGACGAGAAGGTTGACAGAGTGAGGTGGGAGAGACAATAGTGCGCGGCAAAATTCTACCGCCTTTTTACACAAGATTTACGTTATAAGATCAATATTTTTGAAAATCTGTCCGGCGGTCGGAACGGGTTGTCAGTTGTCGTTTGTCGTTTGCCAGTCGGAGGTTTTATCGTATACTGCGGCCTACAGGGGATGGAGTCCCCCGTTAAACCGCCATGGCCAGGCTGATGACTCCTACGCTGACAGGCTCGTTGAAAAAGTCCACCAGCGGCGTTCTCCCTCGTTCAGAGGCTCAACGTATCAAAAACGTACGCCTCGCCTCTTCACTCGGTGCGGCCTTGCTGGACGGCCTTTTTGAACAGCCTGCGTTGATTGCTGCCTAGCCGCGGCGACGACAACCGGTCTAAGAGTTTTGACCCCTGGCCGCAACGGAGGACTCCTGGATGGAACCGATCTTTATTACCGCAACCCTGTGGCTTGCCCTCGCCGTTGTCTCTGCCCTCGTGGCTTCTTCCTTGAAAGTCTCGATTGCGCTCGTGGAAATCTGTGTAGGCGTCGGTGCGGCTGCTGCGACCGGCTCGTTCGGTTTGGGCGATGTCCTTGCCGTCAACTCGGAGTGGGTACGATTCCTCGCAGCTTCCGGGGCGGTGGTGCTGACGTTCCTGGCCGGCGCAGAACTGGACCCGGACGTGATCAAGACGAAATTGACCGAAGTCGGCGTCGTCGGTCTTGTCGGGTTCTTCGCGCCGTTTCTCGGTTGTGCGGCCATCGCCTATTATGGTTTGGGCTGGGACGCGAAGGCGAGTTGGCTGTGCGGCATTGCTCTCTCGACGACGTCGATGGCCGTCGTCTATGCCGTCATGCTGGAAACCGGCTTCAACAAAACGGAATTCGGAAAGGGGATTCTCGGATCCTGCTTCATCAACGATTTGGGAACAGTCATCGCCCTTGGTCTGTTGTTCGCGCCTTTTACCTACAAGACCATCGTGTTCATTGTCGGGAGCATCGTGGCTCTGCTCTTGTTACCGGTCACCACGGCCTGGCTGACCCACCATTATGCCTATCGCACGGCTGCCATTAGAACGAAATGGGTGATGCTGATCCTGTTCGGGCTCGGCGCACTTGCGCTATGGTCGGGGAGCGAAGCGGTGCTTCCGGCCTATCTCGCCGGCATGGTGCTGGCGGGAGGCGCCGCGAGAGATGCGCACTGGATGCGACGGCTGCGCACGCTGACTGTCGGATTCCTCACTCCTTTTTACTTTCTTCGCGCCGGCACGCTCGTCTCCCTCCCGGCTTTGCTTGCGGCCCCGCTGCTATTTCTCGCGCTGCTCATGAGCAAGGTAGCCTCGAAGATATTCGGCCTCTATCCCGTGATCGGTCTGTTCCGGCGGGAACGGAACGAACGTTGGTACTATACTCTCCTGATGTCGACCGGCCTGACCTTTGGAACGATTTCCGCCCTCTATGGACTGGCGCATGGATTGGTCACCAACGAACAGTACTCTTTTCTGGTCGCCGCCGTGATCGCGAGTGCGGTCGTGCCAACCATTATTGCGGAGATTGCGTTTGTGCCTCTTCATCTCCTACCGCCGGCGGAGCATCCAGGCAGAGCCGTTCGGAGAATCAATGGCCCGAGCGAAGAAGGATAGCGCTGCCTGTCGGGAAGGTTCTTAAAGGTTGTCAGCGCGATGGCTGAGCGAGCTGTTGGGCGACGAAGTCGGCGATACGGGCATGGGCCTGCGCATTCGGATGGCGGTCGTAGGGGCTAATCTCGTAGCGCGCGCGCTCGGCGGGAAAGCCAGGGAGAATCGTCGACATCGGATGGACTACGACACCTTGTACCTGGAGTTGTGCCAGAACTTCTTCTCCCACCTCGGCATCATCGTCATAATCCCAAAACAACACCTGAAACATGGCACCGGGGTATGTGCGGCTCGCGGTCTGCTTGGCTGTCCCGACGATGGCAGCAAAGAGTGCGACATCCTCAGGGCTCACCGGACGGTGTGAGTTAAGTAGGGTGCGATAGAGGGCACTGGCTTCGAGCGAGCTCCGTACTTGCGCATGGAGATGTCGGTGAGCAAGGCGCAGCCACTGAAGCGGTGTAGACGGACGCACATCGTCAAAATGGCCTACCTGATAGACACCGCCGTCCGATCGCCATGCATAGCGGGGGCCGTGGTGGTCCCAAGCCTCGAGTCCAGCCGCCCGAGATACATGGGTCGGGATCGCCTGATAGACGATGTGGGTGGGTCGGCAATGGCCGCGCGATTCCAGCTGCTCCTGCTCCAAGGTGGCCAGCATATGGTGCGGGCCGTACCCGAGAAAAGCGAAGTTGACCGTGCGGTAACGAGGGCCCATCCGCTTCCAAACTTGGTAGGGCATGGTTTGCTCATCCGTCATGCCCTCGCCGAAGGTGAAGGAATCTCCGAAGAAGGCAATGCAGGGCAAGGTGGCCTTGTCGTCGCCGGTGAGCGGAGATGCGATCCGCAACCCGTGATCGTTGAGAGTGTAGGTAACGTCGTAGAGCAACTGCTCCCCGCCGTAGGCTCGGTGGCCGATTCGTCTGTCCGCCGCGGGCTTATAGCCGAGCACGTCGTCAGCGACGAAAAATTCTTCGCTATATTCCATTCGGCGTTCGAGTGGTTCCTGTACCCAGAAATAGCTTTCCATCGCACCGAGCATGAAGACCACGATGGCGAGGTTGATCCACAGGGCACGAAGAGTCTCTCTCTTGCTGACTACGGCAGCGTAGGTCAGCATCATCACGAGGGCAATTGCAATCCATAGATAGGGAACTGATGACGCCCTCGCGGCGAATAGCATACAGGCGACGAAGAAGATGACGAGCGTGGCGACTCGTTTGTCGAGCTGGTCAGAAGGCCGTTCCCGGGTCTCGCTCATCGGCTGGATGGCAGCTTGTGCCAGAGGAACGTTCATGGACTCTGCCCTCCATGAGCCAGTGTCGGTTCCGGCCCGCGGCTCAATCGATCCAGCAATTGCCGCGTCATTTGCTGCAGGGCGGGATTCACGCGCGGTCGTTCGAAGGGATCCGCACGGAAATCGTCCAATCCCCAGACCCATTGCATCGAACCCGCATTGAATACGAGCGCCCCACTCAGCGCCTGGTACAGGGTGCTGGAGGCGAAAGTCGATCCGACAGGAGAGCGGGCAATGACGGTGACATTCGGCGGCGACGAGTCGGCGAGGCCGTCGACTTCATAGCCGAGGAGTCCGGGAAGATGGGCTCCCCGTTCCAGCCCCGTGTTGTGGACGATCCAGTTGAATGGGTTTTCGATCACAAGGTCGCCGTCGATCTCTGGCGTGCCTTCCAAGTACATACCGCCGATCAACGCCGCTTCCGGGCGATTGACCGGCGCCGCCCGCCACTTCGTCGTGACGAGATGGTCATTGCTGGGATTGTCGTCCAGAAACAGAGGATCGTTAGTCAATGCCCGTTCCTTATATCCCACGATTGTGCGGTTCGGGTCGCCGGTCAAACGACTCGGCTCCAACCGGATCTGCCAGTAGCCGCTGTTGGCTGAAAAAAACGCCAGGTGCGTGCCGCGGTCCCTGGCTGCTTCGAGATGTTGCCGCATGGCCCAGGTCCAGTACTCGTCGTGGCCGACGACCAACAAGGCTCGATGGGATCGCAGCTCGCCGGAATCCTGGTGAACATCCAGGTTGGTGGTGTACGTGACGTCATAGCCGGATCGTTCCAGCCAGCGCACCATGTTGTATTCCCACCCGCGCAGGAATGGTCCAGCACCGCTGGAATCGGCGGCCTTGAGGTCGGAGCTGGCGGCATATGGACGACTCAGCGAAACGGCGAAGGCCCGTCCACCCGTACTGTTGAAATCGTAGAGCGATTTGCCGCCCCAGTTGTTGTAGGCCTGGAATGTCATCACGCTCGATTGCACGAGATAGATTGAAGGGCGCGCATCCTCACGGACAACAAAGAGGACGTAGCTCTGTTCTCCTGTCGGTTCGGCTGTCAATTTGGCGAGGTAGTAGCCCGATGGCCAGCGTTCCTCCTGAGGGGTGCCACCGGGTATGGTCAACTCAACAGGGTCTTCCCATCGACATTCGATCAGCCCGCTGTTGGTCTCACGGTAGGGCTCCGGCTGCCGGCGTCCTTGGTGATAAGACGCCGCCAGCATTTCTCTCGCGCCGAGACCGCCGTACCATCCCATGCGGTAGATGTTCAGACGGTATGTTGGTGCGGTGGTATTCACGTACAGGCGAATGGTGCGACCTTGGTTCACGCTGGGCGCCGACGCGTAGCCTTCGATCTCGCCGTGAAGCGCCGGTTTGGTCAAGATCCAGGCTGTCGTGCCGCGTCGTTCGTTTTCCAGTTGGATGGGATTTGGTGACGACTCCGCGCCGGCGGCGAGAGCCGGTGTCAAGACTTCCAACGCGATCAAGATGCTCCAGATAGCATGGCGGGGTGAGCAGCGAACGCGCAAGGTTTGAAGGGCGGCGAGCCGCAGTGAACCGGCACATGAGGTGGCCCACCCGTGCAACTCGGCGGTCACGCGACTGAGTGCGGGGCCATTGACCGTTTCCTTTGCGCTCATCAGGAGGTCCTGTTTGAGCTCGGCGAATCCGATGAAGTGCTTGATGCCATACAGTAGAAGAGCGGCGTTGGCCAGCGCAAAGCCTCCCGAAATCCACCGCATCTGCGAGCCGTAGTAAAGTCCCAACACGGCGCTCATGCCCACCATGCCAAGCTGCATGGCCAAGTCCACTCCGGATGTCCTTGTCCGCCCGGAAACTTTGGGAGTCCTGCGGAACGGAATCTTTGTGCCTGCCAAGGCTTGCCTGACGGACGTGGCGGCTCCAGTGAGGTGGATGGGGATGAGGAGCAGGTTGAGGGCATAGACCCGAATCAGATCGCGCACCGGTCGATAGCCCACCATCCGCAGATCGCGAGCATAGAGGACAAAGTAGGGGAGGGCGGCCAGCGGCATCCAGGCTGTCATCAGCTCTGAGGAAAAGGGAATCATCAGCAGGAGGAGTACGCTCAAAGGGGCGAAAGCAAGCGAGGTCAGATAGTGCGTCTGGAGCAAGGCCTGCACGATCGTCTGGGGCCGCTTCTGCGCACGCCGCAGGAAGGACAGCAGCTTCGGGAGAATGATCAAGCCTCCGTTGGCCCAGCGGGCTCGCTGAATCACGAGGGAGCCGAAGTCGGGAGGCGTAGCGCTGTAGGCTAATCGTTCGGGGTGATTATATAATGACCATCCTTTGGCCAGCAGATCCACGGTCGATTCCGTATCCTCGATCACTGTCCGGTCTTGAATGTAGCGGCGTACGATCTTTGTGCCTTCACGCTCCTCCGTGCAGATTTCTTCTAACGCGGATTTTTTCAACAGAGCGTTGGCCCCGACCCAGAATGTCGCTCCATACCGGGTGAATCCTTGATGCACGAGATACTGAATATCAGTCGTGGCGCCGGCGGTTCGCTCCAGGACACCGGGCGCATTGGGGAACGCGCTGTAGGGAGTTTGGGCGACGGCGACCCGTGCATGTTGCGGCTTTTCCATGAGGTCGACCAGCGTGCTGGCGTAATGGGGTTGGAGCAGGCTATCTGCATCGAGCGTGATGACGTAGGGAGTATCAGGGATCAGCCGGCTGCCGATCCGGTGTGAGGTTTCTTCGAGGTACACGCCGTTCTTCCGATATACCGGCTTGACGCGTTTTCCCATGAGCCCCAGGAAGCTATTCAGGTTCATCGCTTTATTGGGCTCGTGGGAGAGGTTGCAGAACTGTTTTCGCTCGAAGACGTCGAATTCCACGTTGAAACGCGCCGCGAGCTGATCGTAGGCAGCCTCGATTTCCTGTTGGAGGACATGGCTGGGAACGTCTGACACCTGCTTTTTGCGAGCGAGCCACTTTGCCGCTTCTGCACGGCAGGTCTGACCCGGTTGTACCAGGATGTGCTCGACAAACCACGAATCAGTATGCGAGTCGATCGGAGCCTGCTTGGCTTCGACCTCGAACCACTCCGCCGCCCATCTGAAACAGTCGGAGAGCCATACACATTCCTCATTCAACGCAGGGCCACCGGTCGATTGCCGTGAGCGGAACGCCGCCTTCGCCTCAGCCACATAGCGGTATGGGGAACCTAAAAGGGTTTGCAGATCGAATGGCAGGTTGCGCGTCGCCCAGAGAGCCGCCTGATCTTGTCGGGTTTTCGGAGCGGGAGGGTCGTCGAGGAGCAGGACGACTCGCTTATTGGGATAATCTTGAAGCGCCGCGGACAAAAGAGTTTGCCGGATCACGGAAATCTCTTCTCTATACGAGGGGACTAGAATGGTCAAAGCTGGTGCGTCTGCACGGACCAAAGGGCGAGTGTCTTCCGTACAAAATATCTTGTGCTCATGCATGCGCCGCAATCGGCCTAGTCGCGCCACCTGGTAGCAGAGGTTCCCATAGACCAAGAAACCGGCGAGGGCTCCGAACAGGCCGGTTTCGAGGAGGCGAAGGATCTCATGTTCCTGCAGGGCCGACCAGGCGATGGTGCCAGTGGACCACAAGAGCAGGGCCGTCGCCGCTCCCGTCACGGTCAGCGACAACTTCGTGAGGTGAAGTTCTGAGGTTAGAAGAGAGGCAAACATGGAGCCCGAACAGCGCAATCTACATGCCGAGCCATAGCGGGAAAGAACATCGAAAAACCCATATATTTTGAGGGTCCCTGAGGGTACCGGCTGGAGTATTGAAGGAAAAGGCAGCCAAACCGCCTCAGGCTGTGGCCACCTTGCCAAGCGGGTCTGTTCTGGCCAGAAATGGCTCCTAACGCCGCTTTGGTCCACACGAGGGGGCTGGGAGGATCAGCTCCTCTTCGGTGCCCGATCGAGTGACTGGAAATGTTGTCGAATGAGAATGTCAACCGAGGCAAAGTGGCGGTCGGGCAGGTTCTTAAAGCGTCGTTTGCACTCAGCGAGGGCCTCGTCGGCGGTTTTGAAGGGTTCGATCACGGACAAGAGATGGCTATAGTAATCCATCAGCTTGAGTTCGACGGTGCGCACCTGAGAAGGGTCGCCGGCGATAGACAGGGCCGCCTTGGATTGGTCGCCGCCTGATTCCACGAGGGCTTGAAAGCAAAGGCCCTTGAGCCGCTGTGTCACCGTGCTTCGATCCCAGCCTAACATCCACGCGGTGGCTTGCATGTCGAAGCTCTGTTGCCGTAAGCAATGCAACACGGCGCTGTCGCTTGCTGAGTCCGGGAGAGTGGCCGTCTTGGTCCGTACCTTGTTCCCTTCGCTTGAGAATCCCTCAAAAGAGAACGAATGCTTAGTCAGCACGAGCTCATCGCTCAGCGCGACCGCCCGTTCGAGCGCATGGCGCAGCTCCCGTACATTGCCTGGCCAGGCATGCTCGCTCAACAGACGTAGCGCGTCATTGGACAGCTTGGGGACAGGCCTTCCCATCTGCTGTGCGATTTCGGCAAGACCGGCTTCTGCGATGACCGGAATGTCGCCGGCTCGCTCGCGCAGCGGTGGAAGCCGGAAGACGAAGCCCTTCAGTCTGAAATACAAATCTTCACGGAACCAGCCTTCGGACACACCTCGCTGGAGATCGCGATTGGTCGCAGCCACGATCCGTACGTCCACGGTCGTCGGGACCGTCGCGCCGACGCGATAAAACGACTTCTCTTGGAGGACGCGTAACAGTTTGCTTTGATGATCCAAGCGGAGATCGCCGATTTCATCCAAGAAGATCGTCCCATGGTTGGCCAGTTCAAAGTACCCACGCCGATCTGCGCTCGCGCCAGTGAAGCTCCCTTTCATATGACCGAAGAGCTCGCTCTCGAACAGCTCCGGTGAGATCGCCGCCATGTTTACAGCGATAAAGGTTTTGTTGGCTCGTGGACTGAGCCCATGGACAGCGCGGGCGAACAGTTCCTTACCCGTTCCGGGCTCACCGAGCAGCAACACGGTCAGCGACGACATAGCGCCTTTCTTGACGTCACGGAACAGCCTGAGAAGGATGGGATCTTGGGTGACAATGCCGAGCCGTTGGCACTCACGTTTGAGCTGATCAAGTTCCGCATCACCGACGGTGCCTGATTCTGTGCTGGCGGCTCGGAGATCGTGGAGTTGCCGTTCGAGTTGCTCAAGCTGGTGACGGACTGTGTGTTCCTGGGCTTTAGCCTCGGCAATTTGTGATTTGAGGGACTCCGTGGTTGTAAGGAGTTCTTCTTTCTGCCCGACGGACTGAGCAACGGCGGCTCTCGCTGCGTCCAAATCTTCCTGGAGCGCCTCCGCTCGGTTTTCGCGCAGGATCAACGCTTCTCTCACGGCGACGGCATCTTGATGGATGCGCAACATGTCCTGCTCGAGCAGCAGCATCCGCTGGCCGGCGGATAAATGAGTCCATGCAGTGGTGCCGATGATCACGAGGAGTCCGGCAGTCAGCGGCCACTGCACCGGTAACACAAGATTGATTCCCGATAGGAGTGCAGCGGTCAGTGCAAGGTAACACGCCATGACACCGCCTGCGCACAGGAGGCCGACTGGTCCGTGAAACCGCAAGAGACACCACGCGATGCATGTCGCAAGCAACAGGGTGATGCCGAATCCGCCGAATCGGCCGATGGCACAGATCCGGTTATCGGTGAGCAGGCTGTTGAGCACGTGAAGGTGTGTCACCATGCCGGTCACAGACTGTCCCGTAGGGAGGAGCCAAGGGCCGTCAGTTGGTAAATTAGGCAGGATGACCACCACCCTGCCGTTGAGCCAGCCTTCCAGCTGCTCCTTGTCGTGGTGCTGAATCGCGCTCCAGACCGAGGACAAGGGGATCGCCGGGAGTGCCGACAGCGATCCATTCCCAACCGGGTTGACCAGCGTCGCGGTTGTCCGCTCAGCGGCCAGCGGCTGCGTCACCGGCGAGGTCCGTTGCCGATAGAGATCATAGAGGACGGAACCAAAGGCTCGAACCGTTTGAGCTTCGATCGTGGCCAGTAGAGGGATCTCGCGCGTGACATGATCGGCCTGAGTCGACACCATCACATGTCCCGTAATCGCCGCATCGGACTGAAGCGCACTCTCGGGATCGTGGACAAACACGATTGGTCCAGCTGTGTGCACGGCCTCTACGAGGAGGGCATCACTTGCCGCTCCACCGAGCGAGGCTGGGCTGGCATGATCGAGGCGGTGATCGACGCCGATCGCGGTGGCCCCCGCCTCATGAGCAGTGGCGATCAATTGTGCGAGGATGGATCGATCCAAGACGGCTCCGAACTGTTCTTCGCTGGCTGGATCTCGTGTGACAATCGTCAGTGACGGACTGACAGATACCGGGGCACGATGGCGAAGCCACGTGTCATACATCGTCCAATCGAGTGCAACAAAAGTGGCGGGAGCGACGGTCCATACACCTGTCGCGAGAAGCGCTGCGAGCAGACCGATGGTCAGCGCCTGCAGCGAGGCCGAGGCCATGAACAACCGCCAGAGTCTCGGCCATTCCAACGACATCTCTACTGGACTCCCAGTGTATCGAGGAGGGCTTTCGCCTCTTGCTTCGACATGCCCTTGGTCATGGTTTTCGCTTTTTGGATGTCCGGCTGTATGCCGAGACCCTTCCCATAGATGCGGGCCAGGGATTTCTTGGCGGGGAGGAACCCTTCGGCGGCGGTCGTTTCAAAACAGGCGAGGATCTTCTTGTCAAATGGCGGCAAGTGTTGGCCCCAGCCCGTTTCATAGAGTTTGCCGAGTTCAGCCTGCGCCACCTCGCTCAGTGCGTAGCATTCTTTTAGGAGCGTCGATATCGCGTAGTCGGAGCGATTGTTGTTGAGTAACCTGGTCCCCAACGTCTCACTGCCATCGTTATGCGGGTAGTCCGGGAACTCATCCCATAGTTTGTCGCGGTAACGTTGAAAGGCATCGAGCACTTCGTTGCGTTTTCGTTCGGGTTGACCGGGCGAAAGCGCCTGCCGGCGGAGTTTGGAGAGTGAGTCGGCGGCCGGTTGGTAGCCGTTTTCGATTGCCTTGGCCCACCAGAAGATCGCTTGCCCCAAATCCTTTTCGACCCCTTGTCCGTTCTTGTAGGCGTTGCCGAGAAAGAACTGCGCTTGCGGCACGCCGCCGATCGCCGCTTCTTCCATGAGCTGCGCCGCTTCCTGTTCGTGATTCGAGAGCTTCAGCAGCAGTGCGAGGCGATAGCGGGCGTCGGGAAAGTAAGGCTGCAACTCCAGCGCTTGACGATAGGATTGAATCGCCGCCTTCAGGTTGCCCAGCGAGTAGTGCACGCTTCCAAGACTATAGTGCGCGTGGGTCAGAGAGGGATCGAGCCTGACGGCTTCGTGAAGGACGGAAGCGGCTGCACGCCAATCTTGTTTGGCCGTGAGGATCACGCCAAGTTGGAGATGAGCCTTTGCGTCGTTCGGTTGTAATTTGATGGCGATGCGGCATTCTTCGATCGCCGCATCGAGATCACCGATGCGATAGAGCGCGTAGGCGAGTTTCAACCGATCGCCGGCGTCGCCCGGTGCCGTTCGCACGGCGCCGCGCAATTCACCGAGCGCCAGGACGGCATCTTCAGGCTCAATCGGGGAATGATCAGAAGGCGACTGCTCTGGTCCAAGAATGTCGGGCGGTGGCGGCGGGCTTTCAATCGGAGCCAACGGTACCGCATCGTCAATCGCTTGCGCGGCCGATGATGGAATGGAAAGCGTCGCAAGGAGGATGGTCAACAGCAGTACTCGATGGTGCATCGGACTCTGTGACCCTCCATCTTAGTGGTCACCATTATAACATTCACGAAGAAAGCGGGAGGGATGAATCGGCTGCTAGGCCGCTACCAATTGTTGAGAGAGCTGGCTTGAAGGACATCACCAGGAAGTCCGGGCGCATTGCGTCAGAGACGCTGTTTGATGCGCGAAATGGCCGTCTGCACCTGATCGGCCGAGAATGCAATTCGGTCGTGCGGAACGCGCCAGACCGGTTCGGATGGCGCCGGATCATTGTGAAGGCGCGGGATCAGATGCCAGTGGATGTGAGGAAGCTGGTTGCCAAGCAGTCCGTAATTCATTTTTTTCGCGTCAAACACCTCTGCAAGGACTTTTGCGAACCGGCTCACTTCCTCCATGAGCTGGATTCGCTCGGTCGGAGCCAGATGAAACAGTTCCGTGGCATGGCGCTTAAAGACGACCACGGACCAGCCGGGGAAGAACTGATCATCGTGGAGATACGCCATCGACAATCCAAGATCGGCGATGAAGTGGTCGGTGCTAGGCCAGGTTCCCGAACAGGCTTTGCACGCTGGATCGGTCATGGTTGTGTTGCCTTTCGCCACTCTTCTTCTGTGATGATGCCTTTCTTGAGGAGCAGTTGGATTAACTTCTCGGTCTGCCGATCCTGTGTGGGGTTGCCCGGTTGCGTCTGGTTGATCGATTGTTTTGGTTCAACCGGTGGTCGCTTTTTCCCGTAGACACGGAAGACCGGCGTGAAGACGGACACATAATCCTTGTTTCGAATGCGGATGGAGAGTGGAAGGCTATCGGTGAGCGGAGCCAAGTCTGGGCTGGCACCGACGGGAACGCGAAAGAAGGGTTTCCCATCATCGGTCTCTCCATCCTGTCCGACGATGTCAAAGCGACTCAAGATCGGTTCGCTCTTCAACGCTTCGCGCTCTTCGCCGGCGAGGTTCGTGATTTTCTCGAGGACGATAATGAGCGAGTCGGCGATAAGGAGATCGCTTGATCGATTGCGGACGGTGAGGTCATAGCGATACTCGCTGTTGAAGTTGTCGCGGCCCGTGAGAGTGACGGTCACCGATGCCCTGCCTGTGAGGTCTGCAAGCTGGTCGATGGAGGAGGCGAGCACGCTGTGATCAGGACTGAACAGTCCGGGAAGCATCACCGCTCCGGTCAGCAGCAGAACGGTTGAGACCTGGCGCATATACATGGGTTCCCCTGCTCCGGATCATTGCCTATGTGGCGCTGAGCCGAGCATAACAAAGATCCGAACATTGATCGAGCTTTCTCGCCGATGTTGCCTTGACACTGTCTTTCTTCGACGGATATTCTGCGCGAGGTCCTGTCTAGAGACGTGCGTTCGACGAATCGAGCTCCCCAAGATCTGTGACATGAACGGTTCTACTACTCAACGTGCCCCACTCATCATTCCCCTTTCCCTCGTCTCCCGGCTCATGCGCCTCTACGACTATCCACATCCTCAGAAAAGAGGGCGCGTCATTCGCGGGTACGATCGACCCCACGCGGTCCGGACCGCCCGCATGAGCGCGGCCGTCGCCTCTGCGCTGGGTCATGGAAAAGAGCGGGTTCGCCAATATCAGATTGCCTGTCTCCTGCATGACTTGGGCCGAGCGGGACTCGATCGACAACTTTTCGGGAAGATATGGTCCTGGGCGAAGGCTCATGGTATTCCGACCAGGCCGCGTGAATGGCGTGCCATACATCCGGACACGACGTATGGACGCGAGACGGAAGCGTTCATCATGCACTACCGACATGCGCTCGAAATCGATGGCATCACGATCACCCCTTGGGCAAAGGAACAGGTTGAAATGCGGCTCGGCTATGCGCGCCGGCTGGCGCGGCGGCTGCGAGCCGTTCGGTCCTCGATCAAGAAGCTGGGGGTGCGGTGGGAGCCGTGGATGCAGCTCGTGATGCTCTACTATTACTATCCGGAAAAGCTGGCCGGCGCGAAACCGTGGGTGAAGCAACTCGCGGAGATTCTGGTCGCCTGCGAGCAGTTCGAAGCCTATAGCAATCAACGCCGGGGTCGCGATTACTATGTACGGAAGAAGGAAACAATTGTGGAAGCCTTTGCCTATCTGGAAAAATTGCGACAGGAAGGCATCTTGAGCCGTGACGTCATGAGCGCGCTGGAACGTCTGGCGGCTCGAGGCGAATTCGATGAGATCATTGCCGAAGCCCGCGGCCATCGTCTCACGTCCAAAGAGCGCGCTCTCCTTCGTCGAATGGAGTCATGACCATGGCCGTGAAAACCGTTCCCCTCCGGATCGATATGGGCGGAGGAACGCAAATCGAAAACGTGACCAAGCTGGTGCAGGACGCGCTGGCCGGCGCGAAGCTGACCGCCGGGATCGTAACGGTCTTCGTGAAGCACACGACTGCCTCTATAATGGTGATCGAGGACGAGCCCGGCATCAGGGCCGATACCAAAACCTTTTGGGATCGGGCCGTGCCGGCCGATCCGACCTGGCAACACAACATAAGAAATTCCGGAGAAGATAACGGCCACAGTCATTTACGGGGGCAACTGCAAGGCCCTTCCGTGATCATTCCCTTTGCCAGCGGCGCCTTGACGCTCGGAACCTGGCAACAGATCGTTCTCATCGATTTCGACACCAGGGCGCGCACCCGCGAACTCATCATCCAGATTATGGGAGAGTAGGATTGATGGCGGGACGCGTCATGCTGTTCGTCGTCCATGCCGCCGCGGGACTTTCCCTGCTTGGCATGAGCGGGATGGCTCCTGCCGCCGAATGGGGTAAGCCGCTCGGGCCGGCTTATGAAGGGCCGGAAGTACGGCCTCGTCCGGTCACGCCTCCTCCACAGGAGCTCGGTGCGGATGAGCGGGCCACGATGGCCGTATTCGATAAGGTCTCTCGCTCCGTAGCCTTTATTTCGAATACCGCCATCCAACGCGATTTCTGGTCACTGGATATGATGGAGGTTCCGCAGGGCTCCGGCTCGGGCTTTGTGTGGAACAAGCAAGGGCACATCGTCACGAACTTCCATGTGATCTACGGGGCCAACTCGATCAAAGTGACATTGGGCGAACGGTCGGAGTACAAGGCGGCGGTGATCGGAGTCGATCCCGATCATGATCTGGCGGTGTTGCAAATTCAGGCGCCTGAGGAAGTCTTATGGCCTGTGACGGTGGGCACCTCGCAGGATTTGCGTGTTGGACAAAAAGTGTTGGCGATCGGCAATCCGTTCGGACTCGACCATACACTGACGACCGGTGTCGTGAGCGCGTTGGGGCGGACGATCAAGTCGCTGTCGAATCGAACGATCGAAGGCGTGATCCAGACCGATGCCGCCATCAATCCTGGAAATTCAGGTGGTCCTCTGCTCGACGGGACAGGACGAGTGATCGGTGTCAACACGCAGATCATCAGCCCAAGCGGTGCATTCGCCGGGATCGGCTTCGCCGTGCCGATGGATACAGTCAATCGAATCGTTCCGGAACTGATCAAGCACGGCAAACTGATTCGGCCGGGCTTAGGCCTGTCGCTCGTACCCGATGTCATGGTCAAGCGTTGGGGGATCAAGGGCGTGGTCATCGGAAAGGTTTGGCGAGGGGGCTCGGCAGATAGAGCCGGCCTCAAAGGGGCGCGGGAAATTGTGAACGGCCGCGTGGAACTTGGGGATGTGATCGTGGCGGTAGCCGGCAAGTCTGTGGCCACGATCGACGATCTCATGGATGTCATGGAAGAGCATCGAGTCGGCGATCAAGTGACCGTGGAAATTCTGCGTGGAAATCGACGTGAAAAGGTTCCTGTCACGCTCCAGGCGGTGAATTAGCTGGAATTTGACGGACTGCCAACGGCCTTCTCGCATCGCCCATAGCTCGACGCTACCGACTCGTTCCTTCGCTCGCCGGTAGGAGGCAATCCCCAATCGCTCTATGGTAGGATCATCCATCTGTTTTGCGTGGAGGACTATCGATGAGCGACCGCCGTTCCCCCGATCCCCCTCATCAAGAGCTGAAAAGCAAGAGCGATGAACCGTCACCAAAGACCGGCTCCGATCCACTCGAACTGATCGAGCAATGCCTTGCCCTCTTCCCCGAGTCAGACCCTCGGCAGAAGCTGCTGTATAAGCTGCGTCATGCCGTGATACTGGCTCAAGCCGCCAATCAACAGCGTGAAGTCGAATTCAAAAAGGTCAGCGAGGTGGTGGCAAAGCTGACGGCGCCGGCTAATCGTATCGGCACGTTGCTCGAGCTGCCCGCGGAAGGGTTGGCGCGTATTGTGGTGGGCGGAGCCGAGTACTACGCCAATATCGATCCACGCGTTCAGGCGGCTGATCTTAAGATCGGGACACAGATCCTGGTGAATGAAGCCTATGCGGTGATCAAGACGCTCGGTTACGATGCCAATGGACCGGTCCTGAAAGTAGCCGAGGCTTTGCCGGACGGTCGTTTGCGATTCGAACAGGAGATGGGCCGGCAGGTGCTCATACTTCAGCGGTCCAGCGATCTGGTTGGCATCGACATCAAGGCCGGCGAGGAAGTACGCATTGAGCCCAGCCTCCATGTGGCCATTGAGCGCATGGAAGATCGCAAGGCACGCAGGCATCTGCTGGATGAAACGCCCAAGATCACGTGGGATCAGATTGGCGGGCAGAAGGAGGCGATCGCCTCGATCCGCAAAGCCATCGAATATCCCTTGCTGCACAGCAAGACATTCGACCGGTTCAAGTTCACCCAGCCCAAAGGGTTCTTACTGTACGGTCCTCCCGGTTGTGGAAAAACGTTGATCGGACAGGCGGCCGCGGCCAGTCTGTCGAAACTCGTCAGTGAAGCGGACCAAGCCCAGGGGGCGTCCGAGTCCGGCAAACCACCCGTCACCTCCGGCACGTTCCTTCATGTAAAGGGCCCGGAGATTTTGAATATGTGGCTGGGTGAATCGGAGCGGATGGTGCGCGATCTGTTCGCCCAGGCACGCGCGCGCCGGAAAGACGGCGCGTTGCCCTTCATCTTCATCGACGAGGCCGAATCCGTTCTCGGTACCAGACGAGCCACCCGTTCCTTCAATATTTCGACCACGCTGGTCCCGATGTTTTGTTCTGAAATGGACGGGATTGAATCGTTGCGTGATGTGGTCATCATCCTGGCCTCGAACCGGCCTGACCTGATCGACCCCGCGGTGCTGCGGCCCGGCCGGATCGATCGCAAGATTAAAGTTGCGCGGCCCAATCGCGAGGCCTCAGCCGACATTCTCAAGGTCTATCTGACGAACGACCTACCGCTCGATGCGTCGGTGGTGGCGGAGGGAGGCGAGCAGGAGCACGCGCTGGCGTCGCTGGTCGAGATGGTGATCGACGCCATTTTCAAAAAGGCCGATGAGAACCGATTGTTGTCGATCCGGCTCCGCAGCGGACAGAACAAGGTGTTGTACCGAAGCGACTTGGTCAGCGGGGCCATCTTGTCGTCGATCGTGCAACGGGCTAAGGAGAAGGCGATTGACCGCACGATTCAGGCCGGTGCACCGGCTGGCTTGCTCGCGAAGGATTTGCTGGATGCGGTTACGGAGGAATTCCGCGAGGGAGAGATGCTACCGCCGGACGATGCCGCGGAAGAATGGCTGAAGCTGCTTGACCACCATCCGGAACAGGTCGTGGGCATCTCCTCGTTGCGGCGAGGGCGACAGGCGGAAGAGCGGCTGGTGAACCAAATTATCTAGCGGTGCACGGCTCTCTTGTGGAGAAAATGTGACTCGGCTGTTTGGAATTGAAACGGAATATGGGATCACGCGGGACGATCTAGAGCAGGTCGATCCGGTCGTCGAGTCCATGGAACTCGTTCGCGCGCATTTGACGGCCTCGTTTGAGCGGCGCTGGGATTATGCAGGTGAAGATCCACACGAAGACGCGCGGGGATTCCGCGTGCCGGGTCTTGCGCAGGACAAAGAAGAGGACGAGTTCGCCAAGCTCGATGCACATCGGCCTTTTTCGTTTCATGAGATGAAAAGTGATCTCGTGCTGCCGAACGGCGCGCGCTTTTACAACGACCATACCCATCCGGAATACTCCACTCCGGAATGCCGGACACTCAAAGACTTACTGGCGCAGGACCGTGCTGGAGAGAGAATCGCCCAACGGGCGGCTCATCGCCGGAACAAGAATCTCGGTGGCAGTCACGTGCAGCTCTACAAGAACAACACCGATTTTCACGGTCACAGCTACGGTTGCCATGACAACTATTTGGTTTCTCGGTCGATTCCGTTCCCTCAGCTCGTGACGGGACTTATCCCGTTTCTGGTCAGCCGGCAGGTCATTGCGGGCGCCGGTAAAGTCGGAATTGAGGCGCAAGAATCCGGCTTTGTTCCGGGAGCCTACCAGCTGTCCCAACGCGCGGACTTCATGGAGACGGACTTGAGTGTCGATACGATGCACAATCGGCCGATTTTGAATACCCGCGACGAGCCCCATGCAGATCCAAAGAAATATCGCCGGCTCCACCTTATTATTGGCGATGCCAACATGTGCGAGTATGCCACTGCGCTGAAGCTCGGCATGACGCAATTGGTTTTGGAACTGATTGGCTGCGGCATGGCTCCCCCTCTTGAATTGGATCAGCCGGTCTCGGCGGTCAAACAGATTTCTCGCGACGCCGATCTGAAGGCGACGGTGCGGATGAAGGACGGTCGGCATGTGTCAGGCTTGGAAATCCAAGAGCAGTATTGTGAAGCGGCGCAGCGGACGTTGTCCGGGAAAGATCCGGAGACGGATTGGGTGCTACGAAACTGGGATGAGACGTTGCGGCTGCTTACTCGAGAACGACAACTTTTGATCGGCAAGCTCGATTGGGTCACAAAACAATGGCTGCTTGAGACGTTTATTCGGGAGGAGCGAATCGGCTGGGACGATCCCTGGCTGGCCAGTTTGGATTTGGAATATCATAATGTGAATTCTGAACGAGGACTCTATCTGGGTCTCGAAGCGGAAGGAAAGGCCTGGCGTCTGACGACCGAGGCGGATGTCGAGCAGGCCCTGTCCGCCGGTCCAGCAGATACCCGCGGAGGACTTCGCGGGCTGTGTGTCCGACGCTTTCCCGACCAGATCAGAGGCATGCAGTGGGAGCGGATTCAGTTTTCCGGTGGGTTTCGGCCGAAGACGCTTGAGATGGGCGATCTCTTCGATCCAACTGAGGTGTCGGCTTGCTCAGATATTTTTGAGCGAGCAGCTTCCCCCGCCGAGGCGCTTGCAGCCTGGAACACAAGAAAGGACCTATCGTTATGATGTACCATGTGATGCCTGAACGGCGAGAAGGACCGGTCGATCCGATGCCGAAATCCCCGAGCCCATCGGACGAGGGCAGCGGGCCGCGCCGGCCGGAAACCGGTTCGCCGGACAAAGACAATTTAATGAAGCGTATGCGCAAGGTCGATCCGAAACAGGCAGAGCGGTATCGGCAACGAACCGGACAGTAGAGCAAGGGTGACGAGATGGGGATGCAGGGAGATTTCTTCCAGTTGTTAAAAGAGCAGGGCTATCAATTCGGTGCGGCTGGCGCTGCGGGCAATGGGCAGGAGTTCACCACGGCGACGACCATCTTGGCGTTCAAGTACCGCGATGGCGTATTGATCGCTGGAGATCGCCGCGCGACCGCTGGCAACATGGTGATGTACGATCGCACGGACAAGGTCTTGGAGATCGATCGCCACAGTGTGATGGCCATCGCCGGGGTACCGGCGACAGCCTATGAGATGGTGAGAATTCTCGAACATTCCTTCAAATACTACCGAAGGACGCAACTTCAAGAGTTGAGTTTCGAAGGCAAGCTGCGGGCGGTCTCAAAGCTGTTAAAGGAAAATGTGGCGGCCGCGCTGGCCGGCACAGGAGCCGTGGCACCGATTTTCGCAGGCTACGATTTCGAGCAAGAAACGGCCAAAATTTACTTTTACGACATTCTTGGAGCGGAGTTCGAGGGCGTGGAGTATGCCGTCTCAGGGTCCGGTTCCCCGACGATCAGAGGCATCCTCCACTATCTGAATACATGGGGCGAACAGCCGCTCAGCGCCATGTCCGAGGAGCAGTCGGTGATTCAAGCGCTGCGTCTGCTGTCCAGTGCCGCAGAATTTGACAGCGCAACCGGCGGTGTGAACCGTGAGGCCAATCTCTATCCGGTGATCAAACTTATCACGGCAAGCGGAGTCAGAGCGATGCCGGATGCGCGGTTGAAACCGCTGTTCGAAGCCAAGGTCGTGCGCTATGTATGAAGAGCCTTATAAGTGGGTCGAAGCGGTCGGCAACCGCCGACAGTATCTCGATGAACAATTTAAACAGGGCAGCCCGGTTGTGGCGCTCGCCTATGATGCGGGGATTCTGCTGCTCACGGTCAGCAAGGGGACGCCGAAAATCTACGAGATCTACGATCGGCTTGCGCTGGGTGGGATGGGGCATCCGGCTGATTTGGAAAAGCTGAGATTCAGCCTGTTGGAGATGGCGCACGTTGAGGGCTTCAACCGTTCGCCATCAGACGTCACCGGAAGCCGGATGGTGAAGTACGGCATCGCTCCGCTGATCAAACAGGCGTTTGAAGAAGTCTTCAAAGCCCCCTTTATTGTAAAAATTTTGCTGGCTGAACTGGGACAGAAGGCCGGCAAGGACACCTTTCTCGTCATTGACTACGACGGTACATTTGAAGAGGGCACTCATTGTGCGGTGCTTGCCGCGTCAAAATCGGTAGCACAGGACATGGAGACCTATCTTCGCCAACAATCGGCGGGGAGGTTATCGTTGGAGCAGGCGGTTAGGGCCGCGCTCCAAGCCTGGGCATTGGGTGATCGATCACAGCGGAAGGCCATTGAAGAGACGGCCGAGGAAAGCCGGGACGCTGGAAAACCAGCAGCACTCGATTCGGCGTCTCTTTATGCCCATTTGCGTGAAACTGTGGCCGAGAAAACCATCGAATGCGCTGTGCTAGACCGCAATCAACCGGGACCGTCGAAGTACCGGACGTTGACGTCAGACGAATTTGGCCGGCTGCTTCCCATGGACATCAAGACCTCCTTCTCGTAACACCATGCTGAACCGCATCTTCGGCTTGGAGACGGAATACGGCCTCCTCGTTCACCAAGACCGACCTGACCATTCACCCACCTGGTTTGCTCACAAAATTCGTGATCATCTGTTTCATGTCCAGCGCCATGGTGTGCTGGACCTGCACCACCGTGGGCACGACGAGCCGCCCGGGAACGGAGGATTTCTCACGAATGCGGGACGCATCTATCTCGACATGGGGCATTTGGAATATGCCTCCCCGGAATGTCATTCCCTCACCGATGTGGTGGCGACCGATCGCGCAGGAGATATGATCTTGCAGAAGACGATCCAAGACCTCTGCCTGGCCGATCAGGTCTCTTTGATCAAGAACAACGTGGATCATGAAACGGATGCGACCTTCGGCTCACATGAAAACTATCTGGTATCGCGCCGCTTCCCGTTCACACGGCGGGGCCTTGCGCCGCTGGTGACGTTTCTGGTGACCAGGCAGATCTTCACGGGATCCGGCCGGGTGGGGGCGGCCAGTCCGCAAGATGCATGGATTCAGATGGATCGGTTGATTGTGCCCCGCGCGGCGATGGGCCACCATTCTGTTGGAGTGCAACTGCCGTTTCAGATTTCTCAGCGGGCCGACCATATCGTGAACGATTTTTTCGAATGGGTGCAGCAGAACCGGGCGATCATCAACACGAGGGACGAGCCACTGGCCGACCCGAATCAATATCGGCGCATCCATTTATTGCTGGGCGATTCGAATATGGCGGAATATGCGACGGCGTTGAAGTTGGGAACGACAGGGCTCGTCTTACAGCTGATCGAAGAGGACAAAGTTCCTCACGATCTTGAGATCAATGAGCCGGTGGAGGCACTACAAGATATTTCCCAGGACCAGGATCGCCGGTGGATTGTGCAGCTGCAATCCGGAAAGACCATCTCGGCCATCGACATTCAAGAACAGTTTCTCGCTGCGGCGCAGGCTCACTGCAAAGGACAAGATGAAGAAACGGACTGGGTCCTCGAGCAGTGGACCTCGGTCTTGGAAGATTTGCGTGGCGGATACGAGAAGCTGGTGGGGCGGGTGGATTGGGCTTCGAAACTGTGGCTGCTGGAGTCGTTCCGCGAAGCAGAACAGGTAGAATGGAACGATCCGATGCTGAAGAGTCTCGATTTAGAGTACCACAATCTTCATCCGGAGAAAGGCCTGTACTATGGTCTCCTGGAGGAAGGCCGTGTGCCCCGGCTTACCACGGATAAGGCCATCGACCTGGCGACGGAACATCCTCCATACAACACGCGGGCGTTCGGACGGGGTGAACTTGTGAAACATCTGCTGGTCTGTGGGCTGCCTGCGGATCCTGATGATTCCAAGAAAGATGAACGTTTTTCCCCGTCCTATGTCATCAATTGGTCTATTTTTCAGCTGCGTGGTCATGTGCCGTTTCCTATGGCCGACCCCTTCAAAACCTATGTCCAGGAAATCCGATCGCATCTCGCAGGATGCTGAAATAGTCGCTTGTTGTTCACCCGCCCGCGCGCCGGGACGCGCTTTTCATCAAGCACCGTGATCGCGTCACTCAGCGGTTCAACATATCAAAGCTGTATGGCTCACCTCCTCACACGCTAGGGCCTTGGCGAACGGGCTATGCGAACTCCACCTTCTCTCTAACCTATTGATCCCTTATGGGAAAATTCCTGGTGGTATGCTTATCTCTGGTTTAGTTGACACATCAATAATATACGGCTGACGGGAGGTCCAGTATGACAGCACGGAAATGGATGATGGAATATGGAGTGGCGATGATCCTGGCGGTGCTCTGTGCCGTGATCTTGGGGCACTTGCCGCTGTTCCGCGAGGCCACAATGGGAAAGCTTCACGCGTCTGATTTTGTCCAGTTCATCGGCTATGGAGGCGCCATCGTGCTGGCCTGGTTTGGCGCACGCCAATTGGCGGCCGACCCGCCGGAAGATTGGAAGTGGCTGGTGCCCTATCGGGTGTTGATCCTACCGGTGACGACGCTCGTGATTGTTGGGCTGGCTTACGACGTGCTGCTGTATGCCTGCGAGCCGTTTCTCAGCAAGTCGGGCAAGGAAACATACAACTGGGTCTTCGTCGTCACGCTCATCGCTTGCTGCGCATGGCTGATCGTAACCTGGGTGCAGAAATGCGCGCCACAGGTTGCGGCAATGGAATCGCGTCGCCTGAGAAAGCAGGCGGCATAAACTTTCCCCGCATTGCCGGTTGCCTCATGCTGTGAGGCAACCGGACTTCTGTTACAAACAACCTGTCACAATCTCGACGATCCGGTTCTCCACCCAATAGCGGTCTTCATCCATCTGCCTAGTCTGAAAGAAGCCGCAATGACCGCCGTGTCTGGGAGCGATAAGGCGGATGGACGGATTCCGTTGAATCGTTGGGGTAGCGAACATGGAGTAGGGGATGAAGGGATCGTCTTGAGCGGTGATGATCGACGTGGGCACGGCGATGGATTCCAGCACATGGCGGGCACCGGAACGGTTGTAGTAATCGGCGCCGCTGCGATACCCGCCGTCCGGCGCGGTGTAACGATCGTCGAATTCACTGATGCGCGTGATATCATCCAATCCCGCCAGGTCCCATTTGTCCGGCGAGAGCGCCGCCTTGCGCCGCAAGCGAGCCTTGAGACTTTTCAGAAAATGTTGGTGATACATCCAATTGCCCGGTCGCTCCAGTTCAATGACACATTGCGTCGGATCGATATTCGGGCATACGGCCACTGTACCGGCTAGCGCCGGTTCTGTGCGGTCGAGTTCACCGGTTGCCTTCAAAACCAAGTTGCCGCCCATCGAATACCCAACCAGCCAAATGCGGTCCAGCTGCTCGGTGGCAACTAAATCCTGTATCACACGGCAGTAATCGCCGCTGAGGCCGCTGTTGTAGAGCGTCGGTGTCAGGTTTTCCGTCCCGCCGCACGTTCGCTGATTCATCCGAACGACATTCAGGCCGGCCTTAAAGGCCTTCGCAGTGATCCCGTGCATGTAATGCGACTCGCTGCAGCCTTCAAGGCCGTGTACCAACACCACAGTTTGGGCATTCCGACGATGTTCCTGCCAGTGACAATAGCCTAAGATCTGCGTGTCAGGGCTTATAGCAAAGAGGCGAGGCTCGATGGGAAGGCCTGTCAGGAGCGAACCCCGGGACCAGTAGCGAGGCACCAATGTCATGAGGTGATGGTTACGAAGGAATGGAGGAGAGACGAACGGGGGAAAAGGTTTCACGTCATCCATCCTAAACAAAAACGGCCGTCGTTCCTACTACGAACAACGGCCATTCGACGGATGTGGCTCCCCGGGCAGGACTCGAACCTGCGACCAGCCGGTTAACAGCCGGCTGCTCTACCAACTGAGCTACCGGGGAACGAGGGTTCAATTGGAAGAACACGCATTGTAGCAAATGTGTAAGGCAGAGGGGAACGCTTTTTTAGACGTCGAAGTCTTCCGTTTCATCCTCATCCGAGGAGGCGTCGGTATTGCCTTCGGCTAATGCCGCATAATGCTTGGCCCAAGTCAGATAGAGGTTGCCGCTGTCACGCATGGTGTCTGCGGCTTTCACGAGTTTGTCGACAAGTTCAGGGTCTTTGCCGCTGGCTTGGATGACAGCAGCTCGTCGTTCGATCGCCTTGGGGTATTCGTTAATCAGGCCGGCGATTTCCTTTAGGAGTTCGTTGATGACGTTGTCTTCGCTTTCCATTGAGTGCCTCTTCCAGACCAACAAAAAACCCCATAGCGCGAGCGCTATGGGGTTGTGCAATGCAATGCGAGCCCGGTTAACCTTGGTAGGCTTGTCCGAGGGCTGCGGATTCTCCCTTTTTGGACATGAGCTGTCCGGTGGCGCTGACGGCTTGCATGACGATGGCCTCATGTTTGGCCGCGTTGCAGACGACCACGCAGAGTTCGCAGCCTTTGCAGCGATCGATGTTTACTTCCGCGACCATCTTGGCGGAGTTCAGGTCGAGGCAGTTTGCCTCGGGGCAATACATGATGCACAACCGACAGCCCTTCTTGGCCGTGCACTTTTCGTCAATGACTTGTGCGACGTTATACATGCAACCTTGTTCCTTTTCTTACGCGGCGACGGCCGGATTGCCGACCTGCAGCTCAATCTTGTTCTTTTCGGCCCACTCGCTGGCGATCTCGTAGGCCCGCTTCACAGTCGCGAGGTTTTTGGCTAACAGCATTTCTTTCTTGGCAAACTTCTTCTTAATGGCTTCGTCGAGAGAAGCCGTACCGCCCGATGCGACGAACTTCTTGCCGAACCGCTCTTGTAACGCGCCATCGAGGGCTTCCATCGAGACGCATTTCGTAATGCCCGCTACCGACCCAATCATGGCCATGTTCGTCGACAACTCGGTGCCGGCGACTTCGATTGCGAGCTCAGTGCCTGCAATGTAGAACACGGCCACGTTCAAATCCTTCAGCCGTTGGACGTCTTCTTCCGAGAGAAGAGGTTGAGCGGAATTGATAACGACGACACCGCCCTCTTTCACACCGGAGTAAAACGGCATCGTATAACTCTTTCCCATCGTAATGACCTGGGGGTGAAAAACTTGAATCACGTCAGGGAACACTAGTTCGCCGCGGTCGTAAATCCGTTCGATGCCGATGCGGCAATAGCTCTCGGCCGGCGCCATTCGCTTTTCGGCGCCGAAGAACGGATTGGAAATGGAGAATTTGCCGTCCCGGTTGGCAGCCATGGCCAAAACGTGCGCCGCAGTGACCGCGCCTTGCCCGCCCAAGCCAGACATCCGGATGTTCAGTCTCTTCTTAATCATGAGTAGCCTCCGGTTTTTCTAGGCCTGTCCCGCAAGTTGCTTGGCGGCGGCTTTCCGTTCTTTGTCCTTTGCGGCAAGTTCGGCTAGCAATTGCTTGGCGGGCTCGCTGATATATTCCTTGTACGCGAACCGCTCGGTCGGCTTCTCTGAATCGCGCATTTCCTGAAGCCCTTCCATGCTGTTCTTCCCGATCTCGAGGATACACGGCGTGTAGAGCTGCAGATAGGTCGGGCCGATTTCCCGGGCGATGTGCACCGCGTTGCGAATAACCTTCTCGACGAGCGACGGTTTGCTGACCGTGCAATTCACAACATAATGACAGCCGGACTCCCGGGCGATCTCAGGGAGCCGGACCTTGTCGAAGAGCTTGCCGACGGGCGCCATTTTAGCGACGAAACCCTTCTGCATAAGTCCGCTCTCCTGTCCTCCGGTATTGGCATAGAGCTCGTTGTCGAAGCAGATGGTCGTGAATTTTTCCTGACGGAACCAGGCTTGGAGCGTCATGTCGAGGCCGATGTCGACAGTTGCGCCGTCGCCGGCGAGGACCACGACGTCTTTGACGCGGCCGGGGAACCGAACGCTCAGAGCCCGCTTGAGGCCTGATGCGATCGCATTCTGATTCCCGAACAGCGAGTGGATGTTGTGAACCGCGACCATCGGAAACACCAAACTGGTACAGCCGGTGGATCCGACCATGACGGTGTCTTCCGGATTCGGCAACGAGGCCAAAATGTAGCGGAAAGCCATTGATTCCGGGCAGCCGGCGCAGAGCGAATGCTGCTCGATAAGCTCTTTGGACGAGCCGATATCTTTCCAGCCGCGATCTTCCTTGCCGTAGGTCGCACTCTTCACGAGGTCCTGGTAGTCCGACGGCATGATGTCGTAAAGGTCTTCAGAAATCTTGATTTTTTCTTTGCTCATAATTAAGGCCTCCTCAGTTTCGCTCGCGGGAGCGAACAGGTTCAAAATATGTGCTGCTCAGCTTCCACGACCGGCCAGGGAGAGAGTCTTCATTCCGAGGGCCGTCTTGATTTCCTGTACGATAATCTCCGGCGGCATGGTCATGCCTCCGCAGACATGCGGGCCTGCATGCACCCGATGATGATTGGGAATGGTGGCTTTGATCTCCTTCGCCAGCCAGCCGGTCACGTTGAACTCCGGCACGAAGATGTGCTTCGCATTCTTGGTGGCATCTCGGATTTCTTCCTCCGGCCACGGGCGGAGCGTTTTAACCTTCACGAGTCCGCAGCGAATGCCTTCGTCTTCCAGCAATCGAATCGCTTCTCGTCCTTGTGACACGGCGGTGCCGGATGCCACGATCATGATATCCGCGTCAGTGTTCTCGGTATCGATTAAGCCATTCAGCCACTTGATCGTGTGCTTACGCGAGCGTTCGATAGCCGCCCAAATTTCCTGTTGCCAGCTGGCATGCGTTGCGTAGCTGATGTAGTTGCTCTTCATGACAAACGGGTCGCGCATCATACGGACCGGCGGGCATTCCATGTCCATACAGGGAACCGGTGAGCGATAGGGATCGTACGGCGGCAAGCACATGTCGGCCGGCGTCAGGTTGACGACGTCCTTTGTATGAGTGACGAAGAATCCATCACAACAGAGTGCAAGCGGCAAGTGCACGTCCGGCTCCTCCGAGACCATGTAGCCCTTGAGAATCCAATCGAAGAAGTCTTGGGCTGTTTCCGCGTGCCAGACCAACATACCGGTATTCAGCAGATAGGCGATTTCCAGCGTGTCCGGCTGGATCGACAACGGCGAATTGATGCCGCGGCACGTGACGATCATTTGGATCGGTAAGCGCGCACCAGCCCACATGGGGAAATTTTCCATGGCGCGCATCGTGCCAGGCCCTGCGGTCGTCGTGAACACGCGGGCGCCACCGAATGCGGCCCCTGCGCATTGCGACATCACGGCGAATTCGCTCTCGCCACGGAAGTAATCACCGATATAACCTTCGGCAAACAACTCTCCGATGAGTGCGGCGGCTTCGCTTTGCGGCGTGATTGGATACGCAATCATGACGTCGCAGCTGGCCCGTCGAAGGGCTTCCTTGATGACCTCGCTGCCTGTATAGAACGAGGGGGTGCGTGGTGCTTCGTGCATCATCTTCCAGGTATCAGTAAAGATCTGTCCTTTTTTATTTTGTGTCCCGATAACTGAATGTGTGTCTGCCATGGACCCAGCCTCCTTTCACTCGCCTCGATCCTCCGGCTCCCTAGCTAGAGGCTCCGTTCTTGGTTGTAGCCAGCCTTGGCTGAACTGTCCCTTTTAATCGTTTGACCGTGTCAGCCAATTTCATGATCTTTTCAACCGATGCGTCGCGGAATGAGAGCATTGCGTCTTCATGGCCGGCTTGCGCGCACATGGCAATCGTGTAACACGACGTGCCGCCGCGAATAATCTTCAGCGACAGGTTCGCCTGATGACAATGCACACCGACGAACATGCAGCAATCGATCTTGTTGTGCCAGATAGTCAGATTCGGATGGTTGGGATTGATTTCCACTTCGGGGTTGATCTTGGGATATTTCGGCCGATAGTCCGGCATCGGAATCAGCATAGGCTTTTGGCCCGGCTGCACACATTCCTTCAGCGTGTTGTAGAGGTGGCGAATGGCCGTGGCCTTTTTCGCGGCTTTTTCGTTCCAGGCCCAAAGCACGAGCGGGCCGGGGAAAATCGTGGGCACCTTGGCCATCAAGAATTGACGCGCGGCTTCTTCGTATGCCTTTTCTTCCGACACGATGACGCCATTGATGTGAGCCTCTCCCGGATTCGGGAGGTAGATACCCATGGAAGCGGCTGCGGGGGGAAGAAAATGTTCTGGTCCTGGAAGCACGCGATATTGACTCATTACGGCCTACACTCCGCGTATGGGGTTAACGAACTGAGAACGTCAATTTTTCAACTAAGTCGATCTGTCAACAATCTAAGCTTTTCACGGGATCTCTGCAACCTCGCAGAAGGCCCAATGTGGGGAAATAATGGGCTATCGGACAAGAGCGACTTAGGCCTTTTGTCCTAATGCGCGGGACGCCTGCCGTGCCCGCCTTAATACAATTAATTCATAATAATTATAGGAGTCCCGGTTCCGTGAAGTCAAACAGACTTCCGTAGGGGGAACGCGGTCACATCAGAAGGAGATCGCTCGAAAAGCTATGATATTAGAGGAATTTAGACGACTCTTGATCAGGGAAGCAGCTCACAAGCCTGGATTGATCCGAGCACGCAGGCACGCTCAAAATCGTCCTTCGCCAACTGTCCTTGAAGCCGATTGCGGTAAAGGTTGCCGCGCGTGACTAGCGCACCGACATTGGTCGGATCAACCCGAATCACCGTCGATAAGTCCTCGATCGCTTGTTCGGGCCTGTTCAGTTTGAGCAGGATGTCACTCCGAAGAAGAAAGGCTTCTTTTTGGTAAGGAATCCAGCTCTCTGGTGTTTGCGCATCAAGCAGTTTCTGGAGCGTCGCCAGCGCCTGGTGCCAATGTTTCCCTTCAGCCTGGCGACGAGCTTGCGTCGTGTACACACCGATCAGCCGTTGTCGGGCGATATCAAAAAACGGATCCAACACTAGAGCTTCTTCATAGGAGATTGCCGCTTCATCCATCTGCCTGAGCCAGGTCTGTACGTCGCCTTTCCCCACCCAACCCCATGCGTTCTTGCCGTCCAGCTGCACCGCGCGGTCAAAGTCGATTTTGGCTTTCTCCACGTGTTCGGCATAATCACCCGGCTTGGCATGTTGAGAAAAGGCCAGTGACACAAGCCGCAAATACGTTTGCCCTCTGACGATCAGTGGTTCAACCGAGCGCGGATCCAGCTGAGCTGCGTCGGAGGCAAGCCGGATTTTTTCCCGCAGGTCTTGTGTGCGAAAGGCGGTTTCGAGGAGCTGTTTGGCCCGCTGGGCTGGTTCGGATTTTCCGGTCGGATCAATGGTCAGCATGCGGACGCCTACTGGTTGTTGCTGGAGCTCTTGGATCTGCGAGCGCAGCAGCTGATTTTCCTGCTGAAGCTGCCGAAAATGCTGTGCGAGTTGTGCTTCCGATTGAATCCGGCGGACGGCTTCGGCCAAGTTGTGTAAATCGACTGTGGCTCTGATCCGGACGAAAAAGACCGGGCGGTCATTCTCGAACGACCGCCGCGAGTCGAGAATTTCGGTTTCGGTAATGGCGGCTGCGATCGTGCGAATTTCCGATGAAGTTGTGCGAGTCGTCCATCCTTGCGATTCCTTCTCGAAATCGTTGAATGTGGATTCCAGATAGACACCGGCCTCTTCCACTGCTCTTCGCTGCGCACGTTGCAGGACTTTTTCCTCTGCGCTGGCCAAGGTATCTCCGTCAGCCATGACGTACTGAGCTTCAGCGATGACGACTTTGGGGGAAGCGGCGAATGCAGCAGGAGTAGATAAGAGGATGAGGGTCAGAGTAGTGACCAGAGGCAACCGACTCTGCAGTTCCATATGGTAACTATACCGCCCGGTGAAGACCTCAGCAATGCGACCAAAGGTGGGAGTGCGCTTCGGTTTTGGCGCAGAGTATATCCAGAAATCCTGGTTTTATAAGGATTTAAGACCGTCTGATCCGGCAATTACACTACCGGACTTTTGGAAAGACCTGGGTAAAGGGATGGACTTCGACCCGTTCGAATACGCCGTTGACGGTATAGGGATCCTCGCGGGCGAACTGCCGGGCCTCTTCCAGCGAGTCTGCTTCGATCACGATGAGGCTTCCTGTCCGATCGGTTAGCGGTCCCGCCAACACGACTCGACCTGCTTGGTCGAGCGGTTCCATCTTAGCCAAGTGGGCAGGACGGTGAATTTTTCGTTTGGCTTCGCCGTCTGGGCCGTCAAAACCGAGAATGACAAATTTCATCATAAAGAAGGTGGTCAAAAGAAGGTGATCAAACCTAAGCGGAGTCTTCTAAGGGGCAACGGTCTTTATATCCTGTTGAGGTTTCATGCCACCATTTGATTTCTTGTTCGCCGAACTTCCAGCAGAGAAAGACGACGCGGCCGTCTCGAAGATGGGGAAAATCGCAAAGCCCCATCTCGAGGTCTTTCACGAGGACACCCATTTCCTGGATGGCCTGCAAGTTGGTGCTGATTTGTTGCAAGCTCGATATATAGAGCGGACCGACGGTGCTTCCGCCTCCATACTCGGCCCGGGCACTGGCTTTCCGAATATCCTCCTTCGTTCGAGTCAGTATGGCCTTGGCCTGTCGGACAGACGTCAGTCGGGTATTCAATTGAGGGATCAGGTGATTCGCCTCAGACAGGGTAAAGAGGCGGTCATGTTCCTGATCGTCACCTTGGGCCATAGGAGACTCCGACAATCCAGGGGTCACCCACATACTAGTGGCTCCTTTAGCACACCGATCTTGACCCCTGCAACCGGGGGAGAAAGTCTCGTACCTATCGATTCACGTAGGTGTGGAGCATGGAATGGTTTCCCTGTTGACAACCAGTGACCTGCGCGGTATGCTCCACTTAACGTTTCAATCGAGTCTGCGTTCTCTCCACACACAAAAACTTCCGAGGCACCTCTCGAAACCGGCTGCAGCATTCGGTGAGAATAGGCGGATGAGTTCGGCTTTGGTTCCAGTTTGCGAGAGCATCCACGAGTTAACGACGGACACATCCTTCACGATACATCCTTTCTAGCAAACTCTAGCAAACACACAATCGCCAACTCTATCGAGCCGTCATTGCGCATTGTTTCTAATGGTTGATCACGTTCAGCGTCGATACTTGTCCTTGACCATCCAGCCGAGAGCTTGAGGGGATACCTATGGCACAAACCAAGGGAGAGGTTATGCATCTTGCCGAATTGAAGCAGAAAACTATCGCCGACTTGAATGACGTCGCACGCGATCTCAAGATCGAAGGAGCGGCGAACCTTCGCAAGCAGGAGCTGATCTTCGCAATCTTACAAGCGCAGACCGAAAAAAACGGTGTAGTTTTCGGCGAGGGCGTTCTGGAGACCCTGCCGGACGGGTTCGGATTTCTACGGGCGCCGGACTCCAACTACCTTCCTGGCCCAGACGACATCTACATCTCTCCCTCGCAGATCCGGCGGTTCAACCTTCGCACGGGCGATATCGTTTCGGGGCAAATCAGACCGCCGAAGGAAAGCGAGCGCTACTTCGCGCTGCTCAAAGTGGAAAAGGTCAATTTTGAAGATCCGGAAGTTGCACGCGACAAGATCCTCTTCGACAACCTGACTCCGCTTTATCCGGAAGAACGCCTCAACCTCGAATTTGACCGGGAAGAATACTGTACGCGGGTCATGGACCTGACCACGCCGATCGGGAAGGGCCAACGCGGATTGATCGTGGCGGCTCCCCGCACCGGTAAGACAATGTTGCTGCAGGCCATCGCCCGTGCGATCCTCAAGAACCATAAAGAAGTGACATTGATTGTCCTATTGATTGACGAACGTCCGGAGGAAGTCACCGACTGGCAGCGACAGGTCAAGGCAGAAGTCATCAGCTCGACGTTTGATGAACCGGCGCAGCGCCATGCCCAAGTCGCCGAAATGGTCTTGGAAAAGGCCAAGCGGTTGGTCGAACACAAGAAGGATGTGGTCATTCTGCTGGACAGCATCACGCGTCTTGCCCGCGCCTACAACACGATTGCCCCGCCGAGCGGCAAGGTGTTGTCGGGTGGTCTTGATTCGAACGCGCTGCAACGGCCGAAGCGCTTCTTTGGCGCCGCCCGTAATATCGAAAATGGCGGCAGCCTGACGATCATGGCGACCGCATTGGTCGACACCGGCAGTCGCATGGACGACGTGATTTTCGAAGAGTTCAAAGGGACCGGCAACATGGAGGTCCATCTGGACCGTCGCTTAGCCGACAAGCGCATCTTCCCGGCCATCGATATCAGTCAGTCCGGGACGAGAAAAGAAGAGCTGCTTGTGGACAAGGATCGGCTCAACAAGATGTGGATCCTGCGCAAGGTCCTCAGCCCGTTGGGTACCATGGAAGCCATGGAATTTTTGATGGATAAGGTGCAGGGCACCAAGACCAACCAGGAATTCTTGCAGTCCATGAACCGATAGCCACCCGACTTGTATCCGGCTGCAAGACAAGGTACAGTGACCGCGCCTTCGAATGGGCGAAGGTGAGCGATTGACGGTAGGAGTGGGATTATGAAGAAGGGTATTCATCCGCTGTATCGGGAAGCCACAGTGCATTGCGCCTGCGGCAACAGCTACAAGACCAGATCGACCGTCGGAGATATCAACGTCGATATTTGCTCGAGCTGCCATCCGTTTTTTACCGGCACGCAAAAGATCGTCGATACCGAAGGACGGGTCGAACGGTTCAAGAAGAAGTACGCGAAGAAGGGCAAGTAGCAAGTTTAGCCAACATAGAAGAGACCCTGCTTCGCTGAGGCAGGGTCTCTTCTTTTTTTGTGCCGACTTGCGGGCCTGTGGATTGAGGGACTCGTATGGACGCGGGGTTATTGAAAAAATGGGAGTCGTCGGCCAGTCGACACGATGAGCTGACCACACAGCTCACGGACCCGTCCATCATCAGTCAGCCGGCCCTGTTGGTCAAATTGACGAAGGAGCGGACGGAGCTTGAAGCGGTCGCACAGCTCTTCCATCGCTATCAGGATATTCTCAAGCAACTCGATGAGGCTGCGCACATGTTGGCGGATTCCTCTGCCGGAGCAGAGCTGCATTTATTGGCGACCGAAGAGACTGCGCAGCTCCAAGCAGAGCGGGACGAACTCCAAATGCGGGTGCTGGACCATCTGACGCCGAAGGATCCTCGTGACGAGAAGAATCTCTTTTTGGAGATCCGAGCCGGGACCGGTGGAGATGAGGCCGCGTTGTTCGCCGGGGACCTCTTCCGGATGTACGTGAAATTCGCGGAGCGGCACAAGTTGAAAGTCGATATCGTCGAAGCTTCTGAAACCGGCAAAGGCGGCTACAAAACGGTCATTGCGGTGATCGAAGGCAAGGGCGGCTACGGTTTGTTCAAATATGAAAGCGGAGTTCATCGCGTGCAGCGTGTGCCTGTGACGGAAGCGGCTGGTCGGATCCATACGTCGACGGTTACCGTAGCAGTCATGCCCGAAGTCGACGAGGTCGATGTGCAGATTGATCCGAAGGATTTGCGAATCGATACATTTTGCTCATCCGGGGCCGGCGGCCAGAGCGTCAACACGACCTATTCGGCCGTACGCATCACGCACCTTCCGACAGGGGTGGTGGTCTCCTGTCAGGATGAGCGGTCGCAACTGAAAAATCGTACGAAGGCCATGCGAA
This sequence comes from uncultured Nitrospira sp., assembly GCA_946479785.1. The sequence continues at coordinate 36,516 of CAMLHQ010000026.1, forward strand.
CATTGCGTGCCAGAATCGTCGAAGCGGAACGTGAAAGACAGGAGGCCGAGATTGCTCAGAGCCGAAAGGCGCAAGTGGGGACCGGCGATCGCAGTGAGAAGATTCGCACATACAACTTTCCGCAGAATCGTGTGACGGATCATCGTGTGGGGTTAACGCTGCATAAACTGGAGCAGGTACTAGCGGGCGATATGGACGAATTCGTTGAGGCCTTGCGCGCGCAACGGGATCACGCCGCAGTCGCGGAGGCCTCGTGACCAGAACCGCTCAGCTTGAAGGGAAGGCTTGCACGATCGATTCGTTGATTGGAGAGGTTCGTCGCCAGCTGCGTGCCGCTGGAATCGAGTCAGCAGATCAAGAAGCTCTCTGGCTCATTGAACATGCGCTCAGTCTCTCCGGATTACGACAGGTCGTCGATCGAGACCGGCTGCTCTCCGAACATGACGTCGCTAGGGTGAAAGAAATCGTCGCCCGCAGGACCGCGAGGGAACCGCTCCAATACATCCTCGGAACACAGGAATTTTGCGGTCTCGAATTCGAAGTGAACTCGACGGTGCTGATTCCCCGTCCTGAAACGGAGTTGCTAGTCCGTGAGACGGCTCGTCGCCTCCCCGGAGTGCCTCATCCGACGCTCATCGATGTCGGTACCGGGTCCGGTTGTCTGGCCGTGTCGCTGGCTCGATCGATTCCGGGTGGAAGGATGCTGGCAATCGACCTTTCCGCTCGGGCTTTGGAGACGGCCAAACAAAATGCACGACGCCACTCCGTGGAGACGTCGATCACCTGGTTGGAGGGAAATCTCTTTGCCCCTTTGGCGGGGTTAGGCATTGAGGGAGCAGTGACCGCGATTGTCTCTAACCCGCCGTATATTTGCGAGTCTGATTGGTCCGGTCTTCAACCGGAAGTGAGCCGATATGAGCCGCGCTTGGCCCTCGTGGCAGGGCCACGGGGGACGGAGTTGCATGAGCGGCTGTTGAATGAGGCGATTCCGTATCTGGCGCCCGGCGGCCTCCTGCTTATGGAACTGGGGCTGGGGCAGAGTGCTGATGTGCAGGCAATGGTCAGAAGCAAGCCGGCCTACTCATCCGTGGAAACCGCACCGGACGAGGCCGGTATTGACCGTGTGTTGATCGCCGTGCGGGCAGGATAACGCGGACGCGCCATGGACAAGATCGTCATTTCAGGTGGGATTCCTCTCCGCGGGGTCGTTCAGATCAGCGGAGCCAAAAATTCTGCCCTGCCGATTTTAGCCTCGACGATTCTCGGCGGCGGCGAGTGCGTCATTACGAATGTTCCGCG
>CAMLHQ010000027.1 GCA_946479785.1 uncultured Nitrospira sp.
ATTTCTCTCCACTTGTACCTGTAAGGACTGACACGTGTGGGTCGATGGGAAACTCCCTTTGGTGTTGGGGCAGGCAGGCGGACAGCTCGTGAAAGGGTTCAACGCGCCGAATCGAATTGTTCTCACGAGAAATGCGCAACCTGGTCAGAAAATTCAACTGGCTGTGTTTGGCATCAACGGGCCACTGTCAAACCCGCCGGGAAACTTCATTTGGGTCCGGTCCGCCACTCTCGATTTCTATAAATCGAATCACATCGGCCATACCGAATTTGTCGCGACGGAGATCCTGAAAGCCGATCCGGCACTTGATCGCATCATTTCGCCTGGCACCCGGCTCGAAAAGCTGGCTGGAGGCTTTCTCTTTACGGAAGGACCGGTATGGGTACCGGCGACGGCCAATGTCTCTGGGCATCTTCTCTTCAGTGATCCCAATAACAATACAATCTACCGGTGGTCGCAGGAAGGACAGGTGTCCGTGTTTCGCACGAAGAGTGGCTATAGTGGATTCAACATCGGCGAATATCATCAGCCTGGCTCAAATGGACTCACGCTGGACAAACAGGGCCGGCTCACCATTAATCAACATGGTAACCGGCGAGTGATCCGCATTGAGCCGCGAGGCAACATTACCGTGTTGGCGGATCGCTATGACGGCAAACGGCTGAACAGTCCGAACGATCTCGTCTATCGCTCTGACGGCGCCCTGTACTTCACGGACCCGCCATTCGGACTACCAAGCGTGTTTAATGATCCACGCAAGGAACTGCCCTTCAGTGGCGTCTATTGTGTCAAAGACGGCATAGTACAAGTCGTCAGCACGGATCTCGACGCGCCCAATGGGATTGCGCTGTCCCCCGATGAAAAGACACTGTATGTGAATAACTGGAACGACAAGAAGAAAGTCATCCTCCGCTACAACGTGAATGGTGACTGCACGCTGACGAACAGCAAGGTGTTTTTCGACATGACGCATGCACCGGGCAATGATGCCTTGGATGGACTAAAGGTCGATCAAGAGGGAAACCTCTACTCAACTGGCCCGGGCGGACTCTGGATTATCTCGCCGGAAGGGAAACATCTCGGCCTGATCAAAGGACCTGAAGATCCGCACAACATGGCCTGGGGTGACGACGATGGAAAGACGCTCTACATCACCGCGCTCACGGGGATCTATCGGATCCGACTCAACATCCCTGGCATACGACCATAAAGTTGCGTTCTTGCGATGGAGGGAGAATTGAGCATGCAAGTGAAAGGAATTTTCGAGATTGCTATTCGTGTGAAGAATTTAGAACGCGCCGCAAATTTCTATAGGGACATCCTCGGCTTTCAGCATGGCCTTCTCGATTCTGAGCGTGGGTGGCTATTTCTTTGGCTAAACGGAAAGACTGGAATGGTCGTCTTGCAGGAACACAAAGGTCCTTGGTTGCAGCAGCACTTCGCGTTTCTCGTCGGCGCCAACGATCTCGTTAGTCTGAAGCGTAGCCTTGAGGAGCATGGTGTTTCGGTTCTTGGACCGGTTGAATTGTCGTGGATGAATGCTCAGTCTCTCTATTTTTCGGACCCTGATGGCCATGATCTTGAATTTTGTGCCGTATAGGCCTGAAGGAGACAAGGACGTGCGCAAGTCGTTTTTCATGATGCTCAAGTCTTTCGTGGCCTGTGGAGTCCTATGTTCCCTTGTCTTGACCTCTGCTCTCCGAGAAAGCAAGGGTGCAGACACTCCCTTTAAAATCGATCGTCTTGATCCACGCTTCGATCAACTGGTTCCGAAGGATGCAAAGTTGGAAAAGATTGCTGATGGGTTCACCTGGGTAGAAGGACCCGTCTGGGACAAACAGGGCGGCTATCTCCTCTTCTCGGACATTCCGGCGAACGTTGTGTATCGATGGAAGCCTGGCGAGAGTGTGAGCGTATTTCTTGCAAACAGCGGGTACAGTGGCAACACGCCCTTTCCGGGTAAAGAGCCGGGCTCAAACGGACTGGCACTGGATGCGAATGGGCAGCTCGTGCTCTGCCGTCACGGCGATAGAGAGATCGGGAGATTGGAAGCGGATGGTCGCATCACTCCATTGGCCGGTCGCTACGACGGCCATCGCATCAACAGTCCCAACGATCTGGTTTTTAAATCCGATGGCGCGATTTACTTCACGGATCCGCCCTTTGGCCTTCCGAAGGTATTCGACGATCCAGACAAAGCGTCAGTGCAAGGCGTCTATCGCGTTGCGAAGGATGGGAAGATCTCCTTACTCATAGAAAACATCAAAGCGCCGAATGGCATTGCGTTCTCACCGGATGAACGGGTTCTCTACGTCTCTGATGTGGATCCGAAGCGGGCCGCCTGGCTGGCATACGATGTGAAACAAGATGGAACGATTGCCAACGGTCGAGTCCTATTCGATGCCAGCAGGTGGCAACGTGACCCATTCTTTGGTCCGGACGGATTCAAAGTGGATCGACATGGAAACATCTTTGGCGCTCGGCCTGGTGGACTCAGCGTGATAGCCCCGGATGGCATGCTTCTTGGGACGATCGAGACCGGGCAACCGACTTCGAACCTCGCGTGGGGAGAGGACGGCAAGACTTTGTTCATTACGGGCGGGACTTCAGTGTATCGTCTCCGTGTAACCACAGACGGCGCCCATTTTTAGTGCCCTGTAAGACTTCCAGAAGCCGGCCGACTCCAATCGTATGACTCCACATCGTCAGAACCCTTCAACCTCGCAACCGGCAACCCTGGCAGAACAGCAGCGCCTTCAAGAGGACGCGCGGCGTCAGCGCCACTGGAAACGGTGGGGGCCCTATTTGAGCGAACGTGCATGGGGAACGGTACGGGAAGACTATAGTCGTCATGGCCAGGCATGGGAATCGTTTCCTCACGATCATGCCAGATCGCGTGCGTATCGTTGGAACGAAGATGGCCTCGCGGGCATTTGCGATCGTCATCAATTGATCTGCTTCGCCTTGGCCTTATGGAATGGACGCGATCCAATCTTGAAAGAACGACTCTTTGGGCTGACCGGTAACGAAGGAAATCATGGCGAGGATGTCAAGGAGTACTACTACTACTTGGATTCGACACCGACTCATTCCTACATGAAATTTCTCTATAAGTACCCACAGGCAGCGTTTCCTTACACCAGGCTCGTCGAGGAGAATCGCCGGCGAGCGCGCCAGGATCTTGAGTTTGAATTGATCGATACGGGAGTTTTTGACGAGAATCGCTATTTCGACGTCTTCATAGAGTATGCCAAAACGACGCCAGAAGAGGTGTACATGCGAATCCAGGTCGTGAATCGCGGTCCGGAGCATGCGGAGCTCACCGTGCTTCCCACGCTTTGGTATCGCAACACATGGTCCTGGGGATCAGGCATTCGGCGGCCGTGTCTCAAGCAAGGCGAGTCGATGGAACACATGAGCGTCATCGAGACGACGCATGAGCAGTATGGTCTGCGTCGGTTACTGTGCGAAGGTCAACCGGTTCTGCTCTTTACCGAAAATGAGACCAACACGCGCCGATTGTATGGCGACCCAGAAGGTCCCCCATATGCGAAGGATGCCTTTCACAATTACGTCGTGGAAGGCCAGAAGGAGGCCGTCAATCCAGACCACGTGGGCACGAAAGCTGCGGCTCAATATGTGCTGACGCTTGCACCCAATGAGACAACGACCATTCGTTTGCAATTTACAAACGAGGTACAACCTCGTGGTTTCGCGGAGGAAGACTTCGATCGTGTGTTCACTAACCGTCTTCAGGAAGCAAATGAGTTCTATGACAGACTTGCACCAAGCCATGTATCGGAAGATGCGCGCCGTGTGCAGCGACAAGCCTTTGCCGGATTGCTCTGGAGCAAACAGTTCTACCATTACGACATCAATCGATGGCTCAAGGGCGATCCGACTTCTGAGAGGCCACCGCACGAGCGTCTACAGGGCCGCAATGCAGACTGGACACACCTCTATAACGCCGATGTCATCTCGATGCCGGATAAATGGGAATATCCTTGGTATGCGGCGTGGGATCTCGCATTTCATTGTATCCCGCTTGCACTCGTCGATTCGACATTTGCCAAGGAACAGCTCGTCCTCATGTTGCGCGAATGGTACATGCATCCCAACGGACAGATTCCGGCCTACGAATGGGCGTTCGGCGACGTGAATCCACCGGTCCATGCCTGGGCGGCTTGGCGCGTCTATAAAATCGACAAGAAAATGAACGGCGCCGGCGATCGCAGGTTTCTCGAGCGAGTTTTCCATAAACTGTTATTGAACTTTACCTGGTGGGTAAATCGTAAAGACGCCGAAGGAAAGAACATCTTCCAAGGCGGGTTTCTCGGCCTTGACAATATTGGGGTGTTCGATCGGAGTGCGCCGCTGCCGACTGGGGGACACATTGAACAATCGGATGCCACCAGTTGGATGGGCATGTATTGCCTGAACATGCTCACGATCGCTTTGGAGCTCGCCCGGGACAATCAGGCGTACGAAGACGTCGCCAGCAAATTCTTCGAGCACTTTGTCTACATCTGCCGTGCCATGAACAATATCGGCAAGGAGAAAATTGAGTTGTGGGATCGCGAGGACGGCTTCTTTTACGACGTGCTGCACCTGCCCAACGGCGAAACCAAGCACATGAAGGTTCGCTCAATGGTCGGCCTCATCCCTCTATTTGCGGTCGAAACGCTCGATTCAGATCTCGTCGACGCTCTACCGCGTTTCAAGCACCGAATGCAGTGGTTCATCGAGAACCGGCCGGACTTTGCACAGCATGTTGAAACGCAATCCCATGACGGCAGCGTCAGACGATTTCTCTCACTCGTCAGCCGCGACCGGCTGAAATCGGTGCTCCGCTATATGTTGGACGAAAACGAATTTCTCTCACCCTGCGGTATTCGTGCGCTTTCGCGTTACCACCGCGATCACCCGTATGCGATCTCGGTGATGGGTAGAGAGCATCGTGTGGATTATGAACCAGCGGAATCCAGTACCAATTTGTTCGGCGGCAATTCGAATTGGCGTGGACCAGTCTGGTTCCCACTCAACTATCTCCTGATCGAGTCACTACAAAAATTTCATTACTTTCTCGGCGACCAGTACAAAGTCGAGTACCCGACAGCCTCGGGCCATCAATCCACTCTCCTGAAAGTTGCGACGGAAATCTCCCGCCGTTTGATCCACATCTTCCTCCAGAATGCCGACGGAAAACGTCCTGTTTTCGGCGGGGCGAACCAATTCCAAGAGGACCCACATTGGCGCAACCACATCTTGTTCTACGAATACTTCCACGGCGACAACGGCGCAGGAATTGGTGCAAGCCATCAGACCGGCTGGACTGGGTTGGTCGCAAAGCTGATTCAACAGTCCGGAGAATGATGCTCGTCTAGAGACCCACCTACTGACTTGATGCCATAGACCAGCGCATCGACCTGAAGCGAAGACCCAAATTGCAGATTCCTGTAAGACTTCTGTGAGATAGCCGACTATTTCTCATGTCTTCGGATTCACACTACGACGTCGTTATCATCGGCACCGGTCCAGGCGGCGGCACCTTGGCCCATAAGCTTGCCCCATCGGGTAAAAAAATCCTTCTCCTGGAGCGAGGGGGCTACATCCCGCGCGAAAAGGATAATTGGAGTAGCCGGACCGTCTTCATCGAGAATCGCTATAAGGCCAAGGAAACCTGGCGTGACAAGAACGGCGATACATTTCACCCCGGAATTCACTACAACGTGGGCGGTAATTCCAAAGTGTATGGTGCAGCACTCCTTCGCATGCGAGCGCAGGATTTCGGCGAAGTCAAACATCAAGGAGGGATTTCGCCGGAATGGCCGATTCGCTATGACGACCTCGAACCCTATTACACGCAGGCCGAACATCTCTATCACGTGCACGGAAGGCATGGTGAAGATCCGAATGCTCCGCCAGTCAGCGCACAATACAGGTACACGCCGCTGAAACACGAACCGCGCATCCAGGAACTGCACGATGACTGGATAAAGATGGGTTACCACCCCTTTCACCTCCCGGTCGGCGTAATGCTCGATGAGGAGCAGAAGGAGAAAAGTGTCTGTATCCGTTGCAATACTTGCGACGGATTTCCCTGCCTGCTCGGTGCCAAGGCCGATTCGCAGGTGATCTGCGTCGAACCGGCGTTACGCTATCCGAATGTCACGATGTTCACTCATGCGATGGTGACAAGGCTCGAGACCGGCGCGTCCGGACGGGAAGTCACAGGCGTCGTGGTTGAACGAAACGGGCAGCGGGAAACCTATCGAGCCAACATCGTCGTGGTCTCGTGCGGCGCAATCAATTCGGCGGCACTCCTGTTGAAGTCGGCCAATGACCAGCATCCGAACGGATTGGCGAATTGCTCCGACATGGTCGGACGGAACTACATGTGTCACAACAACTCAGCCATGCTGGCAATCTCAAAGCGCCCAAACACGACCGTCTTTCAAAAAACCATCGGCCTCAATGATTTTTATTGTCCTTCTGCGGAATGGGAGTACCCGATGGGCCACATCTCCATGGTCGGTAAACAGGATCTCGAGATGTTGAGAACAGGAGCACCGGCTTTTGCACCTGGCCTTGCGCTGGATGTCCTGGCGAAACATTCCCTCGATTTCTGGATGACCTCCGAGGATCTGCCCGATCCGCAGAACCGTGTGCTCGTGGATAAAACGGGTGCCATCACCCTGATCTATAGGGAAAACAATCTAGCAGCGCACAGGCGCTTGGCAGCCAAGCTCAAAAGCATGCTCAATCGGCTTGGGTGTGAAGACCGACTCATCCCTCAACATTTGTATCTCGGGAAGAAGATTCCTATTGCCGGGACGGCACATCAATGCGGCACCGTCCGGTTCGGGCGCAATCCCAAAACCTCGGTCCTCGACGTGAACTGCAAGACACACGATGTGGACAATCTCTATGTGGTCGACGCCAGCTTTTTTGTCTCCAGCAGTGCCGTGAATCCCTCACTGACCATTATTGCGAATGCCCTACGGGTTGGGGATCACCTTTTGGAAAGGATCGCCACATGATCGCGAGAATGCTCGAAGGCGATCATGATGAGGCCTGCCAGATCACGCCAGGTCGCAAGCATATCGTCATTTTGGGTGGCGGGTTCGGGGGTGTGTATACCGCCTTGGAGTTTGAAAGAATTCTCAGACGGGAATCGTCGTTCGACGTCACCCTCGTGAACCGCGAGAACTTCTTTCTGTTTACCCCGATGCTGCACGAGGTGGCCTCAAGCGACCTTGACATGACCAATATCGTGAATCCGATTCGCAAACTCTTGCGCCGCGTTGAATTTTTTCACGGTGAGGTGGCGTCCATCGATCTCGAACAGCGGCAGGTTCGAGTCACGCATGGGGAGACGCACCATCGGCATACCTTGCCGTACGATCACTTAATACTGGCACTCGGCTCAGTGACGAATTTTTACAATCTTCCTGGCCTTGCGGAACGCGCCCTGACCATGAGGACGCTCGGTGACGCCATTTATCTCCGCAATCGCATGATCGCCCATCTGGAAGAAGCCAACTTCGAATGTGCGGCTTCGCTGCGGAAGCCGCTATTAACCTTTGTCGTCGCAGGCGGTGGATTCGCCGGCGTGGAGACGATCGCAGGTATGAATGATTTTCTTCGCGAGGCGCTGCACTTCTATCCGCATCTGAAGCCTGAGATGCTCCGACTGGTACTGGTGCATTCCGGGCCGGTGATTCTGCCGGAACTCGGCGAAGCGCTTGGACGCTATGCACAGGAGAAGCTGTTGGCCCGCGACGTCGAGATTCATACCAATACAAAGGTCGTGAAACTCTCTGACAATGAGGTCTATTTGAGTGATGGGGCTCGTATCACAAGCCGGACCCTGGTTTGGACGGCCGGCACTTCGCCGAATCCGTTGTTAGCCACGTTGCCTTGCCAGACAAAAAGGGGGCGTGTGCTGGTCAACGACTGTCTCGAAGTGCCTGATTGGCGTGGTGTTTGGGCATTGGGCGATTGCGCCGTGATTCCCGATCCCTTGACTGGCGGCTCCCATCCACCGACCGGGCAGCATGCGCTCCGTGAAGCCAAAATCACCGCGCGCAATGTCCTGGCATCGTTGCAAGGGTCCGATAAACAACCGTTCCGGTTCAAGACGCTTGGCCAGCTGGCCGCCATCGGACGGCGCACGGGTGTCGCGAGAATTCTGGGATTCAATTTTTCCGGAGTCATCGCCTGGTCCTTGTGGCGCTTCATCTATTTGAGCAAGTTGCCACGTATTGAAAAGAAGGTCCGTGTCGTGCTCGATTGGATGCTCGATGTGATCTTCTCGAAGGATTTGGTTCAATTCCACATCGCTCGCGGTCAAGCTCCGCCGGTCACCCTCTCATCTGCAGCGAGGGAACTGGCAGGAACCGCCCTAAATTAACTATGAAGAAGATTGCACATTTCGCAATCTGCATGATCATCGTTTCGTTATACGGAGCAGCGGCATCGCATGCCTCCGAAGCTCCCGTGACGGTCCACTCGATTGCTGCCGTCGGCTTTACCGTCTCCAATATGGATCGCTCCATGGCCTTCTATCGTGATGTGCTGACTTTTGAGACGGTGAGCGACGTTGAAGTCGACGGGCCGGAGTACGATCAGCTCTGGGGTGTCTTCGGTGTGCGGGCGCGCATTGTCCGGATGCGGCTAGGGAACCATCAGTTAGAGCTGACGGAGTTCCTCTCCCCGCCGGATCTGCGGCAGATTCCAGCTCCTTCCTATAGTAACGATCTTTGGTTTCAACACTTCGCCATTGTGGTGCGCAATATGGAAGAGGCCTGGGCACGTCTGCGCAAGCACCATGTGCGGCAGATCTCTCCACGTCCGCAGACGATTCCTGTTTCGAATTCAGCAGCGGCAGGCATTCAAGCAATTAAGTTCCGCGACCCTGATGGGCATAATCTAGAGTTGCTCTGGTTCCCAGATGGGAAGGGAAATCCACTGTGGAAGAAACCGGGACAAGATCTTTTCCTGGGTATCGATCATACGGCGATGACCGTGCGGAGTACGGAGAACAGCATCAGGTTCTACCGTGATCTGCTGGGCCTCACCGTCGCAGGTGGCACACTCAATATGGGTACCGAACAGGAACATTTGGACAGTCTTCCGGGAGCCCGTGCACGTGTGACCGGTCTTACGCCCTTAATGAGTCCACCCGGCGCTGAATTTCTAGAATATGAACGGCCGGTCGCAGGCCGACCCATGCCGGCCGATTCGCGTCCTACTGATCTCTGGCATTGGCAGACGACGCTGGTCGTGTCTGATGTGGAAGTAGCGGCCGCGATGCTGAATGGGATGGCACCCTTTGTGTCATCCGGGGTCGTCACCTTGCCTGATACGAGCTTGGGGTACGGGAAACGACTTCTTATCCGCGACCCAGACGGGCATGCGCTGCAATTAGTTTCTCCCTGATGTCTTCGGATAGCCATATGTTGCGGGCTATTCCTGCCGGTGCTAAGCTTCCCCCTCTCCAAAGCAGTAGCAAGTCATAGCCAAGGGAAAGGTCTGCATGGCAGACGGCATCACCTCGCTCAACGATCCCAAACGGCTTGAGGCGCGTCACAAGGCGGACGAATTCCTCCGTTCGCTCGTCGAAGGCACCATTACTTCTACAGGCAGTGACTTTCTCCGCGAACTCGTCCGGCACGTGGCAGCCGCCTTGAACATTCGCTATTCCTTTGTCGGCTATCTCTTGCCTGGATCAAACATCCGAACGCTCGCATTCTGGAAAGGTGATGGGTACATGGATCCGGTTGAATTCAACCTGGATGGCACGCCCTGTGAGGACGTGATCGCCGGTAAAACCTGCCACTATCCGCAGGACGTTCACAAAATGTTCCCGCGCGATCACGACCTCGTCACGATGGGGGTCACGGGTTATCTGGCAGTGCCGTTGAAAGATCCCAAGGGAACGGTACTCGGCCACTTGGTGGCGATGGATGTGAAACCCATGTTGCTGAGCAGTGAAGAAATTGATGTCTTCAAACTATTTGGCGAGCGGGCTGGAGTCGAGATCCATCGTCAAGTCATGGAACACTCGCTCAAGGAACGAGAGACCACGTTGCGGGCGATCTCGGAAGGTACAGCACAAGCAGTCGGGGGCGAGTTTTTCCATTCTCTGGTCAAGAACTTGGCGACCGCGCTGGACGTCACCTATGCCTTTGTGTCCGAATTCTGCGTCGATCGGACGAAGGTGCGTACGCTGGCCTTTTGGGCCGGTGATCATTTCAAAACCAACTTCGAATATGCCATCGCCCATACACCGTGCGAGAAGGTGTTAGCCGGCGACTTATACCATTGCGAAGACAATGTGGCCGACCAGTTCCCGCTTCACCGCGACGACTTACATGGTCTGGGAGTGAAGAGTTATCTGGCAATTCCGGTCATCAGCGCAAGGGGGCAGGTGTTGGGGCACTTGGCCGTCATGGATACCAAGCGCATGGGATTGGGACAGCTGGATTTGTCTGTCTTCAAGATCTTTGGTGCACGCGCCGGTGCCGAACTGGAACGGCTGCATATAGAACTGCTTCTGAAAGAGAACGAGGAGCGGCTGCGCGATCTTTTCGAGGAGGCACCGATTGCCTACGTCAACGAAGGGCTCGATTCCAAATTTCTCCGTGCCAATCGCACCGCGTTGAAAACGCTGGGCATCAGGGAGGAGCAGGTGGCCGGCACGTACGGTTTTTCGTTCATTCCTGATACGCCGGACGCGCAGCGCCGCCTGAAAGAGGCATTCGACTCCGTTGGCAAGGGCATCGACACCAGCGGCGTCGTGCTGGAACTCCGGCGCAAGGACAACGGCAAGCCGCTCTGGATTCAATGGTGGTCACGGCCAGACCCGAGCGGGACGTACACGCGGACGATGTTCGTCGACATCACCGAGAAGGTGTTGATCGAGCAGGAGAAAGCCCGCTTGGAAGCTGCGAACGTCTATCTCCAAGAGGAAATCAAAACCACGCATAATTTTGAGGAGATTATCGGCACGTCCGCCCCCATCAAAAAAGTGCTTCAGGCGATCGAGAAGGTGGCGACCACGGATGCGACGGTCCTGGTAACGGGGGAGACAGGAACCGGGAAAGAGTTGATTGCTCGGGCCATTCACAATTTGAGTAATCGAAAACAAGGTGTGCTGGTGAAGGTCAATTGTGCAGCCATCCCAGCCGGATTGATCGAAAGCGAGTTATTCGGGCATGAGAAGGGTGCTTTCACCGGCGCGCTGGCACGAAAGATCGGCCGCTTTGAGTTGGCCGATAAGGCTACGATCTTTTTGGACGAAGTCGGCGAGATCCCGCTCGATTTGCAAACGAAGTTACTGCGTGTGTTGCAGGAAGGGGAGTTCGAGCGTCTGGGCAGTACCAAAACGATTAAAGTCAACGTCCGGGTGGTGGCCGCCACGAACCGAGACTTGGAAACAGAAGTGCGAGAAGGTCGGTTCCGCTCGGATCTCTACTACCGACTCAAGGTGTTCCCAATAGCGTTGCCGGCGTTGCGTGAGCGCCAACAGGACGTTCCTCTGCTGGTGTCCTACTTCGTGAAGAAATATTCTAGCGCAATGGGCAAAAAGGTCGAATCCGTTTCTTCCAAGGCTATGGAATTGTTGAAGCAGAATCCCTGGCCAGGGAATATCCGCGAGCTGGAACATGTGATCGAGCGCGCCGTGATATTGAGTCAGGGCACGGAACTCGAACTTGGCGACTGGATGCCCAGGAACATAACCCTACCCGGTAATGGCCCCGCCGCCGCGACATTAGATGAGGTTGAACGCGCGCACATTCTGGCAGTTCTCCACCAAACGAATTGGCGCGTCAGCGGTGAAAAGGGTGCTGCAAAGATTCTGGGGCTGAATGCCACGACGATGGAAGCGCGCATGAAAAAGCTTGGCATCTCCCGTCCCGCATAGCCTTCAAGTCTGATTAGTCTTTCCTCTCACAGCCAGCCTTCACTCAACCACAGCTGAATCTTCACTACTCAGCCCTCTGTCCATCATTTTCCCGAAATATTGTGACTGTCCCAATATTTTGGGAATCCTTTCTGGATTTCTTTCACACGATCGCGCCGATTTGCGAGAGCCGAACCGAAAACCGGACTGCTGTTTCAACAGGTTAGAGCATGCCCCTCTGGCAGTTCCCGGCTGGGCACAAGCGTTGCTGAAGAGGTGGTCACGGAGGGAGACACCAGATGTTGAAAATAACGAAGAAAGAAATGAATGGGAGCCGAGTGATCCTGAAGCTTGAAGGGAAAATCACCGGTCAGTGGGCGGAGCTTCTCGACGGCGAATGTCGTGCCGAATTGAAACGCCGCACATCGATCCAATTGGATTGCTCCGGCGTGGATTTCTTAGATGAAAAAGGGGTCAAGGTGCTGAGGAGCCTTCCCCATAAGCAAGTCACCCTTATCAGTGCTCCTCGTTTTGTGACGGAGCTGCTGCACATCGGAGGCCGATCATGAATCCTATTGCTACCATTCATTCCCAGTCGCCCGTATCAATGCCCTTGCGTGGACGGGCTAGGTTGTCGACCAACGACGAAGTATTGACAAGAGATGAACAACAACTCATCTCTCGACTTCGCAAGGGCGACGAAGGCGCCTTTAATGAATTGGTCAATAAGCACCATGGCGCCCTCATCCGTATGGCGATGGGACACGTGGCCGATCGAGAAATGGCAGAGGAAGTTGTTCAGGACACCTGGATGGCCGTGATCGAGGGCCTCGATCGATTTGAGGGGCGGTCGTCGCTCCGGACCTGGATCTTCGGAATTCTGATCCACAAGGCGAAGGATCGGGGCATTCGCGAGAAACGGCATACAACCTTCTCCGCGTTCGAATCCTACGATGATGATAGTGAAGAGGCGGTGGACCCGTCCCGATTTCAGCAGTCCGGAGAATGGGCCGGTCACTGGGCTTTCCCGCCACAGCCCTGGGATGAGCAGACCCCCGAGAAGCTGCTGGCCTCGCAACAGGCAGTCAATGCGATGAATCAGGCCATAGATGCCCTGCCCATGACACTGAAAGAAGTCTTAATTCTCCGCGACGTCGAGGGAGTGGAAGTCAAAGAAGTATGCGAACTTCTGAAGATCACAGAGACTAATCTCTACGTCCGGTTGCACCGGGCGCGGGAACGGGTCAGACAGGCAGTCGAATCGTACCTTGAGGGCGGTAAGAAGGCCCTGTAAGAAATCACGGGACGACGCGACACAGGGATAATACCTCGATATGGAAGGGCTCCCTGCATGAAAGACCATCCTTTGCAATGGCTCCACAGCGGGTTAACGTGCCGCGAGGTCACTAATCGAGCCTCCGAATACCTGGATAACCGACTTTCGATTCTGACCAATATCCGTGTCGGGTTGCACCTCATGTCTTGCGCTTCGTGCCGCGTGTACCTGGCACAGCTCAGCCTTGTGTCTACTGCGCTGAGACGCCTCCCTGCGCGTTATCCGTCAGCATTGAATCGTCTTCGTCTGCGCCAACAGTTCGCCGCGCGCCACACCCGCTAGAGCGTCCTTTCCTAATAAATATTTGATATCTGGCCAGGGCTCTTCATTGACGAGGCGTTATACGCGCCAGGATCTTCAACATCCCTCACATATATGGAGAGAACGTCATGTAAGGACAATAGGGCTTGGGCGACTACGCGACATCAATGAAGGAGATTACTTTTTTTAACCTCAGTTCAGATAAGGAGACTTGCCATGAGCAGGACAGCCACCGCCACCATGCAGATCGAGAGCGACATCGCGTTGACCGAGAAACTGCAGGCCCTGGGAACATTTATGACCCGCTACGGACTTGTTGTGGTCTTTGCCTGGATCGGAGCGATGAAGTTTTCCGCCTACGAAGCGAACGGCATTCAACCATTGGTAGCCAATAGTCCATTGATGAGCTGGCTCTATAACATTTTCAGCGTGCAGGCCTTCTCGAACTGGCTCGGGGTGCTGGAAATTGCCATTGGGGTGATGATCGCAGCCAGGCCGGTCTCTGCCAGGATCTCAGCCGCGGGCAGCGCCCTGGCTGCAGTGCTGTTTTTAGGCACCCTCAGTTTCATGCTATCGACTCCGCCTGTGTGGGAGGCCAGCTTAGGTGGGTTTCCCGCTCTGTCGGTCGCGCCCGGACAATTCTTGTTGAAGGACCTGGCACTGCTCGGAGCATCGATTTGGACGTTGGGTGAAGCGCTCACCAGTATGCGTCACGATGGCTAAGGTTGGCCTGGCAGATAGGAGAACATGCGATGAGAGCGATAGCTGTGCTTCCGGGAAAGCCAAACTCAATCCACCTGGCGGAACTGCCAAAGCCGTCGGTCCACGAGGTCCCGAACAGGCGAGGCGTGTTGGTGCAAGTGCTGGCCGTTGGGGTCGATGGGACGGACAAAGAGATCAATGCTGCTGAATATGGACAGGCACCTCCCGGCTATGACTTCCTCGTGATCGGTCACGAGTGCTTCGGCCGCGTGCTGGAAGTCGGAGCCAATGTAGATGAATTCATGCCAGGCGACTATGTGGTCCCGACGGTTCGTCGACCCGGCGGCAGCTTCTACGATCAGATCGGCCAATACGACATGACCAGCGAGGATATCTACTACGAGCGGGGGATCAACCTCCGCCACGGATATTTGACCGAGCTGTTCGTCGACGACCCGGAATATTTGGTGAAGGTTCCTAAAGGGCTCAAGGACGTCGCCGTCCTGCTCGAGCCGATGTCGATTATCGAAAAGGGCATCATCCAGGCCTACGAGGCGCAACGACGGTTTAAGATCTGGAGACCCAAGAAAGCGGCGGTGCTCGGCGCGGGGACTGTGGGATTGCTCGCTGCTCTCTCGCTGAAGATGAAGGGTTTCGACGTCACCAGCTTTGGAAAACAGAGCGGGCCCTCACGCAATCTCGATCTCCTGGCGGAATTGGGTGTGCGGTACATCTCAACGAAGGATCTGTCGATCCGAGAAGCCGCGAAACGCTTTGGCCCATTCGATCTCATGTTCGAGGCGACCGGCTATTCCCCCGTGGTCTTCGAAGCCATGGAATGTCTCGGCAAGAACGGCGTGCTTGTGTTGGCGAGTGTGACGGGTGGCGACCGCGAGCATTCGGTACCGGCCGACAAGATCAATCTCGACATTGTGCTTGGGAACAAACTTGTCGTCGGGACGGTGAACGCCAATCGCGAATACTTCGAGGCAGGTGTCTATGACTTTGCGCGTGCCGAATTGGAATTTCCCGGTTGGCTCTCTAAACTCTTGACCCATCCTGTAACAGGCCTTGAGAACTATCAGGACATGATGCGGAT
The DNA here is from genome assembly GCA_946479785.1 of uncultured Nitrospira sp. Next base: position 15,307 of record CAMLHQ010000027.1, read on the forward strand.
CTTAACGACCGACAAACAGGCTATCAAAGTGTATGTGACGGTCGGACACGATTGGTAAAGAAACGAATGCTCACCACTAACTAGAGGGGGGTTCTATGAAGATGAACATCATTGGCTTGGTCGCTATGTTATGTCTCGGTGGATTCACCGTCCCGTCGTTTGCTGAGGAGATGGGGAAAATGAAAAACGAGATGAAAACGGAAGGGATGGGACACAAGGATGTAATGAAAGGAGAAATGAAGGGGAAAACGGACGATATGAAGGCTCAAAAAGACTCGATGAAAGGTGAGACGAAAGCGCAGCATAATGAGATGAAGGGAGAGATGAAAACCAAGCACGATGACATGAAGGGGGAGATGAAAGGCGCCATGGGCAAGTAAACACGCCGCCGGTCACCCTGCGGTCAGGCGGGAAGCGGTAAATCGGTCGAGGATCGCTAAGGCGAGAGGGAACGCCATGAAATTCAAGCTAGGAGACATGCTGCCGACGACGGTGATGGAAGCCGTGACCGGGGAGGCCATAAACCTCCCCGATGCAAAGCACCTTGTCCATCTGCAATTCCGGCGCTTCGTTGATTGTCCGATTTGCAACACGCATATCGCCGAATTCAGGAAGCGCGCGCGCGAGATCGATGCTGCCGGCATCAAGGAAGTGATCGTGTTTCATTCCTCGCCGAAATCAATCCGCTCCTACCAGAAGGACGTCCCTTTCTTGATGGTCGGCGATCCGAAGAAAGCTTTTTACAAGGACTTCGGGGTCGAAACCTCGCTCGGCTTCATGAGCCTCAAGGCTCTGGGAGCCGGGATGCGCGGGATGGCACACGGTCATTTCGGCCTGCGGCTTGCCGGGGGCCCCTTGGGGCTGCCGGCCGATTTCCTCATCGCGCCGTCCGGACGGATCAACGCGGTGAAGTACGGCACAGACGCCTACGACCAGTGGTCCGTCGATGAGCTGCTCACCCTCGCGAAGGGCGTCACCGCCCAAGCCCTTTGAAGGAAAACACCATGTCGTCACATGGTACGCCCTTCCCCCTCCAAACTTATGGCCTGCAGTCTCCGAGGAGACTACAGGCCATCTCTTTTGAACACCCACGGGCTGTAAGAAATGTCTCTGCTCGGCGACAATCTCAATAGAGTGTAGAGCGAGAGGAGACGACCATGACTTCACTGATTGAGGATCGCCCAGATACCAAAATTCCTGTCCCTGATGCATCTCCGGAGGAGACAGCCGCGCCGCCACCTCCTACAACTCCCATAGTCGTGAAAGAACGAATCTATCGGCATAGACTCCCTGTGAGGCTGGGCCATTGGCTCAATGTCGTCTGTTTATTCATTCTCATCATGAGCGGGCTACAGATTTTCAATGCTCATCCTGCACTCTATTGGGGTGATCGTTCCGATCGTGACCGTCCACTTCTTTCGATTCGTCCAGTCCAAACGGAAGATGGCAGCGTACGAGGGATCACGACAATTTTGGGACATCCCTTCGACACGACAGGTGCGCTCGGTTATTCGAACGGCTCCGGCCGTGCCTTCCCCAGTTGGGCCACAATTCCGAGCGCGAAATGGCTGGCGATGGGGAGGCAGTGGCATCTTTTCTTTGCGTGGGTCTTTGTCGTGAACGGTTTGATCTTTGCGGCCTATGCTTTAGGCAGTCGACATGTGACACGTGATCTCGCACCGACCGGCAAGGATTTCCGTGAGATCGGGAAGGCGATCAATGATCATGTCCGCCTGCGCCATCCGACCGGCGAGGCCGCCAAACGATACAACGTGTTACAGAAGCTGGCCTATATGGGCGTGCTGTTCGGAATCGCGCCGGTGATTATCCTCACGGGTCTCGCCATGTCGCCGATGATTGATACGGCATTCCCCTGGTTATTGACGATCTTCGGCGGACGGCAAGCGGCACGGACGATTCACTTCATCGCCTGCTTTTCGTTCGTTGGCTTTATCGTGATCCATGTGAGTCAGGTCATCCTGACGGGGTTCTTTAATAACGTTCGCTCGATGGTCACAGGATGGTTTGTCATTAAGCATGAGGGAGTCAGCCATGAAGCCTGAGAACGCAATGCAACGAAGACAATTCCTAAAGGGCACTCTTGGCACCGCTAGCCTCGTGGCGTTGGCAGGCTGCGACAATCTCACGCAAAGTGGGTGGTTTCCCTCAATACTTGGTGTGGCGGAGAAGGTCACCGATCGAGTGCAACGAGCGATTACACCGAGGAATGCGCTGGCGAAGGAATATACGGAGGCGGATCTCTCTGCCGTGTTTCCGGCCAACGGCAATACCGATCCGGGCACGCAAGGCTATGCCGACATGCTCGAGAACAATTTTGCAGACTGGGAAGTGACAATTGACGGGCTCGTATCCACACCGACTGTCTTTTCACTCGCAGCGATTCAGGCGATGCCTGCCCGGACGCAGATTACCCGTCACGATTGTGTGGAAGGCTGGAGCGCGATTGGCAAATGGACCGGCGTCCCTCTTGGGGATCTCATGCACAGGGTCGAGCCGTTAGCTCGAGCGAAGTATGCCGTGTTTCATTGCGCCGACGTCGATGATGAAGGCATTCCCTACTATGAGAGCATGGCGCTGCAGGATCTCTTTCACCCCCAGACAATCCTGGCCTATGAATTGAACGATAGACCATTGGATGTTCCGCATGGTGCGCCACTGCGGCTCAGATTCGAGCGCCAGCTCGGCTACAAGCATGCGAAGTATGTCACGCGTATTGAACTGGTCGAATCCCTTACAGGGATCGGCGGCGGGAAAGGCGGATACTGGGAAGACCAAGGTTATGAATGGTACGCGGGAATCTAAGTGTGACCGAAACGTGAAACGAATAGCGTGGCTGACCATCCCTTTTGGTGTATTCATTTTGGCCGGTTGTCTCTCTCCTATTGCATTACACCGCGCCGTGCTGGAGTACGATCGCACAGTGAGCCAGGTCGAATCGGAGTTACTACTGTTGAACATTGCGCGGGCGCGCCATCACCGACCCGTGCATTTCACCGCCGTGTCCAGCGTTGCAGCGACCTTTGATTTTCGGACGAATGTCGGCATTCGAGGTGGGTTTGGGCCATCGACCGACCCTTCCGAACGACCCCTGAACCTCGAATACGGGGCAAGCGTCGCAGAGAATCCCACCGTCACGATCGTGCCCATCTCAGGCGAAGAATTTACAAAACGGATTCTCCGTCCATTGGAAGAGTCTCATTTCGACTTTCTGGCCCACCAAGGGTTCGACATCAATATGATTCTCCGATTGATGGCGAGAGGAATGGTTCTGGAGGACGGCGAGAAGGGCCGGATGGTGCTGTTCAACGCACCTGCCCGTCGTGAAGAATATGCCGCCTTTAGACAGCGTCTCTTACATCTGGCATCGCTACAACAGGCTCGTGCGCTCTATATCGAGCCACTGACCTATGAAGAACCGTTTCCCGTTGCTCTAGATCGTGCGCTCACACCGGCTGAGGTCGTCGCTGCACTCGACAAGGGCTATCGTTGGAGCGTCAAGAACGAACTCAACTACCAAATCCTCACGCGGAAAGTCGTCGGGCGTCTGGTGATTACCAACTACGAGCCTTGGCAGCTCAGCAACGAAGAACGGCATCGGCTGAACGAAGAGATCCAGCGGTTTCCGCTTGATTATCTTTTTGTGGATATCCGATCGGGATACCCTGGCGGGGAATGGCCGATGCGCGGTGTCATTCAGTTGAGAAGTTTCAATGCGATTATCGGCTTTGTCGCGCGTGGCATCTCGGAAGAGCCGGGCTTTCATGTTGATCCAGACCAAAGGACGGGACCGGTGTCCATGAACCCGGATCATGTATTGGATGTCGATGAGACCAGCTCGACACCGAAAGACACACAGTTTTCGATAGAATTCGAGGGGACCTACTATTCGATCAGCAAAGTTCCGATCAGCAGAGGGATGGTCCCGAGCTGGAATCAGGAGTCCTTTTCGGTGCTCGCCAATCTTTTTCAAATGACGGTCACTGACATCTCCAACGTCAAAACGCCGATCATTTCCATTCCCAAAGGAGGATGACCATGCTGCAGAAGATTGTGACGGCCATTGGAACCATCCTGACGATCACGTTTTTGATTTGGGCCGTTGTCAATGCGGGAGTCGGCATGAAAGCGCCGGACATTACCAATCAGACATGGTTGAACAGTGGTCCAATTCATCTGGGTGACCTCAAAGGAAAAGTCGTGATGGTCGAGTTTTGGACCTTTGGTTGCTACAATTGCCGGAACGTTGAGCCTCATGTCAAAGCGTGGCATCGGAAGTATGCTGGTCAAGGATTCGTGGTCATCGGCGTTCATTCCCCCGAGTTTACCTACGAACACGATTTGAATACGGTGGCGCGTTATCTCAAAGAGCACGACATCCAATTTCCTGTCCCCATCGACAACGATTTCTCGACCTGGAACCGGTACGGGAATCGCTACTGGCCAGCGATGTATTTCATCGACAAAAAGGGCATTATCCGGCACATCCGCATCGGAGAAGGCGGCTACGCGGAGGCGGAACAGTGGATCAATCGTCTTCTAAATGAGCCATCCTAAAGGCTGAAGCCAATCTGAAAAAAGAAGCTGGCTGTCGATAAGAGAAGAAGAATTCCGGATGGCTTGCGGCTAATTCGTGTTGGTAGGCATTGCTATGACGACGATCGCGGTACGTACAGGCGATGCTCCGGAGTTTGAGGCCTTTTTGGTTCAGCGCATCTACGAGTACAACGCAGCTGCCACCGGATACCATAATGGCGAGTCATTTACAGCCAGCTATCAAAGCGAGTTCGGCAACATCGAGGCTGGTGCCAGCGGTTATACATGGGGCGGTTGCTGCTACATCTCGTATTTATGGGTTTCCGAAGTCTTTCGCGGCCGGGGGTTGGGCAGTGCGCTACTGGAAGCGGTCGAGTGTCATGCGCGCGAGACGCGCTGCCGCTTGGTTCTGTTGTCTTCCCACAGCTTCCAGGCGCCTGAGTTCTATGCCCGTAGAGGGTATGAGCAAGTAGCGCGAATCGACGATCATCCCGTCGGTCACGCGAACATTTTCTACGCCAAGCGTCTGGATCCTATGTCCAGCTGCTTCGGCAGCATCAAATGATCCCGACCCGCGGAATCACCGAGATGGGAACATGCCCAAGCGTAGACATACGAATTAAACTCAAGTTTTCGAGAAGCGAGAGAACAAACCGAGATCGCGATCGGCCTTGAAGCCAGTCTGCGTCCCCTTGGCCGGCCATATGGAGACACAACAGTGGATCAGGCCTCTGCTCGACGAGTCGTCAGAAACAACACCATAGTTAGGTCCTCCCGCCGCACATTCTTGAAGGCTGCGCTCGCCAGAGCCTGGTCTGAGGTCATGGATAGTAAAAATAGCGAGTCAGTCATTCTCTCCGTTCCCCAAACATCTGCTTTATGACACCTCTGCGCATACCTTTCATCCAGGGGTAAAAAAATATTTTTTCTCTTCTACTGCCTACACTGTGCCTACACGGAGCTCGGCCGAAAGGGAGCTGATACGTAAGTGATTGATTGTTTTGGTGGGCCGTGTAGGGGTCGAACCTACGGCCCGCTGATTAAGAGTCAGCTGCTCTACCAACTGAGCTAACGGCCCACCGGGTGTGTGTCGAGAGGATCGCTGGCGGTTCCTGTTTTCTTGCCTGAGCTGTAATGGTGCGCCTGACAGGATTTGAACCTGTGGCCCTCAGCTCCGGAGGCTGATGCTCTATCCAGCTGAGCTACAGGCGCATCCGCAACCAAGGGGAGTGACCTTAGCACACGGTTTTACTACATGTCTACTCTGTGAAAGAGCGATGAAAGGAGGGGTGGCAGCCTCAGGCTTGGCGAGCTGACTTCCTTATCTCGAATAGATGGACTGCCATGCGCACTTTCTCCACGATAGCCTCGTTGGTGGCCGGCTTCCGGATCCAGTCTCCGACGCCCTGCTGCCCGACGGCGTCCAAGAACTGGTTTGGGGTTGCACCGCTTAAGACCACGATCGGAATCATAGGATAGTGGGTATGGAAATAAGCGATGACCGCTGCTCCGTCCATACCCGGCATCTCGAGGTCGCAAAGGATTACGGCCACGGTGGAGGCATGATCATCCTGTTTCATGAGATTGATGGCCTCTTGTCCGCCCTCGGCTACGAGCGGCTGATAACCCGCTTTCCCGAGCGCCAGCCGTAACGCGCTTCTGATGTCTCCATCATCATCGACGACGAGAATCCTATGCACGAGTCGAGTCCTCCGTTCGAGGTCGCGGCAGGGAAAGTACGGTAGGCGTGGGAACGACCTTCGAACTATTGTTGCCACTGAATCCTGCTGACCCCGCAAGAAATCCCTAGCCTTGGATTTTTTCCTCGGTCAATCAGCAAGGAATCCATAGGGGAGCAGCATCTCTTCCCCTTCTGCTCCGGAAATCGTTCGATGCGCGTCCAGCTCTTCCGCTTCCCGTCCGGCCAACTCCTGTTCTTCCGAACGAAGTGAGGCCGATAGCCTCACGATGGGAACAAAAGTTTGAACCGCGCAGGCTCCGGTGACCTGTCCTCTCTCTTCGGTTGGAATTCCCATCGAACGACAGGTGAGGGGGCGATAATCGTAGAGTGCACAGAGGCTGTCTTCTCCTAATGCCGGGCAGGGAGCGTGGTGAAAGTCGCTGACCAACCGATCAATGTCAGTATCAGCCCAACGATCCAGATAACGTGATCGCCGCAATCGCGGATAGGCAGTCTCGAGAGCTGAAACCTGCTCTTTCGCGCGCCGTTCGATGCATTCCCGTTGTGCAAGCGACAGACCCTTGAGCCCTTCTTGCAAAAGGCCAACGTCGAGCTGGGTGATGGGAAACGGACCGACACAGCAATAGGAGCAGCCGGCTCGGCAAGGGACTTGACTTAAGAGCGCGGCATTGGCCCGTTGAAACCAATCGTCCGTTTTGCGGGCGAGTGACGCGAGAGGGGAACGGTTGGGGGCTCGCATGCGCCCTTTATTCCTCTAGAGGCGGGGCAGACAGATCGACGATGAGCGTGCCTTTGGGAGAGTAGAATCCTTGGCCGTCAACTTGAACGATGCCGTCACAATTATCCTGATAAAATTCTAAAATCCAGCCGTTGAAATCGTACCCTTCGTCGGTGATGTCGGCCGGGTCAAATCTGGTGACAAGGATGAAGCGTGCCTTCTTCAGCGTGTCGGCCACCAAGGAGGCTTCAAAGTCGTCGTAGGACGTCAACGCCTCTAAGAACTGGCCTTTTTCCTGCTCAAAGCCATCTTGATACGTGCCGCGGTCCCTAAAGCAAAAGACTTGGATGGGTTTTCTGGCTCGGTCATATTGGAGCGCCACGTGCACCCAGGCCCAATCGTCAAGCGCCTCGTCTGTCATGTCGGGCGGTGTGATAGGGAGCTGGCCGCGGGACTTTAAAAATTCGATCATCAACCGGAGCGGCGATGGATTTTCTTTTTGGCAAAACACGCGCGAATAGATAAATTTTTCAGCAGGTGTTTCAGCAGGTTGCGCGGTTGCCGGGAGAATAGGGAGTTGTTTACCCATGGATAAAACCTCAATAAATTCATGGCTGCGGGGCACCGTGTTTGCCCTGCAATGCCCTGTACTTTACGCCGCCTGGTCTCGGAACTGCAAGACCCGCTGGAGGCGCTTCCCTACGCCTGGAGCGTGTTTTTCCGGTTGACAGGCCGAGGGCGCTTGGATAGACTCCCGCAGGTTTTTGACTGAGACATATTCATCGCGGTCTCTTTGACGAGTCACTTCATCGCACGAAGTCTCCATTGAGAGGCGGGCAGTCGCAATTCACCTTATTTTGTTTTAAGGGAGGTTTCTCGCATGGCTAAATCAATGACCAAGTCGCAGATTGCCGATCACATGGCCCAGAAGACTGGGTTGACCAAGAAGGCGTGCGTCCAGGCGCTGGACGACTTTGCCGCCTTGGCTTATCGGGAAGCGAAGAACGTCTTCGTCGTCCCTGGCATCGGAAAGCTTGTGTTGGCCAATCGCAAGGCTCGCATGGGTCGCAATCCTCAGACCGGCGAAGCGATCAAGATCCCAGCCAAGCGCGTGGTCAAGTTCCGCGTGTCCAAGGCTGCCAAGGACGCCATCCTCGGCAAGAAGTAGTCTGCTCACGAATTCGGGCCGTCGTGCGAAGCCCTCAACGGCTTTCCGCTGCGGCTCTCAGCAGGCGAAGGGCCGGCTCCCCAACGGGGCGCCGGCCCTTCTCATTAGCAAGGTATTGAAAAGGCCTTCAACGGCGTGCTCGCGTCTTCCAAAGGCTGAACATACAGGACAATGCGAAGGCAAAGTACGGCCTTGCGCGCCGAACGACGCGTCCCGGGTTTCGATTGCACAGCAATCGGTGAGAGGGTGGGTGAAAAACGTTCGTCGGGGTTGGCAGAGTGAGAACGGGAGGCTTTTTGAACACCTTGCGCGAACAAGCGTGATCGAATCGCTCGATCTCAATCAGCCTTAGCCCACTTCACGAATGTGACGGTCCGAGGCCGCTCCCGCCAAAGCCGTCGTGACCAACGAGGCGGATGGCATCGCCGTCATGGACCAGCGAATCGTCACTGGCAATTTTCTTGTTAATCGTCACCAGCACCTTTTTTTCACGAATCAGCTGCAGTAAATGGCGCAGTTGCACGCCTTGCCGTTGAATCACTTGCCGGACGGTCATAGGCGAGAGCACTTCGCAGGCCAGATCCCGCTCTCCGTCGGCCGTTTGGAGTTGTCCCATCAGTGAAATCGTCACCATTTTCTTACGCGAGTTCCCCTTTCAATCCCGTTGACTCCATCCGGCCCGCCATCGATAATGCCCGCCCATGCCACAGTTGGATGTCCAGAATCCCGAGATGCCGGACTTGCAGTTCGTGCTCTTTGTGACGGCGCTGTGCACGGCCAATCTTGAGACGATCAATGTGTCCCAACAGCTCCGGAACGAGATCTTCAACCGCTGCTGGGCCCTGCTTCATACGGATGCGCCCCCGGCCGATCCGAAGGAGCGGGTCCTCGACCTCCGTCACGGAACCGACCTCACATTGGAAGCCTGCCTGTCGACTATCCGTTCATTGTTATCGGAGGCCGGCATCACGACTCTCATCTGGGACCATCCGGTCAGCGATCCCACAAGAGAGAGTACGCCGGCGGCTAAACCATTGATCGATCGACTGAGCCAATTGTACCCTGAGCATCCTGACATCGTCGATCCCCCGCAACCACCATCACACGGCCCTTCCACAGCCTGAACAACCGGTGCAAAGAGGCATGACGTGAAGGTCACTCCACTCGATATTCCCGGCGTCCTGTTGATCGAACCCAGGCTCTTTCGCGATTCGCGCGGGTTGTTCTGTGAAACGTTTCATGCAGAGCGCTACGCCGCGGCCGGGCTCGTGGACCGATTCCTTCAGGATAACTTTTCTCGCTCCATTCGAGGCACGTTACGCGGACTCCATTACCAGGAACCACATGCCCAGGGGAAACTGGTGATGGTGGCGGAAGGCGCCGTCTATGATGTGGTCGTCGATATTCGCAGGGGATCGCCGATGTTCGGCAAGTGGCATGGATTCGAATTGTCCTCAGACAACTATCGGCAGCTCTACGTTCCACCCGGCTGCGCCCATGGGTTCTGCGTGACCAGCGAACAGGCAGCGGTTCTCTATAAGTGCACCGATTTCTACTCACCGAAGGATGAACGGGGCATCATCTGGAATGACCCTGGCCTAGCCATCTCGTGGCCCGTGTCAAGACCGATCCTCTCGGCTAAGGACCAGGCTTACCCTACGCTTGAGGCCACGCAGGCGAAGCTGCCGCAGTATCGACCAACATCTAGCGGTTGATCCTGCGATGATCGCTGGGCTATCTTATAGCGGTTTTAAGCGGGGGCAGCAGCGTTGCACGCCCAACCGTAGCCAAGCATAACGAGGAGGATTCGATGAGCAAGAGTCTAAAAGGAACCAAGAGCCATGAGAATCTCAAAGGCGCCTTTGCAGGTGAATCGCAGGCTAACCGCCGTTATCTGTATTTTGCGCGCCGTGCCGATATTGAAGGCTATCCCGATGTGGGCGGTTTGTTTCGGGACACGTCCGAGGCCGAGACCGGCCATGCGTTTGGACACCTGGACTTCTTGAAGGAAGTTGGCGATCCGGCGACGGGCGTAGCCATTGGCAATACGGAGGCCAATCTCAAGTCCGCCATCGAGGGCGAAACCTACGAATACACCCAGATGTATCCGGGGATGGCCAAGACGGCGCGCGACGAAGGCTTTGCCGAATTGGCCGAATGGTTCGAGACATTGGCGAAGGCCGAACGCTCGCATGCGAACCGTTTCCAGAAAGGGCTCGATAGCCTGAAGAGTTGATCGCCGACGATGGCGCAAGCGATGGGGTGGACTGAAGTATGATTCAGCCCACCCTTCGTGTTTCAGGGGAATGTGTTGATGACATGAAGGGCCTCAGCCTCATCAATCCTGTCGATCCGGTGCAGTTGGACAAGGAATCCCTGCGCATCTATGAAATCTGCGACGGCTGCCGCCGCTGTTTCAACCTCTGTCCCTCGTTCAACACGTTGCTGGACGGCATCGACAAGAATGGGGGTGACGTCGCAAAGTTGACTCACACAGACCATCGTACGATTGTCGATGAATGTTACTACTGCAAGCTTTGTTATAATCACTGCCCCTATACACCACCGCATCAGTACGAGATCGATTTCCCCCATCTGATGATTCTCTGGAAGAAGCGGCTGGCGCAGGAGCGGGGGGTGAGCTGGCGGGATCGGCTGCTGATCAAGACCGATTTGATTGGCGTGATCGGAAGCCTTACGGCATCTCTGACGAATCGGCTGATGCGGAGCCACATCGTCCGTCGACTCGTGGAGGTGGTGATCGGTGTCCATCGCGACCGTCACGTCCTTCCTTTTTCCGGTGAAACATTCGCGCATTGGTTTGCCAGCCGCGCAACACCGGCGCAAACCGCGGCACCAGGGAAGAAAGTGGCGTTGTTCGCAAGCTGCCTCGTGAATTACCAGGTCACGGACGTCGGCAAAGCCACCGTCCAGGTATTGGAGAAGAACGGCGTAGAAGTGGTCGTTCCCGAACAGCGTTGCTGCGGCATGCCGAGCTTTGATATCGGAGATATTGACGCCATTCAGCGGGCGATCAAAGCCAATGTGGCCTCGCTGCATCCCTGGGTCGTTCGGGGGTATGATGTCGTCGTACCGACGGCCAGTTGCAGCCTGATGCTGAAGCGGGAATATCCCGAGCTGCAACCCGATGAGCAGACGAAGCAAGTGGCCGCCCAGACCTTCGATGTCTGTGAGTATCTCATGAAGATGAAAAAAAACGGGCAGCTTGCGACGGACTTCACCAAGCAGCCGGGCCGTGTGGCTTATCAGATCCCTTGCCATCTTCGTGACCAGAATATCGGCTTCAAGTCGAAGGAACTCATGGAATGTGCCGGCGCGCAGGTTGAAGTCATCGAGAAATGCTCCGGTCATGACGGCGCCTGGTCCGCTAAAAAGGAGTTCTTCGGCTTATCCATGAACATTGCCCAAAAAGCCGTGCGCATCATCGAGCAGGCGCCGGCCGATCTGGTGGCGTCAGATTGTCCTCTGGCCGGACTGCAGTTGGATCAGGCCGGTGCATCGGCTCATGTCGGCGGAAAGGCCGCTCTCCATCCGATCCAGATCGTCCGTGACGCCTATGGGCTTCCGAAATGAATCTGCTGACTCCGGAAGATGTGCTGTCTATTGAAGAGTATGAGAAGCAGCGGGAATCGTTTCGATCTCGTATCATCGCGCTCAAACAACGGCGACGGATTTCCATCGGGCCGTTGATCACTCTCGTGTTTGAGAATCGGGACACCCTGAGGTTTCAAATCCAGGAAATGATCCGTGTCGAGCGGATCATCGATCGGTCCAAGGTGCAGGACGAGCTGAACATCTACAATGCGCTCCTTCCGACAGAAAAGGAACTCAGCGCCACCCTGTTGATCGAGATTACTGAAGAGGCGAAGATGAAAGAGTGGCTCGACCGGTTTATGGGATTGGATCAAGGCCGCACGGTGGCCATCAAGGCCGATACGGAGACCGTCTTCGGAGAATTTGAAGGCGGCCATAGCCACGAAACCAAGATCAGCGCGGTGCATTTCGTCAGGTTCCGACCAAGCGACGCCATGAAGGCGGCATTCGCCGATTTGCGCCGGCCTGTGTCTTTGACGGTGGACCACAGGGGGTACCACCAAAGCGTGGCTGTTCCGGGCAGCCTGCGCGAGGAATGGCTTTCCGATTTAACCGGTAGTGATCAGCGTTGAGTGGATCGGACTCAAACCGACGTCGTCATTAAACGCTCCGAGCTTAGAATACGACACGATGGCCCCGGTTCTATTAACCAAGCGCATTGAATTTGCGGCCGCCCACCGGTACATCAAGCCGGAATGGGACGAGGCCAAGAATCGCGCCGTCTTTGGGCCCTGCTATAACCCGCCTGCCCACGGACACAATTACATGCTGGAAGTCACCGTTGCCGGCGAGGTCGATCCGAAGACCGGGATGGTCATCAATCTGTTTGACCTGAAGCGCGTCCTGCTTGGTGTGATCGAGGAGTTCGACCACAAAAATCTGAATCTCGACATGTCCTATTTTCAGAATCAGATTCCTACGTCAGAAAATCTTGCCCGTCTGCTCTGGACCAAGCTGGTCGCGCAGAGAGACATCGGCACGCTTCATTCCATCAGGCTGTACGAAGACGAAGATCTGTACTCGGATGTGACGGCGGCCGGCGGATTAGAGGTTGCCAGCGTGACGCGCCGATATTCCTTTACTGCTGTGCAAGATGATCGCCAAGGCCGTGAGTGGGACTGCTTCGTCACGGTTCAGGGAAAGGTGGATCCGGTTACCGGCATGGTGACGGACATCGGCGCGCTTAATCGATTGGTTCAGGACCGCGTCATCAAATCGTTTGATCGCCAGGATCTGCGCCAGCTGTTCGGATCTCCGACTGTGACGGGGGAGCAACTGGTCGAACGGATCTGGACCACGCTCGCCTCGGTCATTTCTCCAGGAACACTCGCCAACATTCGCCTCGTGCAGTCTCGCGACTTGTCGTTCGATTATTCAGCATAGACGGTATTCGCCGCGTTTTCACGCGACTCATCACAAATGTCTCTCTGTAGGAGTTCGTATACAGTCGCGAGCTGTTTACATGGTGAACGAAATCAAAAGCGATAGACATTTCGAGTACATGGATCTGCGGAATCTAAAGGTGGAAACGGTATGTCTTATGCTCATGTGCCTCCCTGTCGAGGGTCATGGACCACGGAGGAGGATTTCTCATGAGTACAAAAGTAATTCGTGCGATTGGTTTGTCGATGTTGGTCATCGTTGGAGCTGCGGCATTTTCCATAGATGTCCAATCCCAAGTTGCGCGCTTCACCGCCCGCGACCCCGGCGTGCGACCTGGTGCCAACGGAGCCGGGGGGACGCTTGCAGGGCTGTCGTCACTGGAACAGCAGATCTTTGGCATCGGCAGAGAGGCCTTTCAGGAGGTCGCGTCGGTTCAAGGCACGATTCCGGATACCGAAGCCGGTCTCGGTCCGCGATTCAATCTCGACAGTTGCGCTGGCTGTCATGCTCATCCTGACATCGGAGGCAGCAGCCCCTCCATCAATCCTCAGGAGGAAATGGCCAAAAAGGAAGGGGCGACGAACCATGTCCCTTCGTTCATCAAGCAAAACGGTCCAATCCGTGAAGCACGCTTCAAATTCAATCCAGACGGCACACCTGATGGCGGCGTGCATGCTCTGTTCACGATCACGGGGCGTACTGACGCGCCGGGATGCTTTCTCAGCCAGCCGGATTTTCGAACCGCCGTTGCCGCACGCAATGTGGTCTTTCGGATCCCCACGCCAGTTTTCGGTGCAGGATTGATCGAAGCCATCGATGACGATACGATTCTCGCCAACATGCAAGCCATGAGTGCGACAAAGCAGTCGCTGGGAATCGTGGGTCGCGCAAACAGTACCTCCGGACGACCGAATACCAGCGGGAATGACGGCACGATCACCCGCTTCGGCTGGAAAGCTCAGAACAAATCGTTGGAAATATTTTCCGGCGAAGCCTACAACGTGGAGCAAGGCGTGACGAGCGATCTATTCCCGCACGAACGGGACGAAGCCGCAGCCTGCCGGTTCAATGCGACGCCAGAAAGCGTGACGCACTACGAAGCGTTCAATCCGTTGGAAGTTCCCAACGACGTCGTAAAGTTTGCCGTCTTCATGCGGATGCTCGCGGCGCCGACGCCGGCTCCCGATACCGATAGCACCGTCCGCGGGCGAAAACTATTCAGCGATGTGGGCTGCGCTCTCTGCCATACGCCGACGCTGCACACGGGAAAGTCATCGGTTGCCGCCTTGCGGGACAAGGATGCGAACCTGTATTCGGATCTGCTCTTGCACAACATGGGTTCGGGATTGGCCGACGATGTGAATCAGGGGAACGCCCGGGGTGATGAATTTCGCACTGCACCGTTGTGGGGTTTGGGGAAAAGAATATTCTTTCTGCACGACGGACGAACGAAGGATCTATTGGAAGCCATTCAGGCGCATGCCAGCGCCGGGAGCGGGTCATATCGGGCATCCGAAGCCAATCAAGTCACTGCACAGTTTAATAACCTGACCGAAATTGATAAGCAGCACATCCTGAATTTCTTGCGGTCGTTGTAGGCCAATGCTTGTCGACAAAGATAGGCACAGGCGTCGCCAGGTTATCTGCCTGGCGGCGCTGAGGCTTGGTGCCAGGTCGGATGGCGGTTGCCGACACGTTCGACCGGGTTTTGAACTGGTTGACCATAGCCGCTGGGCCATCGTCCGTTTCCATACAGGCCGTTTCGCATCTACTTCTCCCGCTAGACATTCATTCCCCGCTTCGGTATCGTCACGAACCGATGATCCGATACACGGCCCTCCTCGCGCTCATCACCTGCGTGCAATGGTCTCCAGCCGCCTGGGCGGGGCTTGACGAGGATGCGATTGAGATGATCCTCCTTGCGGAGGCGAAATCATCTGAGGCGTTCGCCGAAACCCGAGACACCCAAGCCGTCCTCAACCTCTACACGACCGACTACAGCGGGGTTCAGGACGGAGTCGCAGAGACACGCGAGACCATCGAGAAGTGGCTGTCTGAATACGGATCCGAACTCGACAAGGGCAGCAGGGTGCACTTCCTCGGCGCGATCTCGAATCTGATTACGCACGTGGAAGGCTCCGCTGCCTGGGCCACGTACGACTATGTGTTCCAAGCCATTCGCAGCGGTGAACTCGACGCGCAAGAGCGCGGAAAATGCACCAGTGTTCTTCGCAAGGAGGCCTCGGGCTGGCTCATTCAGCATGAGCATTGCTCGAAGACAAAGCCGCAAGGGATGGAACGATAAGGCAAACGACAATGGAGGTTGATATGGTTCCCAGCCGTCACGTGCTGGTTATGATGTGTCTCGTCTCAAGCCTCACCGGCGGTCTCATAGGAAGTCTGGTTGCACCTGTCCGTCCGGTCACCGCGCAAGACGCTTTGCCAGTCGCGAAAGTCCTGTCGGCAGAGGAATTCCGGCTGGTTGATCCCTCTGGACAGGCCAGGGCTGTGCTCACATTTTCGTCGGACGGACAGCCGTTCCTACACTTCAAAGATAAGAACGAGGTGGCCCGGATCTCGATCGGCATTTCCAGCGAGACGGGAACCTCCATCCGGGATGTGGACGGCAAGACTCGTGTCGTGCTGAGCGTCGATGATGAAGGGTTTCCATCCCTCGTCGTCCGCGACCGGAATCATCAGACCAACTCCTTCCACCCCGGTCAAGGGAAGTCACACCGCTAGAAGTTGTGCTGTTGCCGCGCCGTCGTTCTTTGGAGACGCACGTCTCTACGATATCAGCTGGACAATAAACGTATCGATCCGGGTCCCAACCCCGAAGTCGCCGTTGGAGGGACCCAGTTGGCCGTCCCAGTAGCTGGAAAACAGCACCCAGCGGCCGTCATTGGAGACCTGGGCGAACGCCGTGCCATAGAAGCTTCCACTCCCGTTATGATTGTGGGCAAAGCGCCAGACGGTGTTCGAGCCATCGGTCGCCGCCATGATGATCTCGCCGTACCACGGCAAAGGGTCGGGTGGCGTCGTGATGTTGTACCGGGAGAACAGAATCGGTGCATTGGCGTTCGTCGAAGCATTGAACCATGAACTATGCTCCCCGTCGTACCACCCTACGGTCGCCGCCGGCTGCATCACGAACATGTATTGAGAGGCATCCATCAGGTTATTGGGGTCACGTAGGATAGCCCCGCGTGAATCCATGCCATTGATCGAGCCGGATCCGTTTACGAACCTGCCGTTGCCCAGAGCGGTGTGTCCTGCCGCATAACGGTCGGCAGTCGCCAGTGACCATGCGTTAGTGGTGAGGTTCAGGACCGCCGTCCCATCGCCTCCCCAGCTCGGCTGGTGGAAGACGACCCCCAACCAGGTTCCCCCGGCACTGCCATAAATCGAATGAATCCCGATCGTTTGGCCGGCAGCTGAAGTCGGCCAGTTGGGATCCGTCTGGGAAACCCCATTAATCGTATGGTTGAGGATATCGATGGATTTGCTTTGTGAGGGGTCGTTCGGATTGAGACAGAAGAGCTGAGTATAGGTGTCTTGAGCGCCGTATCCCGCTGCGGAGCACACCCAATTATCCTCACCTACCACGGTGACATGGTAGCCCACAGGGCTTCCATCGGGAGGCCCTCCAAGGCTCGTCGCCGTATCGGTGGATGTGCTGTATCTGCCCAGCTGGTTTCCGTTTAAGAAGTAGATGATGTCAGGATTGACCGCAGACCACTCCCAGACGCTGTTAAAACTCAGCGGATGAAGGTTCGGGTGAGATCCGCCGCCAACACCGAAATTGTTGGGATCGAAGGAAACCCAAAAGGACTGCCCGCGTGCATTCACTAGCTTGAATGCAGTCGAATTGGCATTCCAAGCGCGGAAATAGCCGGCATCTTCGGGAATCAAGGAATCTCCTGAAGCCGTATTGGCATCCGTGACGCGTAGAATGCGGGACCCGAAAGTGGGATCTGTGAAAATTGAGTTAGCAGGACCCAACGCTGGCGGAGGAAATGGAATGGCTTTAGGGTCCGTACCGCTGTAGGCCCCATAGGCAGAGGGCGCAGTTGTCGAGGACAATGAGGATGAACCTCCGCCATCCGAAGACGAACAGGCCATGAGAAAGGTGAAGGCTCCAGAAACCAATATAGTGATGACGACTCTTCCCAATGCAACGACGATCATCAAGTACCTCTCTGCGGTGGTAAATCAGCGGCCTGAATAGCCGTTGAACGTGAGCTACCCTAGCGTTAGTCCGCAGAGAGGGTGACAAGAGCCCTGAAAGCTGAGGTAAAAAGTCAGCGAAGTGCGGGAGGGAGAATTGTAAAAACTGAAGAGAAGTGGTCAGGTCTTAGAAGAGAACAGAGAGCGCCTTCGATTTCACGAAAATCGGTTCGATGGAGATCGACGATTTTGAAAAGTCAGGGCTGGACCGACTCCTCGAGAAAGCTATTTCAGCAAATGATCCGAAATCAGGGCGGCGAGTTCGGCCGGCTCGACCACCCCTTCGCGAGTGAGGAGCAGTTTGCCGTTCGCGAAGAAATGGGTCGTCGGGTAGGTCTCGAAGGTATGAGTCTTTTTGATCTCGCGGCAGCGGCCGGGGACATGCATTTTAGCCTTGCCGACTTTGATGGTGGGGAACTTAGCGGCGGTGTCTTCGAGAATGGGATCGTAGGTCTTACAAGGCTCGCAGGTGGCCAGGCCATAGGCCACGACCGCGCCGGCGCTGTCGGTGAATTCTTTGTAGTTGGCGTCGCTGACGTCGAGAACTGTGCTCATGGCTGTGCAAGGTGGTTAAGTGCTGAGTGAGGATGGCTCCTCTCAGCTCAGCACTCAACGCTCGGCCCTCAGAATTAATTGAGCTTGGAAAGAGCGGCGAGAATGTCCTTGTCTTCCCGTGCCACCTTGATCTCCTGCACCTTTACATAGGCGACCTTGCCGTTCTTATCGACAATAACGGTCGCTCGCTTGGAGCAGTTCAGCGGCTCGAAATAAAGGCCATACGTCTTGGCCGTGGTCCGATGCACATCCGACAACAGTCGATGCTTGAGATCCAACGAATCGGCCCAGGCCTTATGTGAGAAGAAACTATCGCAGCTAATGCCGAATAGCTCGGCATTGGCATTCTGGAATTTGGGGAAATCGTCCGTCAGGCACTTGTTCTCTCCCTGACAGACGGGGCTCCAATCCAGCGGATAGAAGCAAAGGACCACATTCTTTTTGCCTCGATAGTCACTCAGCTTCACGTCCTTCTGGTCCTGGTCTTTCAGATTGAAATCAGGGGCATTATCACCCACCTTAATTTCTGCTGCTACGTCACTCATCACCTATCCTCCTTCACTGGTTAGTCCGGCCTGAATAAAAGAACCGTAGATTTTGTACCGTGCGGCTCGAAAGCTTGTCAACGGGCCGGAAGGCCTAGAATTCCATCGGGTTTCGCCTACCTCACCTGCGTGCATATCGAGCTGCCATAGGATGAGGGACACTGTGTCCTCAAGTCGAGGATGAAAGGACAGATTGTCCTTGAAGTTCCCCTCAATGACTTTCAAGGGCTTGTAATTGTTCCGTCTTTACCGAATTTGGATGGGGTCCGATTCTTGAGTAATGCGTCGTCCGCTAACTCAACCTAGTGAGTACCCGTGGAACGATCGTCTTCACGCCCCAGTCGTTGCTCCTGGATTATCGGATGCTGTTGTTTTGCGGCAATTCTGGTGGCAACGGCCATGCGTCTCGACGCGGCGGAAGGCGATGAATATCGCGAGTACGATTTCGACCTGTCAAAGGGCATTCTCTTCTATAACCAGGAACGGTATGGAGAGGCCGAGCGGCAGTTCCGCAATGCGTTGAATGCCAAGCCGGGTGATCCGACGGCCGGATACTATCTCGGCCTGTCTTCTCTGAGATTACAACGGTATGCAGCCGCCGAAGAGCAGTTTCGAGAGGTTCTTCGGCGCCATCCCGACGATGCGCGTACCCGGATGGGATTGGGTATGGCGCTATACCATCAGGATCGGTATCAGGAAGCCTCTGCCGAACTAACCCTTGCGGAGCGGACTCTCAAGGACGAGCCGCTGCTCTATTATTATGCGGGGCTGGCGGCTGCGGCTCAGCAGTCCTATGACCAGGCTTCTGACAAGTTCCTGCGTGCCGGGAAGCTAGACCCAGAATTGGCGAAGGACCCTCATTACCAACGCGGCGTCGACCTCCAGTCGAAAGGCCAAGCGCAGCAGGCAACAGCAGAGTTCCGCTCGGCCGTTGAAGGAGGCGCTCCCGCGCCCGCTCAGCCGATCCGGCCGACCCTTGCACCCTCGCTACTCTCCCCCTCAAAGCGGTGGAGTCTCAATTATGCCGCAAGCACCCAATATGACTCCAACGTCGTCCTCCTGCCAGGCGGCGGCACCCTTCCTGGAGGCATTTCTCACAAGGACGACTTTGTCTTTGTGCTGACAGGAAACGGCGAATATCGTTTTGTTCAGAATGACACCTGGATGGCCGGAGTTGGCCTGGGATTGTACACAAATTTTCATGCCAGGCTCAGCGACTTCAACGTCGTAGATGTTGGACCCACGGTGTTTGTTCAGCGGCGTTTGGGCCTGACGCAACTGAGACTTCAATACACATTTGACAACGTGACGGTGGGGGGCGATTCCTACCTACAGTCTAACGCCTTTCAACCCACCCTGACGATTCCCGAAAGTGATCGGACGTTTACCCAAGTTTTCGCCCGTTATCAATACAAAGATTTCAAGACGTTTCGGGACGGCCAGTTGGGAGTGCCGGTCAACCAGACGCGGGATGGGATCAATTGGATGCTCGGGGGGATGCAATATTGGCGGTTTGCGGATGAGCGGGGCCACATCCGCGCCGGGTATACACTCGACATGGACCGCACAGGCGGGGGCGAGAAGGCCAATACTGGCCTTCCCAGCAATGCGGACTGGTCGTACGTGGGACATCGATTGTCCACTGGCGTGGCGTATCAGCCAATCACGGCTACGACGTTCCAACTCGCCTTCGACTACTACCGGCAAAGTTACAGCAACGCCAACTCCTTCTCGCCCGACGGAACGGTTCGCAAAGACAATGTCTATCAATTGACCGGTACCGCCGTTCGCGACCTCCGCTCTTGGCTGTGGTTGGCGTTTCAATATTCTTTGACCAGGGATCAATCGAATGTCGCGGTGTTCGATTACACCAGGCACATCGTGTCATTAACGCTCGGGGGATCATTCTAGGAGGCATCATGAAAATTCGCGGCCTTATCCTATGCCTCTGCCTCGCTCTGGGATATGGCGTCTCAGCTGCCGCGGAGGATTTCGAGACCGTGGGCATCGTGGTAGCCGTACAAGGGACGGTGACGATGCAGCCGGCGACAATGACCCCTCCCATGCGGCTACGGCCGTTCGATGAACTGGGACCGCTGTCAATTCTCGACAGCCAATCAAGCTCCCGCTGTAAGGTGCTTTATACCGACGACAGCCTGGTCACGCTGGGAGAGAATAGTCGCCTGGAAATTACGGAACAAACCTACCGCGCAGGCAATGACCAGCGTGCATTCGTCGCCCATTTGATTCGGGGAGCGGTTCGGGCGTTGGTGGCTCGATCGTTCGAAGGAGACAATTCGACTTTTGAAATCCATGCAGGGACAGCAGTAGCGACGGCGCGCGGAACCTACTTCGTCGTTTGGCTGAACGGTGAACAGACGACAACCGACAACCGTAAGCCGGGTAGGCGGTTTCAATACGACGAAGGCGGTTTTGACACGGAAGGCGCAAGCGGCGTGGCGAATATCGGACGGAATGGCAACGTGGCCCTCACCTCCGGCGGCGCGACCGTGTTGGTTCTGCCGGGACAATTCTCGATCGCCTTACCCGGCGCCGCTCCAACCACGCCGGCTTCGATTCAGACTCAGATCACTCCGGTCGCTTCTGCTATTTCAGGGACTGTGTTGCCTGACCTCCCGAAGCAGGAATCGCCTCGGGAGGCGTTGGCTGCAGCCAGTACAGGCGGAGCTGCTGGCGGTAGCGCTGCAATTTCACAGGTCGGTCCCGCCGTCGCAAAAGTGGGTTCTTTGGGAGGCCAGGCTCCATCGGGAAGCTACATGTTGCCCGATTGGCCGTTCCCTGTGACACCGGTGACACCACCGGCTGTAGTCTCTGGAGCGGCGCTGAGTAACACGACAGTCAATTTGACGATTCGGCTGCCATGATCAATCGTCTTCTCAAAAAAAGACAAGCTGGGTGAAATGATGGTACACACAGACGCGAGAATTCGGTTCTCTCCGATCTTAGGGCCATTGTGCTTGGCGCTGCTCTCTGCGTGTGCGAACCCTGACCACAATAATGGAACGGTGCCGGTCAATTTGTCCTTGGTCGTCGATTCCACTCAGGCCCACAACCAGTCGGCAGTTTCCCCGCTGATGGCGTTCATCCAACGTTGGTTCCCAAGCGCAGGCTCCGCATGGGCGCAAACCGTGTCGGACATCACGACGATCCAAGTGCAAATACTCGGACCTGATATATCGGAACCACCAACGACGACGGTGTCCGTAACGAATCCAACGAGTGGGGGAATAATTCCTGTGAGCATACAAGCACCGGTCGGCTCCAACCGAACCATCGCCGTGGAGGCGATGAACGGTGCTAAACAGCAAATCTTCTCTGGATCGGTGGCTGGCGTCACGTTGGCTCCCGGGGCGCCGGTTAATCTGACCGTTACCCTTACTCGCACCATTACTCCTCCTCCCAATACCCATCACTTGACGGTCAATAAGTCCGGAACTGGGACCGGCACTGTGACCAGTAATCCCAGTGGAATTTCTTGCGGGACGACCTGTGCCGCAGATTTTGCGATCGGCAGTACAGTCGTGCTGACAGCCGCACCCACAGGCGGCTCGACCTTTACCGGCTGGAGTGGGGGGGGATGCGGCGGGACGGGTTCATGTACCGTGGTGATGAACGCAGACCAGACGGTCACGGCGAGCTTTACCGCACCTGCGAATACATTCACTCTTACAGTAAGCAAGAACGGTGTGGGAATAGGAACGGTGACGAGCA
>CAMLHQ010000028.1 GCA_946479785.1 uncultured Nitrospira sp.
ACATGTTTCAGGGCGACACCGACCTCACCATCAACGGACGTTTGTGATGGACGGGGCAGTAGGGCCAATTCTTGACTGGCCCGGTGGCTGCCTTCTCGAAGATCACGATTGCCTCACAGGTTCCACAATACAGGACTGCATGCAGCCCCAGTGGACTCAAGGTGTGTGTCGCGAGTTCCGGAGGTTCCGTTGCGGGTGAGATGAATGCTGGATGAATCGCCATGACCTCCCTCCCTTTCTTGGCAGCCTCGGTTGAGCCGCAAGCTCGTCAGTTATGAGAGAATATGACCGCGTCCTATGTAAGTAGTGTTGCATTATTCTACAATTAGTGTAGAAAGCCTAGGCATATGCAAGTAAGGTTACGTGGAGTTGTCCACTGAAACGAGGCGAAAAGTGCGCTCGCTGCTGTGACCACAAACACGCAGCAGGCTGAGCATTTCGGCTTTTTCGCCTTAGATCGCCTGTCATCGCAATGACCTTCGGGTTCAAGCCCCCTTTGTCAGTCCGAAGTGAAGCCCAATCCCTACATCTTGGTCATGGCAAGGTCGGTGATGAGTAGGGCTGCTGATTGCTCTCGATGCAGCTCAAGTCCACGAGAACTATGAGATGCCTCGAGGACGTGGTGTCTATCGTATTCCAGAAGGCAGCGGAGTACGTGAGCGGGTCTCTCCTGATCAAGGACAAGTGTGTTTATATGAGCATCTCTTTTTATCCCTTCACTCAATAGCCGAGGGGATGAAACGTGCGCATTATCGGAGGCTTGTGCCAAATGCCGTTCCATCGATGCCATGCGAATCAGGGCTTGCGCGTCCTGGAAGCCCAACAGATACCTGTCGAATACGTTGGGCAGATGAGACCGATAGTGATACGAGTGATCTCTCGTGAGCAGCGCGTCGCGGAGGCCTTGCTCTTCTGCGCGCCATCCTTCCCTCTCAGCCCAAGTGGGCGCCTGCCTTCTGAGCCTTCGGCACCATACAATGCGAAATATAATCGAGGGGTTAGTCATTGTCATTGCCATGTTTCTTCGAAGGCCCGCTGTAATGATCGCTTAATGGAAGACAAGTTGTGCATCTTCAATGCCACTCACACGCGATAGCCTCCTGATACAAGCTCATTTGTGTTGGTGAATTCGACGGGTGTATGAAACAATAACCATCATGCTCTTGCGTTGGACTAAGCTCAGGGTGGAGTCGGCGGATTCGATGATGCTTCGCCTTGGTCTCGTGTTCATCCTGATCATGAGCATCTTTCTGCTGGACATGATGACTTCCGTCGGCGTTGCCCTCAGTATTCTCTACGTCATCCCTGTCTACCTGGCCAGTTGGATCCGCCCACCGTGGATCATTCTCTTTGTCGCCGCCGGATGCACGGTGTTGACGATCTACAGCTACTTCTTTTCGTCGTCGGGCGGTGTGCCAAGAATTGCAGCGATCAATCATTTCCTGGTCGTCGTCGCTCTTGTGAGCACCGCCGTGCTCGCCCTGCGTCACAACCAGTTATCTGAGGAGATTAAGACCCTGCAGGGGTTCTTGAAAATGTGCGCCTGCTGCAAAAAAATTCTCAACGAGAAGGGGGAGTGGGAGTCGCTGGAAGTATATA
This sequence comes from uncultured Nitrospira sp., assembly GCA_946479785.1. The sequence continues at coordinate 1,600 of CAMLHQ010000028.1, forward strand.
TTGGAACCCACTCGGAAGCCGCCGTGACACATAGTGTCTGCCCTCGCTGTAAGGATGACTACCGTGAAAAACTCGCCGCACAAAAACATGCGGGCTGAAAGTGAGCCGTGAGTGCAGCATGCGGAAGCACCCCTTGTGGCTCCTCCGGATCATTCAACGTTCACCATTGAACCCTCCTCGCCCTCCCACCCGTTTTTAAGCCAGCACCTACACGCGGGCCTATACCCGGTTCCCTCTACGCGAAGCAGGTGGTTCCCATGGCTGTCACCCTTGACCGTGGGCGGAAGCATGTTACCTAAAATTGAGCGGAGGCCGTGGTGAGAGGAACACTCAAGGAATCGAGGTCAAGCGCAGGGGTAGTGTGCAGGCCCACCACGGAGTGGGAAGCCTAAAACCCCTCCAAGACCTCCACCATGCAAGCGAAGCTCTCTAGACCCGCCTCCGCTCTTCCTTTGTGATCATCCCAACAATGTCTCACCGCTGGTAGTGGTATTTCTGACACCTATACGTCGTGGCGTTGATTTCGTACTGAACGCCATTACCTGCTAAATGAAGGAGGTGCTTGATCGCTGAGCGAAGGTCAGCAGCCTTCGGGGTTTTTGACTCGCCCTTATGCCGCCAACGTGCACAAGGGCACCGCCTCTGCTTCAGTGGCGGGGTTGTGGTTCAAGGTACGCGCCTGTGATGCTCGGTGCCAGTAGGCACGGCCGTAAAATGCGAGCCCGATGACCACGGCGCGGGACAACCAGCGAGAGGGCGACTGAAGGGTTGCCGAACACAATCCCGGCGAGTCGACAGACCCGGTGGTCCACATGAGGGCGGGCCGTTTAAGTGGGGATGCGAGCTTTACTCGAAGGATGATGCCCCATTCTTTGAGCGAATGGTCCTCCTGCCAATGCTTGCATTCCCTTGTTTTTTCCTTATACCCGTGGCTCCTGTAGGGCCGGCACAGCCAGTTCAGAATCGAAATACTTGCTCATCCCAATGAAGGTACGGTTGTGCGCATCGAGACCGGTTACCATTTAAAACTGTTTCGAGAGGGATTGGAGAAATTGAGATACTATGAAGCCCTGAAGAAGCCAGAAGCTGCAGGACTCCTAGGAAGGTTCGCGGTAGCTTCGGCGAGGCCAGTGAGATTCTGGTCGACGGTAGGGAAGTGTGTGCTTACGACGAATCAGCAGGAGCTTGAAGAGAGCCGCAAGCGTGATGCCGCCAATCGTGATAAGCGCAACGAGCATAGCCTGACCATACGCGGATTCTATAAGGCATGTCCAGACCCATCCTGATGAATCGTACCGTCTTCGTGGGCGAACAAACTTATCCCTCTACCACTCTGCTACCGGTACAGGTCCTTCAGGATTTGATCGAAGGGCCGAGCGGGCTCCTTACTACGCTTATCGAAGGCCTCTAGATCGACCGCGTCTTCGCGGAGTGTTTCGATCACAGCGGCTGCGGCTTCCTTTTTTGAGCTACTCCTGACATAGACATTCCCATTCCTACGCTTGGTCCACATCTTCTGTGCATAAACCTGTGAACAACTCATGATTAGGAAGAGATTGATTGTATTGAACGCCCCTAAGGACCAATTTGCCTATTTATTAAGCATAGCAGCATACCCATAATGGACCACTATATCTTGTGGCTTGACTTCTTATATCTCATTAAAAGCCCAATTAGGGATGGAAAATGCTGATGGCTGTTTCCAATGGAGTAAGGATACGTAGTTCAGCTAAGGCCATCTGGCGATCACACGATTTATCCACAGGTTCATTTCTTCGAGGGTGGATGACTTAGCCTTCGTCCCTATTAAACGAAAACGCCGCCTAGGGACTCTCCTAGTAGGAGCATCCTTCATGATGTAGGGTAAAAAAGCACACTCTTCAGCACCACCTGCGGCAGATCCATCACACTTAAGCACCGAAACATGCAAAAAGAGCGGTCTCTTCCTGTAGATCAGCCTGGCTCAAACTTTGCGTTTGTACTCGACCATGCCAGCGCAGGAACATCACCGCTATACGTCGAGCCCTTCGCAGACTGATCCTCCCGCGACCTCCTTGTAGTCGTAGTCGCACTGAACCCCCGTGCGCTCCCTTGGCAGCACCTTTGTTTCTCATGCGAGCCCAGCGGTTCTTATCGCTTATTATGGAGGTCCATCGTGATTAGCTTGCTAGCAGCCCCGATGAATTCCGAAGACCTGATGGTGAGTCCGATTCATGCTTATGATCACTGGCTAGACTCCATCAAGATTGAGCATACCAGTCGTTCCCTCATCGCCCGCATTCAGTGGTGTCAGAAGCAGCAAATGAATGCGCGCACGGAAGGCGAACGGGAAGAATGGTGTGCCGAAGAGGACGGTCTTAAAGATGCTCTGCTCCATAGAGATCGAACGGATCAATATCAGTATAGTCTGCCTGCTGTCTTAGAGCGGTATGTCACAGGTCTCGAAGATGGACGAGTACTGATCCGCGCTGTATGGATAGAGAACCTTTGGCAGCCGGCTATATAAGACATAAGACGGGCCGTAGGTTCGATCCTGCACGACTGGCTGAAGCTCAACGGTCGAACCAATCGTTGGATCACTTCACCAGCCACACGCGGTAACTCTTGGCGGCCGGTGGTTTGGGGATTTGGAGCATGCCGACTGCGCCGGGATTCATCACATCGTCGCCGGTGGCTGTGCGGCGGGCTTGATAGCGTTCGCTGTGAATCAACACTCCTTGGTCATCGTAGAAGTCCACCATAATATCCGCGGACTCACGAAACCCTCCTTGATAATGCGTGCCGAGCCAGTCCAACCGTTTGAGCGCCTGATATTGAATCGCGAGCATGCCGGGACGTTCTTCTTTCACGCTCAGCAATCGTAAGACACGGTTCTGATCCAACCCTTCCGCGGGGGCCGGTCCTCCGGCGAGTTGCGTGCGGATGACTCGTGCACTCTCATCTGTGGGGAGATAGCCTTTGACGCGACAGAACAGCGTGCGTCCCTTTTCAGTCTGTTCGAGGATCTGTGGGTCTTGAACATGATGTGTGGCCAAGGTGTACGCGAGGTCGCGCAACAGCGGTGAATCAACGACCGACGCCGTCTGCTCGCGATAGAGGGCCGAGTTGACGACGGCCAGGCGAAAGGCTTCCCGACAGACCAGATCCTTGGCCTCTGCAGCCGGCTCGAATTCACGAGCCTTATACCGGTAGTCGCCGGTAATTTCGAGGCGCCCGTTAGGTGGGTCGGCGGCCTGCGCCGTGAAGGTCATGAGGCAAGGAGGGAGGGTTGAGAGGAGTAGAAGACCGATCGTTCGTTGGACTGCCATGGCTGCCTCCTCATGAAACAGGTGGGAGGTCTCTTTATTGATCGGTTGCCTGCTCCATGCTACCACGGTTCTTGACGCCTCATAAAGGAGGCGTGTCGTTCATGGCTTTCACCAAGGCTTGCACGGTCAGGGGACTACAGCCTTCTGATCGATTATTCACCAGGACGTAGGTGGATTTTCCTTCGGCTAGCGCCTGCCTGGCGAGCGTTACGGTGTCTTGACGCATGCGTGGTTGAAGTTGCACGATGTGATCGTAGGGTTTGTATCGCTCGACCGCTTTTTCATACGCGAGGCCGAGCGGGGTGAGGAGACGCACGACGACGTGGGGGGCTGTGAACTGCTTCTCCAATGTGAGATGCTGATCGGAGAGCGCCGGCATAGCGGTCCAATGATTGTAGACGTGAGCCACGCCGTGAGCGGCCAGCATATCCCGGTACCGGGGTCCCAATAAGGCGGGATGCCGAACCTCGATGGCGTACGGCGGTCCGACCGGGAGTTGTTCGAGGAATTGCTCGAGTCGCGCGAGAAAGTCGTTCGGTTCGGTGCCCCAGCGCTGAAATTCAAAGATCATGGGACCGAGTTTCTGTCCCAGACCTTCCTGGGCCGGGTTGAGGACAAGATCGCGAAAGGCGCCGGCGTCGAGAAAATGGGGATTCGCTTTGCCGGCCTTCCCGCCGTAACGAGGAAAATTGGCGTACACCGGAATGGTGATCTCTTCCCAGACTTTGGAGCAAAACCGAAAATCGTCCGGCACCTGTTCGGCATAGTGGGCCAATTGGGTGGGACGGGCCGGGCCATAGAAGGAGTGGTCGATGCCCACGGTGCGAAACAGCGGCGATCCATCCACGGCGTATGCAGCGTACTCGGCGAGCGTGTCTTGGCTGAAACGACCTTTCGCATATGACCGGTGATAGACGAGTCCGTGCCAACCTTCATAGGCCCAGGAGCTCGTCCCAAATCGAATGCTCTTATCCAACGCGGTCACGATGTACGTATTCTACAAAATTTACCTGCAAGAACAATAGGATAGCTTGACTTGTCTGTAATCTTCCAGCAGACTCTCGATCATGCCGGATCAAACTGAACAAACTTTGCTCGCCACTCTGTCAGAACGGGTGGGAATTGCCGCCGAATACCACGACATCAACGGCACTCGCCACGTCACCGCCGATCACACGAAGCGGGACATTCTCAGGGCAATGGGGTTTCAAGCAGACTCGACGGCGGCGTTAGCCGTGGCGATCCGAGAATGGGACGAAGCGCCGTGGCGCAGGCCCTGCGATCCTGTACGCATCGTGCATGAGGAAGAGGTCGGAGCTCCCGTCTCTTGTTGCTTCGCGCTCGAAGACGGGAAAGAACGATCGGTGGTCGTGCGGTGGCAGCTGCGCGATGAAGCGGGCGAGGTCGTGCAAGACGGGCAGGCCGGTCCCGGGCTTTCCGCGGTTGAGGTCAAGTTCATCGACGGTCATCGTCACGTCCGGGTGGAACTGCCTGCTCCGAAGAATCTCCCGCTGGGGTATTACAATCTCATCATTGACGCCGACGGGCTCGTCGGTGGAACGACCGGGAGCATGCGCCTCATCGTCGCTCCTCGACACTGTTATGTGCCGCCGTCACTCGAGTCGGGCCACCGCATGTGGGGGATGGCCCTTCAACTCTATTCCCTCTCCTCCGGCCGGAATTGGGGCTGCGGAGATTTTTCCGATCTCAATCAAGTCGTCGAATGGGCCGGCAAAAGCCTTGGCGCCGGATTAATCGGACTGAATCCGCTCCATGCTATTCGCAACAGCGCGCCCCATCATACCAGTCCCTATGCGCCGTTGAACCGTTTGGCCCTCAACGAACTGTATATCGACCTCGAGCGGTTACCTGAATTTTTTGCCTCGGAAGATGCGCAGAAGCAGTATCGCGCTCCGGAGTTTCAATCCAAGCTCCAGGCCATGCGGGAAAGCCGGCGCGTCGATTATGATGCCATTGCGACGGCCAAGCGCACGATGTTGGACTTTGCATACCGGCAATTCCTCAAAGACGCGTATGCCGGTGCCGAGCCGAATCTCGAGCCTCGGACCGCCCGTGCAAAACTCCTGGAGCGGTTTATCCAGGCGGAAGGCGAATCCCTCGAACTGTATGCCATCTTCCAGACACTCGAAGAAGAGCGGCGTCTGATCCAATCGAAAACCGTCAGTTGGCAGGAATGGCCGAAGCAGTTTTTGTTGCCCGGTTCTGCCGCACGGGAATATGGGAAACGCCATCGCAAACGGATCCGTTTCTTTCAATACATCCAATGGATCGCGTGCGAGCAGTTGAACGAAGTTCGCCGTACCGCCGAACAAGTCGGCATGCCGATCGGGCTTTATACTGATCTCGCGTTAGGCGCCGAGCGGAGTGGCGCGGAGGCTTGGATGTATCAGACTGTGCTCGCGCTGGATGCCGATTGCGGGGCGCCTCCCGATCCATTTGCGCCGGAAGGGCAGAATTGGGGACTCCCGCCTATCAATCCGATTGCATTGCGGGCCAACCGGTATGAATTGCTGATTCAGTTGTTGCGAAAGAATATGCGGTTCGGCGGAGCGATTCGATTGGATCACGTGATGGCGCTCTGTCGGTTGTTCTGGATTCCCAAGGGGAAGCCATCTTCCGAAGGCACGTATGTCCATTATCCATTCGAGGACTTGTTGGCGATCATCGCGCTCGAAAGCGTGAAATCCAAAACACTGGTGATCGGCGAAGACCTCGGCACCGTCCCCGATTGGGTGAGAGAACACTTGGTCAAAGCCAGAGTGCTGTCGTATCGCGTGTTTTATTTTGAGCGCCGGGGTGATGGAGCGTGGAAATTGCCGAGTGAATATCCTCAACAGGCCTTGGCCGTCGCCACGACTCATGACTTGCCCACACTGACAGGATTTTGGTCTGGTGAGGATTTGCAAGTCAGAGCCGGGTTGGGCGCGTTTCGCGACGATGGGGCTCGTAGCCAGGCCTGGGATGAGCGTCAGCGGGATAAAGGACGCATGCTTGCCGTTCTTAAGCAGGAGGGATTGTTGCCGAGCGGTGTCAGTGACAATCCTGCTGCGGTTCCTGCGATGACGCCGGCGCTTTGCCGAGCCATTCATGCTTTTTTGGCGCGTACGCCGTCGTGGGTAGTGTTGGCCAATCTGGAAGACGGGTTGGAGGAAATCTCTCAAACCAACTTGCCAGGTACTGTCGAGAACCATCCGAATTGGACGCGAAAGTATGCTAGCCGCATCGATAATTTGATCGGTGACGAACGGTTGCGCGAACTTGGCGCGTGCTTGCGTTCGACACGCCCGATCAGTTAAGACCCTCCTCAATCAGAGGTTGGAAATGTTTTCCGGTCTTATCGGCAGGCTCCGGTTGGTTCGAGATGCGGGCGGGCTGTATCCTCACCGAGCTCAGCCGAAAGCCTAATCCAGAATCTTCGCTCTGTCTGGCAGACACTTGAGCATCTGCGTAGCTTCTGCGTAACGAAACTCATGCCCAAACAGAATCGCCTCATCCTCGCGATTGCGGCAGCGGTCTTCATCCTGATCGTCATCCTGGAAATGGCGGCGCCGGCGAATATTGTCGGAGCCTATGCCTTCGTCTTGCCGATTCTCCTTGTCGCCGCTCTCCGTAGCCGTCCGCTGATGTTGGCGACAGTCGTCGCGTGCATCGCGGCGACCTATTTAGGATTGATGCAGCCGACGAAACCAGGCCGCTTTCAGGCGGCCGTCATCAACCGAACCGTGGTTGCCGGAGTCTTGCTGATGGTGGCCTACATCGGAATGACCAGAGAAGAACGCAAAGCGCGAGAGGAAGCCGCACGCGTGGCCTTGGCGCAACAAACGGAAAGCCTCTTGCGAGCCAATACGCTGTTGGTCGATGCGAAGGACCAGCTCAATCGCTCGGAACGGCTGGCGGCGGTCGGCCAGTTGGTCGCTTCGGTGGCGCACGAAGTCGGGACCCCGCTGCATTCGATTGCCTGGCACGTGCAGGCATTGGCGGAAGAGCCCGGCGTCACACCCGAGATGAAAAAGCGAATTACGGTCATCGATGAACAGCTCAATCGTGTGGTTCGCATCATTCAGGATTTGCTTTCCTCCACCAGGCAGCGGAAACCGGATCCGTGCTGGATGTCTGTGGAGCAGGTGATCACTCCTGCGACGGCCTTGATGGAACCGGCATTCCACGCGAAGGCTGTCACTTTAACCACGGAGTTGGCGATCGGGCTTCCATGGGTCTGGGCCGATGCGGAGAAATTGCACCAAGTGTTGGTCAACCTATTAACGAATGCGCTGGTGGCCACCGCGCAACGGGGCGCTGTGGATGTCCATGTCGGAGGCCGTGCGGCGACGCCGGAAGAATTGGAAACGGGCCGGCGTTTGGCACCGGACATGTCTCCGATGGTGGTGACAGTAGCGGTCCGTGACACCGGTATTGGAATGCCGCAGGCCGATGTTCAAAAAGCCTTTCAACCCTTCTTCACGACGAAGGAGGTTGGCAAGGGGACCGGCTTGGGACTATTCTTGAGCCGGGAAACGGTTCAAGCTCATGGTGGGACTCTTTCGTTGGCGAGCGAGCAAGGCCGGGGAACAACAGTGACCATCACGTTGCCGGGCAAGATGACGGCGCCGGAAGGGGTCGCATAAGAGAGGCGCAATGCACGCAGCGAAAATTTTAGTCGTGGATGACGATGTGGTGGCGCGTGACCTGTTGGCCGAGGCGCTGAAGAAAGAGGGCTACGAGGTCGAAGCCTACGCCAGCGGCGAGGAAGCCATTGCCCGAGGCCGTGAGGGGCGGGTCGATCTGGTACTCACGGACATTCGCATGGGAGCTGTGGATGGGCTGACCGTCCTGCGGGAGTTCAAGCGCATGAGCCAGGACACGGCGATCGTTGTCTTGACCGCATTCGGGTCGCTCGAGGGGGCGATCGAGGCGATCAAACAGGGCGCGTACGATTACCTTGCGAAGCCTTTCAAGAAGGAAGAAATCAAGCTCGTCGTGCAGCGTAGTCTCGACCATTGCCGTCTGTTGCGCGAAAACACCAAATTTCGAGAGGAACTTAAGAGTAAAGACGAGTGGTCGCCGTTGGTAGGAAGCAGTCCGGCGATGTTGGAAGTCTACAAGCTGGTCGCGCGTGTGTCGGAAGGCAAGAGCACGGTGCTCTTGCAAGGCGAAAGCGGGACGGGAAAAGAGCTCATTGCCCGTGCAATCCACGGCAACAGCCCTCGTCGGGACAAACCTTTCGTGCCGGTCAATTGCGGTGCGCTGCCGGACACCTTGCTGGAATCGGAAATGTTCGGTTACGAGAAAGGCGCCTTCACCGGCGCAGTCGGCACCAAGACCGGTCTCTTCGAATCGGCGAACGGGGGGACGCTGTTTCTCGATGAAATCGGCGAGCTGGGCCAGGCCCTGCAAGTCAAGCTGCTGCGCGTGATGCAAGATCAAGAGGTGCGCCGCGTCGGCGGGACGAGTTCGATCAAGGTCGATGTGCGGATCATTGCCGCGACGAATCGAGATTTGGAGCAGTTCGTCAAGGAGGGGAAATTCCGAGACGATTTATTTTATCGCCTCAATGTCGTGAGGATTACCCTCCCCTCACTCATCGAAAGGCAAGAGGACATTCCTATGCTGGCGCATCATTTTTTGCAGAAGTGCGGTGCCGGGGCGACGAGGGCGGTGCGCGGGTTTCATCCCGATACAATTGCATTATTGAAACGGTACCGGTGGCCTGGCAACGTTCGCGAGTTGGAGAATGCGATTGAACGTGCGGTTTCGCTCAGCCATGGGCCGCTCCTCACGCCGGAAGACTTGCCGGCGGCCATCCGTCAGGCCGGCAGCCAGCCGGAGTCCAAGCCTGATGTGCCGGAAGCCGATGAGGTGTGTCTTACGCTCGAAGAAGTGGAGAAACGCCATCTGATCCGGGTGCTCAAGGAAACGAAGGGCAACAAAGTCAAAGCTGCGAAGATTTTGGGGATCGACCGGCGGACACTCTATCGAATGGCCGAGCGTTTTGGGTTGGAGATGGGCGACGATTTGGAAGGTGGGGACAAAGAGTCAGCTTGAAGTCGAATACAGGCTGCCCTCAAGCTTCACAGGATGTGCAGCGCATTTTTGATCAGTCTTAGCTGATTTTCTGCGCTTTGAGGCAGGGCGGTTGGTGAATCTTCCCATCTGGTAAAGATTCCATCTTTCCCTTCGTACTGTACGTGCAACCGGAGCCTGGCGTCTTGCTCCGTTGCAGGCGTTACCAAGGCATCGACGCGGCTCCGACCCGTGCCGAAGCGCCACCGCAACAGCCAATCCCAAGGTCCGCTGATTTCTTCCCGATAGCCGGTCGTCAGATTCTGGTCATCCTGCCGATCCACATCATATCCGCCGTCCGTCAGTACTTGGATTACCGCCGTTCGCACCTGCTCGGCAGGTGCAGTCAATGTGACGTCGACGACATCGGGTTCATGAGGGATAGTCGGGCCGGCACAGGCGGTAGCGCCAACGATAATTGCGGCAAGCAAGAGGTGTACGGAGGGCGAGGTCACTTCGCCTTACTGTCCTTTAACTGATATACGAGATGGGTATCGGTCTGTGACACACCTTCTATCGAATGGATGCGACTGAGCACCAGTTGCGTCAATGCGTCCTGATCGGGCACTTCGACTACGACGATGATGTCCGGCTTGCCCCAGCAGGGATCGATCGTCTTGATCTGTTTGATCTCGCCAAGTGCCCGGACCACCTGGCTGGTTTGCCCCGGCAACACCTGAATCAGGATATATGCACGATCGGCCATGACCATTCCACCATCTACCGGTGCATGGATTGTACAAGGCACCGCCGGAACGGCAGGCTCTTTGCCAACGTAGCGGATACCCGGCGTGCCTGTCAACGTAGTCGGAGCCGAACTGGATTTTTGGTAGGGTGCAGCGGCCGCGGATTTCGGTCTCTTCATAGTCACCTCACTTAGGGGCAATAAGAACGTCTACGGTAAAATGTTCGCTCGTGCTTGCAAGCTCGCTTTCCAATCCACGAGGGTTGCCAATACGGCCTTCGGGGTCATAAATAAAGCAAAACAGATTCGCACAGCGTCCACGGGCGCGATAGCGTTCAATGTCGACGCGCACTTGGTCCGAGAGATCCTTCGCACTGAGTCCAGTCCGCGTCTTTTTGACGATGATCGCCAGGCCATCATGATTGAGGAGAAACGTTGTGCGCGGCGCTCCGCTGGTGTAGCTGGGCGTCCACTCATCCGTGCTGATGTCATCGAATTGGAGGCGCAGAAGAGCATGGAGCAGATCCTGCACGTCGAACTCGTCTTCGATATTCAGCGTTGATCGGTATTCTCCACGCAACCGCAGTTGGCGAGCGACGAAGTGAAATCGTTGGCAGAGTTTCTTGGTGATGTTTAAGTGATCCGTCTCGGCTGACGCTGAGGCACGCACGACAGACGCCTGCGTGGTTGATGGCATGCTCGGGGCGGTGGATTGGGGCCGTGCGGGAACCTCCTGTGTTGTCGAGAAGCGAGGAGGTATAGTCTGTGGAGGAGCTATGGGATTTGCAGCCGGTGGAGTCGGTTCGGAAGCTGCTACCGGCGGTGTCAGAGCGGGTGAGGCCGGTTGTTGAACCTGTTGAGTTGTCGGCACCAGCGGTTTTATCTCCTGCGTTCGAAACAGCGAGGAGATTGGTTCAATGGGTCCTCGCTGCGGTTTCGGTTGAATAGGCTGTGTCACGGGCTGCGGCGGTGCGACAGGCCCTGTAGAAGAGGGCGGTGCAGGGCTGGCAATCGGTGGAACTGCCGCTGGAGTTGAAACGGACGCACTCAACTCGGCGTTGGTCGCCAGCGGAACGGTCAACTTGGCCTGCGGAGGTGTCGTCGGTGCGGCAGATGTGATGGTCACCTGGGCCGTCGGTGCTGATGGAGGAACGAGTGTCATGTGCGGACGCGCCGGCTCGGAGGCCGTGGTCGTTTCGCCTGCAACCGTCGGCTTCAGCCCTTGCAGCTCGAGCTTCTTGTTCTCCAGCATCGCGATCAGATCTCGAATCAGACTGACGGTCTGTTTGGAGTCGGATAAAACGGAAAGCCTGTGATGGCGATGAGCTTGAAATTCAGGGGATTTGTCGCCAAACGCGCGCTTGATGCATTCACGGAGTTGCAGTTCTGTTCGAGCTCTGGCGCCCTCTAGATAGGGAAACCCTTCCCGTCCGAGGTCTTCCACCTTCGAAAGAAAGGCCTGCAACTGCTCGATGCTCTGGGTGAGGTCCTCGATCGGCGAGAGTTTCGAGCGAGCCCGCTCTGATCTTGCGCGTGCCATAGGGTGTGGGAAAAGTGTAGCCCACGCCCTATGACCTGACAAGAAAACAGCGGAAAATCAGCAGGATTCTCGGCCTATCCATCCGATAGGTCTAGGCTGCCACGTCGAGCGAGTGTTCTGGATCTCCGGTGCTCACCGGTTCAGGAGCCTGTGGCTGGATGGTCGCCGAGGCCATCGCCGCGGCATGAATCCGCCGGTTCTGTTCGACCACGGGGTCGAACACATGCCCGCAATTGATGCAGCGCCAGCCTTCCATCCACCATTCACCGCCGCTTTCCTGAAGATCCAGAAAATGGTCCCGCGCCATGCAGCCCTGACAACGTCGGCAAGTCATAATGCCTCCTTTTGTTTCGCGCACGCATCAAGCCTAGCGGGCAAAAATTTCCTTATTAAGACCCAAAGGGGGTACCACGAAAGCGGGGATTGCAACCGTTTCGGCGCGAGCAAGCAACAATACAGTGTTTAATGACTCGAAGACCTCCTAGTCGGAGAACTAGGATTTCACCGAGAAGGCGATTTGAAGTCCGCTCATGTATGGGAAAGGGGACCTCTTGTAAGCTAAGAGAGGCTAAATTTGAAAACAGTACAATTTGCTTTGAATGCGCTTCGCCACCCATACCGGATAGCTGTCTTTACGATTGTGTTTAGTTTCGGCCTAGGCTTGGGAGCGTGCCAACTATTCCTGTCAAAAGAAGCGCGGTATCTCTTATCCGCCAGAAACCAGGCCGCTGAACAGGACGTACGCAGAAATCTTGGTGAACCTTTCCGGATCATGTCTAATAAAAACCAAGAAACTCTGTGGGTCTATGAGTTTCGGGAGTTTGTCCAAGGAGGCAACAATGCTTGGACCATGACAGGATCTTGGTGGTGCGACGATTATACGCTTACATTCGACGAGCACTACATTCTTCGGGATTGGACACGCACGTCTCGAAAATGCGTTTGATGTCCATACTGGCCTCCTCACTGGCCTCCTCGGTATCGATTGGCTTATCCGTTTCTGAGCGAAACTGCACAAGGCGCACACTGCATAGCCCCGGCATTTGCCTAAGTCTTTCTTCCGGGAATTTCCTATATTGACGATTAGCCAAAAGACTGATTGGCTGGCTTTAGGATTCTCATGCTGTCTCAAAGCGCGACAAAAGAGCACGCTTTGTTAAATAACCATCCATCCAGTTTGGAGGGAATTATGATGACTGTTGCGAAAACATACAGCGTCGGCTTATGCGCATTGGGAGTGCTCGTGTTTACGGTGGGGTGCAGCTCATCGTCCTATTCATCCAAGGGAACGCGAGTACATACGGTGAATGTCGGGCAAAAAATCGAACCTCTGCAAATCAATGCGGGTAGAGGGGACGAGATTCGATGGCTGAACCTACGATCGGAACCGATAGCCGTAGTCTTTCCGAAGCTGGATACGATTCCCATTTCGTGCCGAACAGGCTTCAAAACTGTTGATCAATCGCTCCTATCAGCCGTCGTGCCGCCGAACTCGTCTGCTAGCCTCTGCTTCGCGCAAATGGGGAAGTACGATTACCAAATACGCTTAGATGAAAATATTGCGAGCGCGGAAACTGATCGAAATGCCAGCGTTTTCATAGTCGGGCGTGGAGAGAGAAATCCTAAGCCTGGGGAGCAATTTGAGAACATTACTCCTTAAATCGGGTTAAATAGGCAACGTGAGCGAGGTTTCTTGCTCTAGGTCTCCACGCCAATCGCTCTTGTGGAGAGCGGTTGGAAGCGAAGTTTTGGACCAGCAACCGTGTGGGCTGGCCTTGGCAAGGCTGGCCCATTCCGGACAAAGGCGCAGGGATAGAATCAGTCATACATGATATTCATATTCATCGTGGCGGCGTAGCCAAGAGGGGCCTTTATCCCCCTCATCTCGTCCCTTGGGCACCAGATCGAGGTAGTGGTAAGCCACGTTCACCATGTCGATGCCGCGCGCGTAGGCTGAATAGGTGTGAAACACCCGATCCGTTGAGTCCTTGTAAAATACACTGACGCCCTCGCGATCTGAGCTGTCAGGGTCTTGTAGTTTGTAGTTATAAGAGGCTTCCTTCTTTGCCCCTTCTTCCGGCATGAACGATACGTGGTAGTCGAAATTGAAATCCGTCTCAAACGATGAAACCCACTTAAAAGTCCAGCCCATTCTTTTCTGATAAGCTGCCAACTTACTGTACGGCGCCCGAGACACACCGACCATCGTCACATCACGATGATTCAAATGCACAATGATTCCGTTGAAATTGTCTGCCCAGAAGGAGCAGTGTTTGCACCCCGCATCCCATTCGGGCGCAAACATGAAGTGATAGACGATCAGCTGGCTTCTGCCATCGAAAAGTTCCGAAAGCGTTTGTTTCCCATGTAGTCCCTCGAAAACATACGTTTTGGTAACCGCTTCCCATGGCAGATTTCGTCGCTCCTGGCTGAGTCGGTCGCGTAAGCGGGTGAATTCCTTCTCTTTGACCAGTAGAGCCTCGCGAGCTGCAATCCATTCTTTGTGTGAAACGACTTGATGGTTAGCCATGATACCTCCTCAGCCATATCACGTTTGAACTTGCTGGTTCGGCCCCATTTTGCTCGAAAGTCAGCCGTCTTCGGCAAACATTGATCATTCGATCACCGCCACGCGCGATTCCCCCGCTTCTTTAGCCGCTTCCACTCAGACCAAAATTCCTCGCGCACTTCCTCACGCTGCTGGTTCGCCCGCGCGACAAGCAGGCCAGCGGTAAAGGCAGCCTGTTGTCCCCCCTGGTATTTCAGGAGGCCCTGCACATAACGTTCGGCTAGGACAGCGTCCTGATGCGTACCCAACAAATTTTGGAATCGTTCGGCAGTCTTGACAAATCGAGTGACTGCCTTGCCGTCGACCGCTTCAGCTAATTCTGCCGCATAGCGCGCTCGTTTTGCTTTAATTCTGACACGATGAAGATCAGCATTCGATGGTGATCGTTTGAGTCTTCGAATCGTCTTTCGGAGCTTGCGAAATTGGCAGGCAGCCACATCCATGAGCGTGTCCTTTGTGTTCACCACCGCTGGTGCTTCTGCGGCCTCGCGCAATTTGCTGACAAATCCCAGATACCGCGCACTCTTCATTTCGTCCATCAACGTTTGTTGGGCCCTTTCTCGTTCGCTTCGAAGGTGGCGCAGAAACCGTTCGAGCGGTCGTCGGTCACGGGATTTCAACTGCTCGGCTTCCCGCTGGAAGTAGCTTATTTGCACGTCCAAGTCCCGCGCGCGCGCGAACACTTCACCTAGCCACTTAAGCCCGCAAAGGGGTGGCTCAACCCACTCGGGGCGAACGATCTTACGGACGGCTAGGAGGATAGTCCGCATCCGTCTTGCAGCCACTCGTATTTGATGCACGTCTTCGGTTTCCCCGCCTAAGCGGACGCCGGGGTCGCACCGTTTGAGATTTTGGAGTTGCTGTAACAAGCTGTATCGTATCTGGTCGACGATCGAGGCATCCGCCGCTGGTGCATCCAGCGAATCGTAGGCGAGGGAAAGGGCTCGAAAAAGTTTCGGCCTTCCATCATGGGGTCGCGCTCCGACTGCGTGGAGCCCTGAGGTAAGCCTCTCGATAAATTCATCCTCCCCATGCAGTAATTCAATCTCAACCTCTCTGAATTGTTGGATAACTGATCCTCCACGGAGGACCGACACCGTATCCAACACCACTTCCGCCACGTTGTGTCTGCCTTCGCATACGCGGACTCCTGCCCGCGACGTATGCAACTCGGCTATGGGAACCAGATGCTTTCCCTCCAGGAGAACGACCAGGGCCTGGACAATCCGTGCCGGTGGCGTTACCGACGCTTCTCGCAACTCGATTTCTCTGCGTGCCCCATCGAGCGGCAATTTCAACTGCCAGGCGGCCGATCCATTTTCTAAACGACGACGGAGCGTGATGCTCGATCGAGCAAGACAATGGTCCAGCGTATCGAAATATATTGAAGTGAATATTCGTCGTGGGAGCGGATGTCCTGACAAGGTTGGTAGTCGGAAATCAGGTTCGACTGATAGCTTCGTTTCCGTTTCCACTTCCGACTTGATAGGGGCAAGAGAAGATGGAAGAGATTGCCATTGACGCACACTGGCACCCAGCGTAGGGAGGTCCATCGATGTATGAGAAGATGATTTGAGCACAGCGATCCGGACGCGCGGTCGTGTCGGGCAGCCTAATCAATTAAAAACGTGGTGCCCCGTCCTCCCACCATGACGGAGCAATTTAATCCTTGCGTAAGACAAATCAAAACAAGGCTCGAGCACAAGCGCTTCCGTTTGAGAACTCTTGCGATGGCAGCAATCTCGAACGAGCCGTGCCACTTGGAGAATTCGGGAAGCATGCATTCCCTAACCATTTGAAAAATTGGTGCCCCCGACACGAATTGAACGTGCGACCCGCGGTTTAGGAAACCGCTGCTCTATCCAACTGAGCTACGGGGGCATGGCTTGAATTTAGCGCACTTACGCGAAGTGTGTCTAGCGAATGAGGGTAGTCGGGTTGTCGATGCCCGGATTTTTCGGTAATGTGCTGGTATGAGAGCAGCAAGGTGCATTACGGGGCTGAGGGTCATTTTCCTGTCCATGATAGCCCTGCTATGGGCGAACGACGCGTTAGCTCTCGATAATCCTGAAAAGGTGATCGAGGAGACCTGCGCCCGCGACTGGTCCCATAATTCTCGCATGCGAGCAGCCTGCATCGAGCAACAGATGAGCGTGCTCGAGAAAGCCCGCTCAACTCAGATCGATCCGCGTCTCCAGCAGGAAGATCTATCGCTCATCCAGGAACGATGCGCGAAGAATTGGCCTGACGATGTCCGAATGCGGCTCCAATGTCAACAGCAAGAGATACGAGCGTTTCAAAAACTCCAAGCCCCTCCTCCTAAAGGCGTCAGCTTGAAAGACTACTCGGTTGCGATCGCGCACTGCTCGAAGGAATGGCCGGACGATTTCCGCATGCGAGCGCGTTGTTTGGAAGAGCAGATAGCGGAAAAACGAAAGCATGAGGAGCGCCAGTAAGGCGCCACACACAATGATGGCTACGCAGACGATATGGAGTTAGTTTGCCGTAGTCAGGAGCTCGGCTTTCGTCGGGATCTGCTTGAGTAAATCGGGCCGAATTTGAAAGATGCCTTGGAGTCGAACGCCCATCGCGTAGGCGAGGCCGTTGGCTTGATCGCCAATCGACAATTTCCCCGCCAGTTTTCCATCCTTCCCGATTGCCGTGAACTCTGCCGCCGGGTTCACGAGACCGTACGGCGCCAAGGGGCCTGCTTGTTTCACGACCCGTTCTTCCGCCGGAACGTTCGCGACGCGGCTGACGAACAGATCTACGGCTGGTTGATTCAATTTCTCCGTGGGGCGATCTTCCAGAACCCATTCTCCGTTCTGATTGATGAGGCCGAACTGTTCGGTCCGTGTTTTGACAGTGAGCATGGCGATGTCGGTGTACTCCACGCCAAGAAGGCGCTTATCCTGAAGGTCAAAGAGTTCCTTGGTGAAGTCTTTGATGAAAATGGGGTTCACCCGATAGAGAGGCGCATCCGGAGTGGTTTCAGCGATGGCTTCCCCGCTGGACGGATCTGGTTGGAAGAGCTTTACCGTTTGATCGCCGTCCGCTATGTGCAGCGTGATTTTCACTTTCGCCTGCGTCAGCGTTTTAGCAAGCGCGTCACGCCCCGGGCCGGGGTCTGCAATGCCCATCGCTTTCAGGTCTTCCAGCCGAAAGAGCAGCATCCTCACTTCATTTAGGTCCGCTTCTGCTTCGACCGGGTATCGGATTTTCCATTTTGGTTTCGGCTTGTCGCTGACGCGATAGAGCACGATTTCCGTGGTGGGATAGGTCAGCCTCACCCGATCGACCTCTCCTTGTGTCAGTCGCAGAATGTCTTTTCGCCGGAATGTCATTAAGGACTTGTTCACAAAATCTTTCGGTGCCATGTCGGTTAGCAGGAGCGCATGGTCGGATTGTCGGAGCACATAGAGCGTGGAGGAAAGAGGACCGGTATCGCCGATCGAGAGGGTATCTCCTGATGTGCCGGCCTTGATCGTGATGGTGGTCACCGGTTTGTCGAGCCCGAACGGCGCCAAGGTGCTTGGGTTCTCTTCCACCACACGGCGGACCGATCCCATAACGATCGCTCGGATGAGGCTTTGGATTTCGCGGGGCTCCGCGTCAGTGCGGAGAGGTTTGGTCAGCATCCAACCCTTTCCCGGACTCCGTTCGAAAACGAGCTCTTCACGGTCGGTTTTGAAGGTGAGCGAGTTGATCGCCTGCTCCTCCAACGTCAACACTTTCTTTTTGATGGTTTCATCCCGCTCTTGCGACTCCTTGGCGGGAAATTCGACGAGATAGAGATAGAGCCCGAATCCTGCGAGCACGAGCGCCATGAGCGCTGTGGGCCAGTAGCGAGTCATTTATAGGCGCCGGCGTTTGCGCCACACGTTGACGCCGGTGATCAGGAGGAGAGCCGGGAGCAGGATTACCTGGACATACAACAGCGTGCGCTCTTGGAATGGATTCGGGACAAATGGGCGAAGAGACTGATCTCTAGGACCGATCGTGATCGTGTCGCGGTCTTGAGCCAACCAAGCGACGGCATGGAGAAAGAAGTCGCTATTGCCAGGAAAATTCACGAAGGCGTTGCTCGCGAAAGTAGAATTGCCGATTACGACAATGGCTGGCCGCGGTTTGCCTTCCGCCGGGGCCGTTTTCGGCGCGAGTGCGGCAGCCATGGGGAGCGGACCCTTGATGTCTTCTTTTTCATTCAACGTGATCACGCGACCTGTCACCTTCATTGCCGCCCAACTGTTCGGCGAAGTACGAGCCAGCGGGACATAGTCCCAATCTTTGCCGGCCTGCTCATCGAAGGTGATGTGTCTGGCGAGCGGGAGAAGTACGACGGCGCTCAAGTCCTGCGTGATTTCATGTTCGGTAAACGTACGGACAAGTAAGAGTGTCGGTTCACCTTGGGCCAGTTTATCTTGCAAGTCGACAAGCACCCCAGGACCCACTCCCACGCCCCAATGTTTCAACAGTGGGTTAACGTCGGCCTGAGTATCCGGATCGATCATAATGAGTAGATGCCCGCCCTTATCGACGTAAGCCTTGATGCGATCCAGTTCGTCGTTGGTGATCGACTTGCGCGGGCCTGCCACGCCTAGGATGGATATGTTGTCCGGCACGGCCGTTTGTGTGAGCAAACTGATGGTGCCGACATCATATCCCTGTTTCGTCAAGATTTCTTTGGCGAGAGAGAGTCCCGTGCGTTCCCGATTTTCGGTGCTGATTTCGCCGTGGCCTTCGAGAAAAAGAATGCGCTTCTTGTCGTCTCTAGACACACGAATGAGGGCGCCGGTCAATTCAGCTTCTGACGGATTCGTCACACGAACGGTTTGTGTGCCGCTTTCGAAGATGGCAGTGTCGCTCCTTGTGATGCCATAGCTTTGCGCCGCTTTGGGTTGGCGCTCTGGATCGACGAATTCGACTGAAATCTTGGGACTGGCTTGCCGATAGCTGTCGAGCCGTTCTTTATAGGATTGATAACCGGGGTCTTTTTCCCGCGTGAAGACGGTGACTTTCACCTCACGAGGCAGGCTGCGAATTACGCGGTAGGTCTGTGGCGCGAGCGAGAAATTCTGATTTTCAGAAAGATCCCAGCGGACGGAGTGGCGCGCGGCAAGGAAATTCACGATCGCCAAGATGCTGATAAGGAACAGCGCCATTAGTAGGCTGTTAGCGCCCATTCTGGTCGAGCGGCGCGATGAGAATGCCTTGAAGGATTTAAAATGCACGACGAAGAAAAGAACCAGGCAGAGCAGTGCCAGCCCTTCGGCCACCGTCACGAGCCAGAGTTTTTCTGGCGTGAAGTGATATCCGACCATGCCGGCGACAGCCAGCGCGATGCCGATGACGCCGAGTGGAAATGTTTTCAGGTTCATTTCCATCTGTCCGAATCCACGACTTGATGAGCGAGGAACAACATCAAAACCAGTGCGGTGAAGAAGTACACCAGGTCCTTCGTATCGATCAACCCACGAACGAGATGGTCGTAGTGTTCCATGAACGAGAGGTACGAGATGACTTGCCCCGTCGTGGTATCGCCAAGGAGGGATCCAAGACCCGCCATAAGCCAAAGTAAGAGCAGGAGGCCGAAGCTGAGAAAAGCCGCCACAATTTGATTTTCAGTCAGGGCTGAAGCCAGCAGACCGATGGACAGAAAGAGTGCGCCGAGCAAGACTAAGCCAAGGTAGCCGGTGAAGATGGGATACCAATCGAAATCGCTGAAGAGGGAGAGCGTCAGTGGAATCAATGTAGTCAGTCCGAGTAACGCCAGAAAGACGAGAAACACGCTCATGAATTTGCCAGCGACGACTTCGCTCAGGCGGATTGGGGAGGTCATCAGGAATTCAAACGTCCGGAGCTTTTTCTCCTCCGCGAAGAGGCGCATGGTCAAAATGGGCAGAATGATCAGCAAGACGAATCGGATGCTGGTGAAGAGATTACGGAACACCAAATCGTTTAAATTGATTTGCGCCTGCCCCTGCGCTTGCATGAGTTGAATGGCTTGAGCGCCGGTGAAGACGATATAAAGATAGGCCAACAGGCCGACGATCAACAGAAACACTGCGCTTACGACATAGACGATTGGAGAGACGAAATATGAACGCAGTTCTTTGGCGACGATCGCATTGACGGGTGTCATGATGGTGCTTCTGTCTTGTCCGCGGCAGCCGCAGGAGTTGGTTCGATCGCCACCTCGGCACTCTGGGACAATCCTTCTTCATGCCTGGTGAGCTGAAGGAAGACATCTTCCAACGTCATGGAAATCGACTTCAGCTCCACGAGTCCCCAGTTATTGGTGACGGCCAGACGCGCGATGTCTTCCCTAATGTCCTTCTCCAGTTCGCATTCGAGCATGAAACTGCCAGGGGGGCCATTGGCATAAACATGTTGCACGCCGGCGATTTGGCGCATGCGAGCCTCGACGTCTGCCGGAGCGCGCTTCAGAGTGAGCGCAATTTTTTCCGAATGGCGGAGACGAGCGGATAGCCGATCTGGTGTATCCTCGGCGACGATCCGCCCGCCACTGATGATGACGACGCGCTGGCAGACGGCTGTGGCCTCCGGAAGGATATGTGTACTCAAGATCACCGTATGGGAACCGGCCAGACTCTTGATTAATTCACGAATCTCAATGATCTGTTTAGGGTCCAGCCCGACGGTGGGTTCGTCCAAAATCAACACGGGCGGATCATGGAGCAGTGCTTGCGCCAGGCCGACCCGTTGACGATAACCACGTGAGAGGTTGCCGATCAACCGGTGCTGAACAGGCCCCAAGCCGAGCCGTTCGACTTCGCGCGCCATGGCGCCTCTCAATGTCGAGCCGGTCAGTCCACGCAGTTGTCCGACAAACTGCAGATATTCCGCGACTGTGAGTTCCTGGTAGACCGGAGGCGTTTCTGGTAGGTACCCGATCCGGTGTTTGACCTCAAGCGGTTGATCGGCGCAATCGAACCCCGCCACTCTGGCCGTGCCTTCGGTGGCCGGCATGAAACACGTCAGGATGCGCATCGTCGTTGTTTTGCCCGCTCCGTTGGGCCCGAGAAACGCCAGGACTTCGCCTTTAGCGACAGAAAATGTGACGCGGTCGATGGCGGTGTGCTGGCCGTAGCGTTTGGTAATTTGTTGAACGTCAATCATATGTATATGTAATGGATGTACTATTTGTGGCTACTGGATGATGTCGGGGGTTACCGGGGTGGGCGTCTCGTCGTCGCCATCCTCTGAACAACTGGACGGCATCTTACTCAGGAGGCGGAAGGCAGTCAATATCGGACGGTGCCGCGGCGGAAATCTTTACAGAGATGGCCCCGTCCTGTTAGAGTCTGGCTCCGTCCGAACGGTCAAGTCCTTAAATGTGCAAATAACATTATGAGATCGCATTACTGGTTCACCCCTTGGGTTGTGTCCTTGCCATTCATGTTCTGCAGCCTTATGCCCATGGCCGCGGAGGCGAGGCAAAATAGCACATACAAGATACAAGGAACTGTGATCGCTGTAACGCTGACCCAGATCCCCCCGTTGATTGTCGTCAAAACTCCCTTGGGTCCAAAGAACCACATGACCGTAGGAGCCACAGTGACGTCCCATACGAAGATTCTTCGAGGGAGCAAGCGGGTGGCGCTCAATACGATTCGAGAGGGTGAAACCATCTGGTTGACCTACGTCAAAGCGCCCGGGGGGGTTTTAGCTGAAAAGATACTAGTCGGCGTCTAACCAGGCCGTTGAAGAAGTCCCGTCTGCGCAAGTCAGTGCGGTTCCTCCTCAAGGACTGATCCATTTGATCCACTCAAAAGTAGGGGTAAGGGGTACGACTTCGGTATTGTTGAACGACCGGTCCAGGCTTAACTTAAAAATTACAAGCGAAGAGCTGTGGGCCTGTCAGTCAACCGAGTTAATACAGGTCTTGAAAATGACACACCAACTTTCGCAGTCGAGACAACGGGTGCTGTGGTCCTTAGCCGTTTGTACGGGGACGTTGCTACTGGGAGCCTGCAGCTGGGTTCCTAAAGGCGACGCACAATTTGATGTTGGGATCAAGGACCGGGGGGTTGCCTCCTGGTACGGCGAGCAGTTTCACGGGAAGCAGTCTGCAAACGGTGAAATCTTTGATATGGAAGCGCTGACCGCGGCTCACAGGACCATCCCGCTCGGGAGTATTGTTCGGGTGGTCAATTTGGCCAACGGGAAGCATCTCCATGTCCGGATCACCGATCGAGGCCCCTACATTAACGGGCGGATTCTCGATCTTTCCCATGCCGCCGCCGTGCACTTGGGGATGGAGGGCGGGGGACTTGCCCACATTCAAATTGAAATCGTCGGTGAGCGCCGTCCCGAACTGCTATTGTTTTCAGAAGCGGCCTCAGGACGAGCCTCGTCTCTGCTGATCGATGTGAACGCAGTGCCTCATCAGGCCGCGCCGAACATGACACCTTCTCTCCGCGTTCTTCCCAGCGATATGTGGATCACGAGGCGGATTCGCCGAGTTCGGGCCATGCTGGCTGCCGATCATACGGCACATACCGAAGTTGCGACCTTGGCATTGAGCTAGCCCAATTGTCAGCTAACCGTTCGGCCCATCATCCGAAGAAGCGGACTGATGGGCTACTTCTTCATCTTCTCGCATCCCGTTGACAGTACGTAAAGCTCTCCACTAGACTGCTTCAGGTGATCGGTTCCTTACCGAACCGGCTGTTTCACGACGATTAGATCTTGGAGGCGGACGGGCATGGCTAAGAAACTTGCAACAGAATCGGATGAAGCGAGATTGAAAAAGAAGGTTGCTGCGAAACTTACCAATCATAGCAATCCCCAAGGAGATGCGGCGATGCGTGCGTTGCGAAAACGCTTGAAGCGGGAGCAGCGGAAACGACGGGCCCTGTCTCTCAGGAAGAAGCACGCAGCTGGCAGTAAGCCGGCAGAAGCGGCGGCTCCTGCAGCAGGGTAATCGAAACCAACAAGGAACATTGACCATGGACGAACCGCGGAAGGAACAAGATCGTAAGATTCCGGCCGGTGCTGAGATCGCGACCGATGAAATGACGGATCAGGTCGCGGCAGAATTCACGGGTGATGTTGCGCCTGCTTCGGAACTGCCCGGGGAGCAGGCTGAACCCGTCATGCTCGAAGAGGAAAAGGTCAAGGACGAGATCGATATTCAGATTGATCTCCTGAAGGACCCCGACTGGGTAGTGCGCCGTGAAGCCGGAATCACTCTTGGCGAGATGGGCGACGAGCGTTGTGTCGAACCGCTGTGTAAGGCGCTGTACGACGGAGATTGGCAAGTTCGCGAAGTGGCGGTCGATGCGTTGGGACAAATCGGCTCTCCTGCCGTCGAGATGCTGATCAAGATGGTTCGTGACTGGGACGTCAGAAAGTATGTGCTTATGGCCCTGGGCAAGATTCGGGATGAGCGTGTCCTCGATCCGCTCATGCTCCAGCTGCGGAGCGACGAATTTAAGGACGACGCCACGAACGCGTTGGTCGAACTGGGCGAGCCGGCGCTTGAACGCCTCGTCAAGGCCCTCAAGGACAAGGATGAGATGGTGCGGAAGCAAGCCGTACTGGCGCTCGGGCGTATCAAGCACAGCGGCGCAGTCGACCCCCTCATTGAGATGCTTTCCGACGCCGATTGGTTCACTCGGCTCACCGCGGCAGCGGCGCTCGAGGCGATCGGCGACCCTCGTGGACGTGATGCGATCAAGCCGTTGACGAAAGATCCGGACATGGTCGTCCGGATGCGGGTAGAACGGATTCTGGCGAAGTGGAAGAAGCAGCCGGCCGGGTCGGTTTCGATGAACTAAGCGGTTACTTGTTCAGTTGCCTGTCAATGTCCTGTTGGAGTTCCGTAAGCTTCCGTATCGGCACCTGCTTTCCCATCGTAAGTTCCAACCTAAGTTCCTGTAGCGTGCCGATCAATCCCCGGACGGCCTGAGTCTGTTCGTTCGGTTTGGCGCCCTTCATCGCGGTTTCTAAGGCATCCACCCCCTCCGCCAATTGTTTCGCCGCCTCGCCAAAATTCTTGTCGAAGAGTTCGGATTTTGCTTGCACGACTCGGGATTTCGTATCGAGCAAAGCTTGCCGCCTGCGGAGATCGCGCTCGATCCCCATGGTGGTGTCAACGACGTTTCTGGACATGTCTTTCAACGAATTCTGCAGGTCGCCGACCGTTTGTTCCAATGTGCCCACCGGTCGCTGCCCAAAATAGTATCCGAGGGCAAATGAGGCTACGGCTATCACCAGGACGCCGACAAATTTCCACATGCTATCCTTTCCGTCCTCGGCGAGGCGAGGACTTCGAAACAGAGTCGAGGTGCTGAAGCACACTTCCGGCGGCCGTAAGACGGACGGCGGCGTCGGAATCGTGCAGGCCTTTTTTCAGAAGCGGAAGGACCAAGGCGGAGGCTTTGCCCAAAGCTTTGGCGGCGAACAGTCGCGGCTGTGGTTGCTGATCCTGCAAAAGTGTTTGAAGGATCGCAAGCCCCTGCTTATCCGACGCCGCCCCGAGCGCTTGCGCGGCGGCTGCGCGAACGGAGGGATCTGGATGCCGCGCCAGGTCAGTGGCAACCAGCACCGCCGTGGAATCGCTTAATCGAAGGAGCCCTTCTACGGCGCTTGCCCGCACTTGCATCGAGGCGTCGTGCGTCAGGGCGCGCAATAGAGGGCGCGTATCATTGACGCCGATGCGTCCCAAGCTGGCCGCTGCCACAGCCCTCACGTGCGCATTTTCGTCGCCCAGCGCATGGGTGAGGGGCGCAATCGCGCCAGGTTGACCGAATTCACCTAGTGCTCCGGCGGCAAATGCACGCACCGGCGCGTCCGGATCGTAGACGCCTTGACTGAGTACGGCTAGGCTGGAGGAACGCTTGAGTCGCCCGAGCACGCCCAGCGCGGCCATACGTGTTTCTGGATCGGGCAACGTGGCGGCGCTGGTGATGTCCACCAGCATGTCTTGTTTGCCGAGGGTGTAGAGGGCCGCGTAGGCGAACACTGCTTCCGGGCCATCCTCTGTTCTAGCAACTTCGACCAATCGCGGGATGATGTCGGTGACGTGGGCCTCGCTCAATACATTCATGGCCGCAATGCGCACGGGCGGCATGTTGTCTTGTAAAGCCCGGCGCAAGGCATTCGATTTGGCGGCAAGGCCTGCTCGGCCAAGGCCTTCGACCGCTCGTGCTCGCACGAGGGGGGAGGTGTCTAACAAACCGTCCTCTAAAATAGGCTGCTGATCCGGCAAGCTCAGTCCCGCCAGCGCGCTATAAGCGGCGATGCGGATGTGTTCTTTCGGGTCGCGTACATAGGCACTCAAAAAGCTGACGGCAAGCGGGCGCAGCAAGGTAAGGTCGTCCGGTTGATCGAATTTGACAAGACGTTCGTAGATGTCCAGTCCTTCTTCAGGGCGGCCCAATTTCACGGCGCTTTGGACGGCCAGCCGAAGGAGGGGCTTTGATGGCGCGACTCCAGTGGGCTGCGATTGTAAAAGCTTGAGCACGGTGCTGTATTCGGCTCGATTGAAGGCCTCGGTGGCTTCTCTTTCCAACGAGGAGGAGGCAGTCGCGCCAAGGGCGTCGTTGGGCAAACCGAAGGCGAGCAGCACGTAGAATAGGTAGATCAGCATGGGAAAGTGATAGCACTGGCGGATGGGAGCTGTCGAGTAAGCACCGCCGGGCGGTCCATCCTCACCAGGTCGAAGGCGTGCGAGTCATCGCGGGGCGATAGAGCGTCTCGACGTAATCTTTCACCATCCGTTTGGTGCAGAATTGAGGCACGACGGTCCGGATGCTCTCTTTGACCAGTTGGAGCCAGCCGCGCGGAATGCCGTCGAGATCGCGTTGATAGAACAGCGGAACCGCTTCCTGTTCCAACATGCGGTACAGCTGTTCAGCGTCATGATGGTCCTGGGCCTGCACATCCTGGTTTCCGTTCAGCGGTTGAATTGCCCAGCCGTTCGCGCCGTTGTACCCCTCCTGCCACCAGCCATCGAGCGTGCTGAAATGGAGGACGCCGTTGAGGGCGGCCTTCATCCCGCTGGTGCCGCTGGCTTCCATCGGAAAGCGCGGCGTGTTGAGCCAGATGTCCACGCCTTGCACGAGGTATTTGGCCATGTGCATCTCATAGTCTTCCAGGAAGGCGACGTGGCCGCCCAATTTGTGATCGTGGCAGAAGTTCAACACTTCATGAATGAAGTAACGCCCCGGTTCGTCTGCCGGGTGGGCTTTCCCAGCGAATACGAGCTGGACAGGCCGCCACTTGTCTTGCAAGATTCGTTTCAGACGTTCAAGATCTTGGAATAATAGTGTGGCCCGCTTGTAAGTGGCGAAGCGCCTGGCAAACCCGATCGTCAGGGCTTCGGGATCGAGGAGCGTGCCACGGCTCAACACTTGCCCGGGCTGCAGGTTTCCGTACATCCAGCCGTTGCGCGCTCGTTCACGAATGAATCCCATTAACTTACGTTTCATGGATTGGCGAACAGCCCAGAGTTCTTGATCGGGGATATCCAGTACGCGTTGCCACATGGCAGGATCGTCACAATGTTCGGCCCAAGCCGGATGCAGCGATTTGCTATAGAGACGGTGGAGGTCGGGACCGACCCACGTTGGCGCATGAATGCCGTTGGTGACACTGTGGATTGGAATCTGTTCAACTGGGAGTCCCGGCCAAAAATGCTGCCACATTTCACGGGTCACCCGTCCGTGCTCACGACTCACGCCGTTAACATGCGCCGACAGGCGTATGACTAGCGCCGTCATATTGAAACCCTGTCCGCGCGATTCGGGCGTCTCGCCCAGGCTCAGGAACTCATCGCGCGAGAGGCCGAGTTGCTCCCAATAGCCGTTAAAGTAGCGGTCCATCAAGTAATGAGGAAACACATCGTGGCCCGCCGGCACCGGCGTATGGGTCGTGAAGACTGTGCTTTGACGTACGAATTCGCTGGCTTCGGCGTGTGACGATCCCTTTCGGACCAATTCACGAATACGCTCCAGCGTCAAAAAAGCGGAGTGTCCTTCGTTCGCGTGCCAAACAGAGGGTGCGATGCCGAGCGCGCGGAGTAATCGCACACCCCCAATGCCCAAAAGAATTTCCTGGCAGAGCCGCATCTCTTGATCGCCTCCGTACAGGCGAGCGGAGAGTGCGCGGTGCTCAGGGGTATTTTCCGTGACGTCTGTATCGATCAAATACAGGGTGACGCGCCCGACCAGGACTTTCCAGACGACCGCTACGACATTTCGACCACCCATCTCAACACTGAATCGACAGGGTTCTCCAGCCGGCGTCAGTGCCGAATGGATCGGGGAGTCTTCGCGGTTGAACGGGGCGTAGGCAGCTTCTTGCCATCCCTCCGGCGTGATTCGCTGGCGGAAATAGCCTTGCGGATACATGAAACCGACACCCACGAGCGGAAGGCCGAGGTCGCTCGCTTCTTTGCAATGGTCACCCGCCAAGATGCCGAGCCCGCCGCTATAGATGGGGATTGACGTATGGAGGCCGAATTCCGCGGAAAAGTAGGCGATGACGCTCTTGGTTTCTCCGGCGTGTTTCGTGCTGAACCAGCTGCGTCCATTGGCGCGGTATTCATCGAAGAGTTTGAAGACAGCGGAGTATTGTCTCAGATAGGAAGGATCGTCCGCGAGCTTGGCCAATCGCGCTGGTTTCACGTCGGCGAGCAGTTTCACCGGATTGTGATGTGTGTAGAACCAGAGCGTTGGATCGATCGCCTCAAACAGCTGGCGTGCTTCGACTGTCCAACTCCACCACAGATTCTGGGAGAGTTCCGTCAGTCGAGCGAGATTGGTCGGGATATGTGTCTGCGGGGCAGCGACTGTCGGCGTCGTATCCACGAAGGCTCCTTGTAATGTGGAATCGATGTGGGCTGGAAGGGATAGCCCGTCGAAAAGCGATTAGGCGTGGCCAGCCTTATGCCAAGAGTTCCACTCTTCGGAGAATGCCACGGTAGCGTACCGTTCGCCAAGCACTTTCGCAACTCGGTTCATTAGCTTCGTGAGTTGCTGCATTTCTTCGGCGGTGAGATCTTGGCGAAAACGCGGATGCAGTCCCCAGCGGGTTTCGATTTCTTCGCCGGAGACATCCGACATCACGCTGATGAGTTTGATCTCGTTTCCTGTTTGCCCTTTGGGCGCGGTAGACGAGGCTGTCGTGGCCGCGCTGTCTGCCTGGTGGGATGCGGCGGCGGCGGGCGGCGGTTCACCCTTGAGGATAGCGGTAATGGCCGGAACCGTGGCCGTGGCGCACAACATCGCCGCCGAGGTGATCTGCGGATTGTCTGCGACGCCGAGCGCATCGGCGACGCGCCCGCCGAAGGCGTCAAACATCTCGTTCTTGGCCTTACTCTCTTCGGTAATTGAAAAGCGATAGCGCTCGTAAAGTTTGCGGCTTTCTGCCACGACACCGCTGATCGTCATCATGATGTCGTTCTGGTCGACGCCTGACCCGAAGGCCGGCTCTAGAACCGCCCGCAATTGGGCCGTCACGGCGTCCTCCAGTCCGCTCATGAACTCCGGTTGATCCTTGATGGGAACATGGAACGCGGAAAGACGGTCCGTCAGATTGAACGTGACCTTGAGAAATTCAAGATAGAGCTTCCATTCATCCTGCCGTTTAAGCTTAAGGGCTTGTTCGGGGGCGTTTTTCTTCAGCACCGTCACCGACTCACCGGCGACGGCGAGCATGAGCTCGGCAAGTGAGCGTTGCAGTTCGCTATAGGGCATCTTGGTCGTGGCCATCGTGTTTCGTGCTGCTCCGTTTCTAGAAAGAAACCCATTATAGCTGAATAGCTGAGAGGTTTCCCACCTCCAAGGGGTAGGGTTGGGAGACAATAAGCGCAGTGGCGAGGAAGTCCTCTTCGGGTTTTTTGGTTGGGCAACTCGTTTAAAAGAGAGCATTCATGGCCAGTCGCTTACTGACGTCCCAAAAAGGGCCGGGGAACGAGTGCGCTGCCATAAGGACACTGTCGAGGGACTTGGCAAAGTAGTCGATGTCTTCCTTCGTGACCACGAAGGCAGGCGCTATCTTCAGGACGTCTTCATTGTGGCCTGCCACCTGTGTCAAGATCGCATGATCTTCCATGAGCGGAATTGTGAGGGCTTGCGCGAACAGACCCGGATTGATCTTATGCATCATCGACCAGGCTTGCCGAAGATAGACAGAGGACGGCTCGCCCAACTCGACACCCAACAAGAGCCCGCGGCCTCTCACTTCTTTGACGAGTTCGTATTTTTCCTGCAGAGGTTTGAGGACCTTCATGAAATAGTCGGCCATTTCCCGGCAACGCATCAAGAGGTTTTCCGTTTCGAGCACGTGGAGCGTCGCGAGACCTGCGATCATCGCCAGATTGTTGCCCATGAATGTGGAAGCGTGGACACAGCTCCGATCGAGTCGCGAGTAGACGCCCCTGATCACATCCTTCCTGGTCACAACGGCTGACACGGGCACCATGCTGCCGCTGAGCCCTTTCGAAAGACAGATGATGTCGGGTTCGATCTGCCACTGTTCCGAAGCGAGGAAGGTGCCCGTCCGTCCTATACCGGTATGGATCTCATCCATGATAAAGAGTGTCTTGTATTTTCTACACAACTGCGCCACGCGCGCGAAGTAATGTTCGGGTGGGAGAATGATGCCGGCACTGACCTGAATCGGCTCTAGCAGGATTCCGGCGACGTCGCCCTTGGCAAGTTCCCGCTCAACTGCGTCGCTGTCGCCGAACGGCACGCTGTCCATCTGAGGCACGAGCGGCTCAAAGCCCTCACGCCACATGGGATGGCCGGTCACGGACAGGGCGCCGTATGTGACGCCGTGGTACGAATGATCCGCATACAGGATGCGCCGACGCCCCGTTGCACCGCGGGCGAACTTAATGGCAGCTTCGATGGCTTCCGAGCCTGAATTGGCGAAGAAGACCATATTGAGCCAGGGGATGCGTTGGACGAGAGCTTCAGCCAGAAGACCCGACAGCAAAGAGCAATCGAGTTGGATCAAATTCGGTAGGGATTCATTGAGCGCGTCGCGGAGCGCCTGGCGTACGACCGGATGATTGTGGCCGATGTTGGAGACGCAGAAGCCTGACACGCAATCGAGGTACCGTTTGCCTTTGTCATCCCAGAGGTAGCAGCCCTCGGCCTTGGTGTAATTCTTATCGTAACCGATCAGCTGGGTGACTTTTGCCCAGGCAGGATTGATGTATTTCGTGTGCAAGTCATAGCTCTCACCAAGACGCTGACGGAATATCTTAACGATGTCGAATGCCATGCGTGTCTTCCCTGAATTTAACCAGTGGATCGAACAGTCATGCTGAGAATGGTTTCAAGAACGATCATCTCGCGGTCGCCATGATGCAACACAAAGATCCAAAGGGTGGTTGGGGCCAAAAAACAGAGGAGAATATATCGCAACCGTGGAGCCCTGTCGATGTAAAAGAGCGGAGACAAGATCACTCCATGGGCCATAACGCCTGAGGGTTTGGGCCTGCTCAACAGACAGTGGAAAAAATTCGGGTTTCTGACAGTTCCCTCTTGGCAAATCACAGTCGAGTCGTCCACAATGCACCGTCCGTGCAAGGGCGAAGTGGTGCGATTGAGTCGCCATTTCAGGCCTCAGTATGATCCATTCGAACGGTCGTCTGTAGTCGGGCTATTAGAGATGAGTGATCTTCCGCTGCTGTTTTTCAAGACACTGCTCCTTCGTCCGTATGTGTTCATCTTTCTTGCCTCGTTTCTCCTCGTCGGCCGACTGCTGTTTGGCTGGCGAAGAACAGTCTTGTTTCTCGTCGCCAGTTGGGTCACCGCCTTCGTCTGCGAATACTCATCCACCCGTGTTGGAGTGCCGTTTGGCTTCTACTATTACACTGGCTCGACAGTCGGGCAAGAACTCTACATTTCAAACGTGCCCTTCATGGATTCTCTCTCATTCACCTTTCTGCTCTTCGCCAGCTATTGCTTGGCTCTGGTATTTCTACTACCTTCCGCCGCAGAACCGAATCAGAGTCGGTTGCAGCTCGTCCTGGATCCGACGGTTAGAACATCATGGGCACCACTCCTCTTGACGGCCACCTTCCTGACATTTATCGACGTAGTCATCGATCCGGTGGCATTGCGGGGCGATCGTTGGTTTCTGGGCCAAATCTATGGATACCCCGATCCTGGATTGTACTTCGGGATTCCTCTCATGAATTTTGTAGGGTGGGCCATCGTCGGTCTCATCGCTCTTTCCGTCTATTTCGCCATTGACCGGCGTCTTTCCCCGCTGCCTCTGGAGAGTGCGGGATCCGCCACCACTATGCACATATTGCTCGGTTGCACCCTCTATTATGGTGTGTTGGTATTTAACCTGACGATCACGTTTTGGATTGGCGAATCCTTGCTCGCTCTGGTCGGGATTATGATTTATCTCCCCATTACTATCCTACTCGTCCTCCGACTGTTCAATCGGGTACCGACACCGATGGTCTCGGTTCCATCCTCTTCTTTCCGCACGCTGAAGTCATATTCGTGACGCCGGGAAAGGCCGACTTTAGAAACGGCGCTGTCGCCAATTCGCCTCCCTTCGCTCATTTCGTTGAAACGCTCTCGTCCTTAATGTTATACAGCGCAATCACCTGTACTCTTTTTCATGAGTCGCGACATCACGCCGTACATCTTAAGGCGCACTGCGGAAGACACTCTTCCTCGTAAGCTTTCCATTGATTATGCCGCAGCGCTAAACCCACAACAGTTGGCTGCCGTCACGGCTGGTGATGGGCCGTCCTTGGTGATCGCCGGCGCTGGCAGCGGCAAGACGCGGACGCTGGTCTACCGTGTGGCCTTTCTGATTGATTCAGGTGTCGATCCCTCGAATATCTTGCTGCTCACCTTCACGCGGAAGTCGGCACAAGAAATGTTGCAACGTGCCGGCGAGCTAATCGGTGTTCGAAGCGAACGGGTTTGTGGCGGAACCTTTCACTCCGTTGCCAACATGCTGCTGCGGCGCTATGGCAGGACGATCGGCTTAGAGCCGGGCTTTACCATCTTAGATCGCGGCGATGCCGAAGACTTGATTGCCCTTGTGCGGTCGCAGCTGGGGCTTAATGAAAAGGACAAGCGGTTTCCCCGCAAGGGCACGGTCGCGGAGATGTTCAGCAAGTCTGAGAACACGTTGCGCAGTCTCGATGACATCGTGATGGAGGAATTCAGCCACTTTGCGGATCACCTGGATGCGCTCGGCCAACTTCAAAAGGGGTATCAAGCAGCCAAGCGCCAACGGCAATTGGTCGACTACGACGATCTGCTCGTGTTGTTGCGCCAACTATTGACGCAGGATCAACAGGTCAGGCAGGCGATCTCCCGGCTCTATCGCTACATTTTGGTGGACGAATACCAGGATACGAACCGGCTGCAGGCAGAAGTGATCAGAAACCTGGCGGTGACACATCAAAACGTGATGGTGGTGGGCGATGACAGCCAGTCGATCTATGCATTCAGAGGCGCCACATTTAAGAATATCATGGAGTTTCCAACGCTCTTTCCCGGCGCTACGATCTATAAGTTGGAAGAAAACTATCGAAGTACGCAGCCGATCTTGAATCTGGCCAACTGCATCATTGAAGAGGCAGCAGAGAAGTATACGAAGCATTTGTTTACTCGGAAGCTCGATGGGCCGCTGCCGACGCTGGCCGAAGCGGCGGGGGAAAATGCGCAGTCGCGGTTCATCGCCCAGAAAATTCTGGAATTGCGCGAAGAAGGCGTGCCATTGAGCGAAGTGGCCGTGTTGTTTCGATCGAGTTTCCACTCATTCGACCTGGAAATCGAGCTGTCGCGCCGTGGGTTGCCGTTTATCAAGCGCGGCGGCGTCAAGTTTATTGAAACGGCGCACGTGAAGGATCTGCTGGCGCACCTGCGTGTCGTCGCCAATCCATTGGATACTGTGAGCTGGCATCGGGTGTTAATGTTGGTGGAAGGCGTGGGTCCAAAGAAGGCGCAGGACCTCCTGGCGAATCTCGTGAAGTCCGAAAAACCCTATCACCTGCTGCGTGAGGTAAGCGGGCGATCGGGACAGGGGCTCAAGAATTTGGCCAATACCTTAGAGAGCCTCTCAGGCGGCGGAGATTTGGGTACAGCCGATCAGGTCAACCATATCTATGAGTATTATCTGCCGATTCTCAAAGAACAGTACGACGATTATCCGAAACGCATCAGGGACCTCGATCATCTTCATACCATTGCCGAAGGCTATCCGGAAGTCGACAGCTTCTTGTCCGATTTGGCGTTGGAACCGCCTGACGGTAGTGCTGTCGATGTGGAGGCGCCTGACCGGGACGACGAACGGATGGTGTTGTCGACGATCCATTCGGCGAAGGGATTGGAATGGCAATGTGTGTTTGTCATTTGGGTCGTCGATGGGAAATTTCCGTCACTCTATTCCTTCGTGACCGATGAGGAGTTGGAAGAAGAACGACGGCTGTTCTATGTCGCCGTGACGCGCGCCAAACGGCACCTCTATCTGACCTATCCTATTAATGTGTTCGATAAGAGCAGCGGAATGTTGCTGTCGAAACCGACTCGGTTCCTCGACCATGTCTCGCCGGCGATGCTCGACCAACTGGCGTTGGTGGAGGAGGGTAGCCATGCAGACTGGCGCGGGTATCGAGATGATTCCTATTGATTGATGGACCCGCTTGCAATTTAAGCCGTCTGGCTGCGACGTTTGACTGTCACTTCTTTCCTCATATCTATGTATTCGGTGTTGATCACAGCCGCCACGTTGTGTGTCTCTCTGCTGCTTAATCCGATCGATGGCACGGGCGCGGATCATTCCGGTGCTCCTGGGCATATCTGGAAACAGATCATGGCCGAGTCCGAAGGACTTGGATTGCCCACGAAGTTCTTGAAGGCTATGCCGCCAGACTTTGTGAAGTTCGAATTCGACGATTTGCAGGCGTTCGCGGCGGAGTACCATCTGAGCGAGCATCGGATGGTGTTAAACCGGACGCTCTCATTCAATGTGGCAGGCGGAACTTTGCGTCCACTCGCTCGCCTGACCCACGCAGAAATGGAAACGCTCTTTCATGAACTGTTTCATGCTTATATGGATTATTTAACAACGATGGAAGCTGAAGGGCGGCCGGATTCGCTGCTGACCTTTGCACGCAAGCAGCAGCGTTGCCGTTACGGCGACGTGTTGATTACCCCTGTGGTCCAGCGAAAGATGGAAACGGAAGAACGATTTCTCAGTGAACGTGAGTCCTGGGAAGCCTTGAACGAAACCTGGGCCGTCTTTTTTGGCTGGACCGTGTGGAATCAATTGGAGCTCCGCCAGAGGATGGAACGTTCGATTCAGAAGCCCGGCAAGAGCCGTAATACATGGCTTGGCCGTCTCGAAGAGGCTGACAGAGAGGGAAAGCTTCGCGGTTATTATGAACCAGAGGATCCAGGGGAACGAAGTGTGACAAGGAAACGATTCTTAGCACCAGGCTCACGTATCTCAGCGGAGGAATCTGAACGGTTGCTGAAGGGACCATTGGAGTTTCCGGCTGACTTAGTAAAGCAAGCGGTAGAGATTATGATTCGTGACCAACGGAGTCTGCCATTATCGAAACCCTGCGCGTAGCTCGCCATGGAACTGCTTGAAATACCTTGCGGTTTTATTCGAGAAAGATCCTTCAAGAGTTCCTGCTGACTGAGGTTAGGTCTGATCGGAGCCGGGGGATCTGGGTGGATCAGATTAATTTTCTCCAAGAGGCAAGAAAAAAATCCTGTTAGGCCTTTTGGGGCTTGACTTCAAGATACTTCATCAATAGAATCAGCCGTTTCCTGAAAAAGGCTTGTCTGCAGCTCATCACTTTTATCCTTATTTTTAAGGAGGGGGGTGCTGTGCGTGGACTAGCCTACTCTTCTTTTCCCGTCGTGCGATGCGAAATGAAGACGATGATTTTGCAATTGGAATTTTCTCGCTGGAGATTTTGGGCAGGTACCCAAGTGGCCAAAGGGGGCAGACTGTAAATCTGTTGCCATCGGCTTCCAAGGTTCGAATCCTTGCCTGCCCACCAAGCAGAGCTAGCTCGACCGGGAGCCTTTGTTAAGTATTTTTGGCGACCGGGGGGATATTTTAAGGCGGGCGTAGCTCAGCGGTAGAGTCCCAGCCTTCCAAGCTGGCTGTCGTGGGTTCAACTCCCACCGCCCGCTCCAAATGGTGATGTGAAGCGATATTCCTTATACGTGAGGCGGCAAGGCCAGTGATGATGTCAGAGAATTTTGTCTTGCGACTCCCAATAGCGGTTCACGATTAATGAGGACTGCCCACGTAGCTCAGTTGGTAGAGCACGTCCTTGGTAAGGACGAGGTCACGCGTTCGATCCGCGTCGTGGGCTCCAAACAGAGCTAACTCGACCCGGAGCGCTACAACAATTGAGCGCCACGGGATAGTACCTTCTGGTTTTAGAAAAGGAGTGATTTATGGCGAAGGCGAAATTTGAGCGGAAGAAGCCGCACGTGAATATCGGGACGATC
>CAMLHQ010000029.1 GCA_946479785.1 uncultured Nitrospira sp.
CACCTTATCGACCGGGACGTCGTCGAGGAAACCATTGACACCGGCGTAGATCGAGAGCACCTGATCGGCGACCGACATGGGCTTGTACTGGCCTTGCTTTAATAGCTCGACCATGCGGATGCCGCGCGCAAGCTGCATCTGTGTGGCCTTGTCAAGTTCGCTGCCGAACTGGGCGAAGGCAGCCATCTCTCGATATTGCGCGAGATCCAACCGAAGAGTACCAGCCACCTGCTTCATGGTTTTGATCTGGGCCGAGCCGCCGACGCGCGACACGGAGAGACCAACGTTAATCGCCGGGCGAATACCGGAATAGAAGAGGTCGCTGCCGAGATAGATTTGTCCGTCTGTAATGGAAATGACATTGGTCGGAATATAGGCGGACACGTCGCCCGCTTGGGTTTCAATGATGGGAAGTGCCGTCAAACTTCCGCCGCCCAGCTTGTCATTCAGTTTAGCGGCGCGTTCCAGCAACCGGGAGTGGAGATAGAACACGTCGCCCGGATAGGCTTCGCGGCCCGGCGGTCGGCGCAACAAGAGTGACAGCTGACGATAGGCGACCGCGTGCTTCGAAAGATCGTCGTAGACGATCAGGGCATGCTTGCCGTTGTCGCGGAAGTATTCCCCGATCGCGGCACCGGAGAACGGCGCCAAGAATTGCATGGGGGCCGCATCGCTCGCAGTGGCCGACACGACCATGCTGTAGTCCATGGCATGGTGCTCTTCGAGGGTCTTCACCACTCGGGCGACCGTCGAACGTTTTTGCCCGATCGCCACATAAATACAGAAGACACCAAGTCCCTTCTGATTGATGATGGTATCGATGGCGATTGCCGTTTTGCCGGTCTGCCGGTCGCCGATGATCAGCTCACGCTGGCCGCGGCCGATGGGAATCATGGCGTCGATGGCCTTGATGCCGGTCTGCAATGGTTCGCGAACCGATTGACGGGTGATCACTCCGGGCGCGACGACTTCGATACGAGAAGACTGGGATGACTTGATCGGCCCCTTGCCGTCGATCGGCTGGCCGATAGCGTTGACCACACGACCGATGAGCGCTTCACCGACCGGGATCTCTGCAATGCGGCCGGTGCGCTTGACTGAATCGCCTTCTTTGATTCCGACATCATCGCCCATCAACACAGCGCCGACGTTGTCTTCCTCCAAATTCAAGGTGATGCCGTAAAGGCCGCCAGGAAATTCGAGCATCTCACCGGCCATGGCGCCATCGAGCCCGTAGACCTTGGCAATCCCATCGCCAACCTGAATCACCGAGCCGGTTTCTTTAACGTCAACCTGCTTGTCGAAGCCTTTGATCTTTTCTTTAATGATCGCACTGATTTCTTCGGCTTTGATCTGCATGACTGCTCCTTGCTATTCGCGTGTCAGCAACGACTGCATGGCCTTCAGGCGCCCTCGGACGGTGCTGTCGACGACGGTGCTGCCGATATGGATTTGCAATCCGGCGAGATGGCCTGGGTCGGTCTGAAAGGTGACATCGACCTCGCGCTTGAGTGTCTCGCGCAGACGCGTCTTGATCCGGTCTTGTTCGGCTTGGGGGAATGCTGCTGCGGAAGACACGGTCACTTGCTGAGTGCCTTTGGACTGGTCGACGAGTTTGGCGAAGGCCTCGGCAATGTCGGGCAGAAACCCAACACGATTTTTCTTCACCAGCTGCCCGAGAAACGACTTCCCGGCCGGCGGGCAGCCGAGACGGCCTCCAAGTTCGGTCAGGACAGCGATCTTTTCCTCTACTCCAAAAGCCGGCGAGGCAACGATATGGCGCAAGGACGACGAATCCTTGATCGCTTGGCCCAGACCATTGAGGGTACCCCGCATCGCTTCGATGTTGGGTTGATCGAGAAGCTCGAAGAGTGCCTGGGCGTAACGTCGCGCAACTGCTGTCTTTATCACTGTCCTGATCCGCTCATTGGTATTAAGGCAAACGGGATGCTTCCGTGCGGGCGGCACGAAAATGGGCGCGCAAAAGTAGCATTGGCGGATGGGGACTGTCAATACAGATAAGGGCTGAGCGAGCGCCTAAAAAGGTTGAATGATGCCGCCACCGAGGACTTGCTCGCCTCGATAGAACACAGCGGACTGTCCGGGGCTCAAGGCTCTTTGCGGTGAATGGAAATGGATGCGCAAGGTATCGTGGCCGACAGGCTCGGCCGTCGCCGAAGTCGCGGGGGTCGCGTACCGGACTTTCACAGCAACATCGATCTTGCTCGCGAGTAGAGATCGGTCGAAGAGATTGAGATCCCTGACCTCACAACAGGAGCGAAGCAACCCCTCTTCCGGACCGACGACGACTGTATTAGCCAAGGGGTTGACGTGTTGCACATAGAGCCGCTGACCGGCGGCGATGCCGAGGCCGCGACGCTGGCCCGGTGTATAGAAGGCAATCCCGTCATGCTGGCCGAGGTATCTTCCGCTCTCGTCCATAAATGCGCCGGGATTTTTGGCTTCGGGCATCTCCGTTTCGATAAACGTCCGGTAGTCGCCATGGCTCACAAAACAGATCTCCTGGCTTTCCTTGAGCTCATCCGCCGGTAATCCAAGCGCCTCAGCTTCCGCCCACACGTCCGCCTTTTGCATCGCACCGACCGGAAATCGCAGTCGCGGGAGCCATGAGGGATTCAACCGATAGAGAAAGTAACTCTGGTCTTTCTTCTTGTCGAGCGAACGTTCGAGAGTCAATGCCGCATCCATTTTTTCGTGGATCCGGACGTAATGGCCCGTGGCGACATATTGGATCCCACGGGAGTCGGCGAGCTCAATTAAACCTCGCAGCTTCACCCGTTCGTTGCATCGAACACAGGGGTTCGGCGTCATCCCGCCAGCATAGCCCTGGAGAAAATCATGGATGACATTTTCGCGAAAGGTCTGTCGCTGATCGATCACATCGTGGGGAATCTTCAGCCGCTGCGCCACAAACCTGGCAATTCCGATCTTGCAACAGCCGCGCTCTTGCCACTTCTTTGATGCGACAACGGTAGCATCTTCATGCTCCCACACTTGGAGCGTGACACCATGCACGTCATAGCCTTGGCGGACTAAGAGCGCCGCCGCCACAGAGCTATCCACACCGCCGCTCATTCCGAGGAGAACCGTAGGTCTCTTCATAAGGCTGGTATTGTACTGGCGCAGGGCGAAAAGGGCTAGAGGGAGGGATAGTGGCTGACGACGATCGACACCAAAGAGAAGGTTACGAAGCGATGGAAACGGCTTTGGGCTCCGACCACTGCTGCAATCCCATGTCGCACATCCCATGGAAATGGGAACCCTCTTCGATGGCGATCGAAGGGGTACGGATGTCTCCCACGAGGACGCCCGGTTTGAGGATCTGGATTCTCTCGACAGCGGTAATGGTGCCGTTAATTTTTCCGCTGTTCATCAACACGCCTGCGGATACGACGCCTTTGATCACGGCATGTTCTCCGACAATGAGGGTACCGCTGGTATGGATTTCCCCTTCGACACGTCCGTCGACACGCACCGTCCCGTCGAAGTTCACGACTCCCTTGAAATCGACGTCCTTCGCCAGCAGCGTGAAATTCTCATAATCCGGTTCGGCCTGCACAATTTGTTCTTTCCGTGCCCACATAATTGACCCCCGATCTAGATGTCGCTAATGCTAAATATTTTATACTAGGTAGTAATTAGTTAGCTAGCTCGCTTGATGCTCGACTGCCCTATTGCCGCGACCGAATGCAACGTTGCGCTTGGTATGCCTTGGCTCATTTCGAGTCCGCCGTTGAAAAGCACGCCGTCTTCCATCGCAAGCATCGGCGTCTTCATGCTCCCATTGAACACGGCAGGAGCCCGAAGCTTCACCCGATCCTTTGCTGCGATGTCTCCCGTGATTTTCCCTTTGCAGACAATCGTGCCTGCTGTGACCTTGGCTTGGATGACCGCTTCTTCTCCAATCAGCAAAATGCCGTCTGTATGAATTTCTCCGTCGAGCAACCCGTCGATTCTCACCGTCCCGCTGTAGGAAATCGTTCCCTTGAACTCCACGCCTTTTCCTACAAATGCGATAATGTCTCCAGCATCTTCGTTGACCGGCTTGACGGATTCCGCCTTAGTTTCTTCAGTTTCGTCTTCTGGTCGCTTGACCTCCGGTTTATCCTGCCCCCACATGCGCGTGCCTCCCACGTTTATAGCCGCACGGCATTCCTGCAATGACGGCCGGTGTACAGCTTGGTTGATTCGTAAACACTGCCACCGGCCCTAAGATTTAGCAACAAATATGCCGTTTGCTTCCGGCGGCTATCGGAGGGTACTTAGAGGAAAACTACTGAAGGATCTGTTCGAGAATTCCGTCAAGCTCCGCTGAGGAAAAATAGTGGATGATGACCTTTCCTCCGCGCCTCCCGTTGAGGATCGAGACCTTCGTCCCAAGGCGCTTTTGCAAACGCTCCTCAACATCTGAGAGTGGCGACCGACGCAGCTCTTTTGTACTGCGTTTTCTGGCGATTACGCTGGATTCGAGAATTTTTTCTGTCTCACGTACCGACAGGTTTCGAGCGACGACGAGTTGCGCCACTCGCTGCTGTTCAGAGGAGCTCGAGATCCCCAAAATCACCTTCGCATGACCGGTGGATAGTTGATCGGTTTCGATCATCTGCTGGACCTCGATGGGAAGATTGAGCAGACGAACAATATTCGCAATTGATGAACGCTCGCAGCCTACGCGCTGCGCAATAATGTCCTGCGTGAGTCCAAATTCGTTCATCATACGTTGGTAAGCTCGTGCCATCTCCATCGGGTTGAGGTCTTCTCGCTGAAGATTTTCCACCAGCGCCAGGAGAATCGATTCTTCGTCACTGCAATTTCGAATGACGGCTTGAATAGTCTCCAACCCGGCCTCTCGTGCCGCGCGCCATCGTCGCTCTCCTGAAATCAGCTCGTACATACCATCTCCCTTGCGTCTAACGAGCACGGGCTGGAGCAATCCACTTTGTTTCAGCGATGCAGCGAG
The DNA here is from genome assembly GCA_946479785.1 of uncultured Nitrospira sp. The sequence goes on from CAMLHQ010000029.1 coordinate 4,982, forward strand.
TTCGGCGAGTTCTCGCGGTGAAAATGTTTGCCGTGGTTGGTACCGATTGGGAACGATGGCGTCGATGCTCAAGTGCTGCACTTCAGGCAGTTCCGGCATCGGAGCCGGCTTCGTCGTGGGCAATAACGCGTCGAGTCCTCTACCGAGCGCCTTTTTCTCCATGATCGATGAACTCCTTTGCTAAAGACAGGTACGACTGTGCCCCGGCTGAGGCCATGTTATAAAGCAGGACAGGGCGTCCATAACTTGGAGCCTCCGCCAGCGTCACATTCCGTGGAATCGTCGTATGATAGACGAGGTCTTTGAAGTGTCCGCGCACTTGATCCGTAACCTGGCGCGCCAACGTATTCCTCGCATCGTACATTGTCAAGACGATGCCCTCGATCGTCAGGCCAGGGTTCAAGGATTGCTGAATTCGCTCTATGCTGCCGATCAGCCGACTCAAGCCTTCCATCGCGTAATATTCACATTGAACTGGTATCAGGACGGATCGAGCAGCCACCAATGCATTGACGGTGAGGATTCCGAGAGCCGGCGGACTATCGAGAAAAATGATATCGAAGAGTGGTTCTACACCTTTTAGAAAGTTACGTAACAGCTTTTCTCGCTCCTCAATATTGACAAGTTCAATTTCAGCCCCGGCCAGATCAGCATTAGCGGGAAGAAGCGATAATCCGCTCACTTCGGTATTCTGTACAGCTTCTTCGAATTTCACATAATTAATCAAACAGTTATAGACCGTCTTCTGTAACGATCGAGGATCGATCCCAAGGCCGCTCGTCGCATTGCCTTGCGGATCCATGTCCACTAAAAGGACACGCTTTCCTTGCAGTGCAATCCCGGCTGCGAGGTTCACTGCTGTAGTGGTCTTTCCAACTCCTCCTTTCTGATTTGCAAGTGCAACTATCTTAGCCATTCTGCTCCAAAAGATAGACAGTGTTCCACGTGGAACATGCTGAGACTTTAAGTGGAAACAGCCCTGGTCATAATAGTAATGACGCGGCTGCCATGGGACCTTGGCAAGGAAAAGCTCCGCTCTGACTCCGTCTTAAAGTGACCATCATGATGGTTTTTCGCAATTTTTTCCGTTCGATACAGAACCACTTTTCCTTTGGGCTTGAGTGCAACCGAGGCCTGGTCTTCAATTTCATCAAATCGAATGGCTCTCACCACTATTAGATCTCCATGACGATATTGCTTCTGAGCGACATACTGCTGAAGCGTTCCGGGAAATATTGAGACGTCTAACAGTTTGAGGGAGCCCACGATGGAATGGAGAAATGAACATTTTTTTTGCACCGGCTCAATTAATAGCAGCTGAAGATCATCCCGGACGATTTTTAATGGTATACCGGGGAAGCCGGCCCCGGTTCCTACATCAATGACCATTCCTTTCGATGGAAAGTCGACCGCGGTTAAGGCGGCTAATGAGTCCACAAAATGCTTCGCGATAATTTCATACGGATCTGTGATACTGGTTAAATTTGTGGTCCGGTTCCACTGAAGCAGCTGGGACAGATAGATCAGGAACTGCCCGATCTGTTTTTCGGTAAGATTTAAATCAAGTTCACTTGTAGCACAAACAAGAAACTCACGTAACTGACGCTCATGTTCCACGTGGAACAATTACGTGAAATCATAAGAGAGGTCAAGCCCTCACTCGGTAGCATTAGCCCTCTGTCTAATCATTCGCAAAATACACTATTTCATCATCGGTCGGGTCCTCTTTGTATTTCTCAAGGGCGACAAGAAGGAGGGAAATCGCAGCTGGTGTCACCCCGGAGATGCGCGACGCTTGGCCTACGGAGCCAGGTCGGACGTGCTTAAGTTTCTCCCGAACCTCCTTCGAGAAACCGACAATTCGGTCATAAGAAAACGATGCCGGAATCGCTCTTGTCTCCAGTTTTTTGAAACGTCCAATCTGTTGAAGTTGACGTTTAATGTAACCGGAGTATTTAACTTGTATTTCTATTTCTTCAATTATTTCATTATCTTGAGATCTTTCTAGGCCGAGACAATCGAGCAAAGTCTCGTACGTGACCTCTTGTCGGCGTAATAACTGTGCGGCCGTATAGGGGCCTGAGACGTCATCGATCTGAGCATTGGCAAATCGTGATCGTATCTCATTACTGAGGCGTGGCCTTAGTTCCTCCAGTCTATTGATCTCATTGTCAATCTGCTCACGTTTCTGGCTGAACTTCGCATAGACTTCATCGGCTATTAGTCCGATCTGTCGACCGGCCTCAGTCAAACGAAGATCTGCGTTGCCATGCCGTAATAGAAGACGATACTCGGCTCGTGACGTAAACATGCGATAGGGTTCACGCGCGTCTTTCGTGATCAAATCGTCGATCAGCACTCCGATGTAGGCCTGTGAGCGATCCAGGATCAATGGAGCCTTCTCTTTCAACTTGAGGACCGCATTGATACCGGCCATGAGGCCTTGGGCCGCCGCCTCCTCATATCCGGAGGTCCCATTGATTTGTCCGGCGTGGTACAGGCCCTCGACGAGTTTCGTTTCCAATGTCGGATGCAGCTGCCGGGGAGGAAAATAATCGTACTCGATCGCATAACCTGGCTTGAGCATCCGCGATCGCTCCAAACCGGTAATCGTTTTCAACATCGCGCTCTGTACATCTACCGGAAGGCTGGTCGAAATCCCGTTAGGATAGAATTCCGGGGTATCCAGGCCCTCCGGCTCCACGAAGATCTGATGGCGTTGCTTCTCGGCGAAGCGAACGACTTTATCCTCGATGGAGGGACAGTACCGCGGGCCGATCGATTCAATGACGCCGCTGTACAGCGGCGACCGGTCGAGATTGCTGCGGATGATGTCGTGCGTCGCCTGATTTGTATAGGTCAGGTGACATTCACGCTGTGGAATGAGGATGCGATCGGTCCGGTATGAAAACGGCGGCGGCGGATCGTCACCCGGTTGCGGAATCATGGTGGAGAAATCGATCGTATCCCGGTCTAATCGAGGCGGAGTGCCGGTTTTCAGCCGCCCGACTTCAAAGCCCAGATCCCGCATGCAGTCAGACAAGTGTTCGGCCGACGCTTCTCCTGCGCGGCCAGCCGGAAAATGGTTCAGGCCGATATGGATGAGACCCTTAAGAAATGTACCTGATGTGAGAATGACGGCCTTCGCCGCAATATGATCGCCGCCATCCGTCACGACACCCGTCACAACCCCCCCATAATGAAGGAGTCGGTCGACTGTCCCTTGGCCGATCGTCAGTCCAGGCTGATGCTCCAACGTGTCTCGCATTGCCTGTCGATACAACTTCTTGTCGCACTGGGCCCGAAGCGCCCGCACCGCCGGCCCTTTACTGGTGTTGATGAAACGGAACTGAATGCCGGCTCGGTCCGTATTACGAGCCATTTCACCGCCGAGGGCGTCGATCTCCTTGACCAGATGACCCTTCGCAATCCCGCCGATGGCGGGATTGCAGGACATCTGTGCCACCCGATCTCGATCCATCGTCAACAAGAGGGTCTTCGCTCCCATCCGAGCTGCGGCCAGCGCGGCTTCGCAGCCGGCATGCCCGCCACCAACAACAATGACCTCGAACGACTGGGACACGAGTTCGTTCCCCCCGGTTACTTGCCGATACAAAATTCTGAAAAGATCCGTTCCAAAATCTCGTCCGTCGTAATCGCGCCAGTAATCTCGCCTAGAGCATCGCCAGCCCCGCGAATATCAATGGCCACCAGCTCAGCGGCCATACCTGCCGCGATCGATTCAAGCGCTTGGTCCAGCGACTCACGGGCCCGGTCCAACGCCGCCTGGTGCCGCACATTCGTCACCATGACTCCGTCCGCTGTCTCACCGCCGGGCCCCACTAGCTGTGATCGAATCGCCGCGCGCAAATCGTCGATACCAGCCCCGGTCGTTGCCGAGATGGCCACGCAGAAGGATGTTCGGTCAAAGGATGACAGCTCCACCTGTGCCGGAAGATCGATCTTGTTGATCGCGATCAGGTGCTTTGCGCCAAGGGCCTGGTTGACCAATCCATGGTCATCGCTGGTCAGCGGAATGCTCCCATCGATTACGATAATCTGAAGATCCGCCTCCTCTTGGGCCGAACGAGAACGTTTGATGCCTTCGAGCTCGACCACGTCGATAGTCTCACGAATTCCCGCCGTATCGACGAGATGGATCATCACACCGCCAAGATCAATCGACTCCTCAATGACATCTCTCGTGGTACCTGGAACCGGCGTGACAATCGCGCGGTCCTCCTTTAGCAAGCGATTGAGAATGCTCGATTTTCCCACGTTGGGACGTCCGACGATCACGACGCGTGCGCCCTCTCGTAGTAAACGCCCTTCTCTCGCAGTGGCTTGCAGCCGGAGCACGAGCGTCGAAACTCCTTCGATTGTCCGCATCAGTTCCTGTTTCTGGAGAAACTCGAGGTCTTCTTCGACAAAATCGATACCGGCCTCAAGATGAGCCAACAGACCTAATAAGGCTTCCCTTGCCGTATCAACCTCTCGCGCCAGATCTCCCCGCAGCTGTCGCTGTGCAGCGGTGAGGCTAGCAGCAGACTTCGCACGAATGGTATCGAGCACGGCTTCTGCTTGCGACAGATCGAGCCGACCGTTGAGAAACGCCCGTTTGGTGAACTCCCCGGGTTCAGCCAACCGAGCACCGGCCTTCACACAGGCCCTGCATAGAAGCGACAAGACCAGCCAACCTCCGTGGGACTGGATTTCCACGACGTCTTCGCCGGTAAATGACCGCGGGGCCTTCATGTAGACAACAAGTGCCTCGTCGAGGAGACCCGTTGCCAAAGAACCACCCTGGCGGATTGATGACTCCGGCTGTGTCAACGAGGCAGGAATGAGCAGGTCGGCGAGGTGCAGAGTATGGGTCACGACCGACGGCAGCGGCTGGCCGGAACGCAGTCGCACGAGGCCGTCGGCAACGCGCAAGGCCTGGGCGCCGCTGAGCCGCACAATCCCGATCCCGCCTTCACCGGCTGGAGTCGCAATCGCACAGATTGTGTCCTCGAGCCCTCCGCGCACCATGACAACAATCTCTTATTTTGACGGTTCAGCTAGAAATGACTTGTTCGCGAACAGGCGCTCCGTCAGCACTTGCTGACCGATGGTCAGCACATTATTCGTCAACCAGTACAACACGAGGCCGGCCGGAAAATTGATGAACAGAAAGGTCATGAATACCGGCAGGACCAACATGATTTTCGCCTGCGTGGGATCCATTGTCGTCGGCGTAATTTTCTGCTGAATCACCATGGTCGCCCCCATGATAATGGGCAGCACGTAATAGGGATCTTGAACCGACAGATCGGTAATCCACCCGACAAACGGAGCCTGTCGAAGATCGATCGTCATATACAGAATGTTGAAGAGCGCTACGAAGACCGGCATCTGCAGCACCATCGGCAGGCAGCCGCCGACGGGATTCACTTTATGATCACGATACAGCTTGATCAGTTCCTTGTTCAATTTATCGCGATCGTCTTTATGCTTCTCCTGCAGCGCCAGAACTTTCGGCTGGATCACTTGCATCTGCTTCATCGATTTATAGCTTTTGTATTGCAAGGGAACGAAGAGCATCTTGATGCCCATCGTCAAAAGGATAATGGTGACCCCATAGTTGTGAGTATAATCGTTGATAAAGCGCAGCACGTAGAAGATCGGCTTCGCCACCGCCTTCACCACGCTCCAACTGCCGAAAATGAACCAGCCGAAATCGATCGTGTCTTCCAAACCGACGTTCAACGCCCGCAGGGTGTCGTATTCCTTCGGGCCAGCGTAGAGCTGCAGCTCCCCGGATGCACTGGTGCGTGAGGATGGCATCCGCACGCTGGATGACACCAACTTGTCGCCTTCTTTTTTTACCAATGCCGCCGTGCCACCTTGCGGCATCAGGACGGAGAGGAAGTATTTGTCTTGAAGCGCAACCCACTGGACTGATCCTTTGCGCTCCAGCTCATTGTCCGGTGTTTCTTTCTCGACTTTCCCGTCGACGAGGGATGCGGAACCTATTAGACCAATGAATCCATCCCCCCATTCGACGATGCCGAAGTTCGTACCCAGCACGACGTCATAGGCATCGGTCAGCCCTTCGATCGTCAACGCCACATCTACCAGGTAGCTGTCATGGTGAAAGGTCAGGCGTTTTTGCACCTTGAGCCCGGAGGCCGCGTCCTCCAACCGCAATGTCGCATGTCCAACGGGATGGGCGTCGTCAAGGGTTGTAAAATCCGTTTCTATGGCATAGAGGCCTTCGCGCAGAGCTTTGTCGGCTGCCAAATTCGACGTGACGATCGACAGGGGCCCACGGAACTTGCCCCCTTGATAGACCAATTGCACAGGTTTCTGTTCAGGACCCGCAGTATGAAATCGTTTGAGCTCCCAACTGGAGATCACTCCCCCACGGGCGTTCAACCCGGCCCGAACGACATCTGTTTCAACCGTGACGGTGCGTTCGGTGGATAAAGCCGAGTCCATTGAGGCAGCGGGAGGTGAGGCAGTCTCCGGCGAAGCCGGCGATTGGGCGCCCGACCGGGCCGCATCTCTTTTTGTGTCAGTGGAAGTTCCTGGCTGACTACTGGGAGCACCGGACTCTTGACTGGCCGGCTCTTGCACAGTCGTAGCCGGCGGTAGCAACCCTAACTGCTTGATGAGCAGGTCATATCCGAGGATGACCGCCAGCGAAAGAACGAGAAAAACAACGACACGTTTTTCCATGTCAATCCGTGACTCTCCGTGAACCGCGATCGCTCATCACCGGATCGTAGCCCCCCGGATGGAAGGGGTGACATTTCAGCAGACGACAGATTGCGAGACGGCATCCGTGAAGCACACCAAAGCGGTTAATCGCCTGGCCGGCATAGTCCGAACACGTCGGCTCGAAACGGCAAGCCGGTCCCAAGAGCGGAGACATCCCGTACCGGTACAGAGCAATGAGCGCCAGACAAATCGTTTTCATGCTATTTCTCAGGAAAGCTCAGCAGACCTTGGCGCCGCAGCGTCGTGCGCCACATTCCTTTCAGATCTTCAAACGGAAGTCCCAGCGCATCCCGTTTCGGAAACACCAATACGGCATGGCCGGAAATCAATTCTCCGTGGACCTGTCTCGTCAATTCTCGGAACAGACGTTTGGCGCGATTTCGGCGAACGGCAATCCCAAAGCGTTTTCCCACAATGATGCCCACCCGGCTCGCACCAGCTTCGGTCTTGCAGACCAGCAGATTGAAGCAGGCCGTGGACGTCCGCCGACCATGCTGCTTGACATACTCGATGTCTCGGCTAGTGCGAAGAAAGGGGGTTCGATCTCCTCCGCCCTGTGACATGGTTCGGTTCATCGAGTGAGGCCACCGTGCGAGACCCCTTCCGCTCGACTCTTACGCTCGAGCTCGGCTGTGACCCGCTCACGTCATGCTGTGAGAGGAACGTCCCTGCTTGAGGAAGACAAGGGGGGCTGAAGTCCTCGCGAAGTCCGTGCAGTGTCGTGACCGGACCTAGACCGTCAAACGAGCGCGGCCTTTAGCTCGGCGACGTGCCAAAACTTTCCGGCCGTTTTTCGTGCTCATGCGTTTGCGAAATCCGTGTTCGCGCTTCTTTTTCAGGTTTGACGGCTGTTGAAACGTAAACGACATGGATCACCCTTTCTGACAAAATTCTGAAAGAACGTCGCATTATAGGGGCGAGGCTATCTACTGTCAAACCGGCGCAGATGAAGGGTCCGCAACGAATCTTGGGAGATCATACCTGCTTCGAGGGCTGCCGCCAGACCAATCTAACCCGTTGATAACGCGTTCGTATTGAGGCGATTTTGTGGATCTTTTGCACGAAATAGACTAGACTGCCACAGAAATTTCACCTGGCGGGGGACAGCCATCCCGTAACTTGTTGCTGGAACAAGGTAACGCACAAGGCCTGGTTCTCACGGCTCTGGCATCACCTTTGCGAAATTCACTTCAATTACCCGACTCTTAGGTATGCAGTGCAAGCAGCAGTGAACGCCGATTCTCGTCGGCCTTAAATTAAAAGGAGAGCGATAATGAACATGCGCCACGTGCTATTGCCGGCCCTTTGTGCCCTCATACTTGTCAGCGGCTGTGCCCAACCGCCGGTCGATCAAATCAATGCCGCCGAGCAAGCGGTGAAAGATGCCCAGCAAAGCGGCGCCGCAACCTATGTTGCTAATGACTACGCCAAGATCGAAGGGCTAATGGCGGCCCTGAAGAAAGAAGTGGCGGATCAAGACGGGAAGTTCGCGTTGCTGCGAGATTACGGAAAGGCCGAACAACTTGCGGCCACAACAAAAACAGAGGCCGAACGTGTGAAGGCTGACGCCACCAAGAAGATGGAAGAAGCCAAGTCTGCTGCCACCCAGGCCCAGCAGGCGGCACAGGAAGTCGTCAAGTCCACTCTGGACCTGGTAGCGAAGGCCCCGGCGGGGAAAGATCGAGCCGCGCTCGAATCGATCAAAGCCGATGCTGAAGCGCTCAAGGCATCATTGAATGACGTGCAGATGAAGCTCGATAAAGCCGATTATTTAGGAGCGCAGACCAAGGCTAAGGCGATTCAGGAGAAAGGCCAAGCGGTATCGAAGGAAATCGAAACCGCGCTGGCAAAGATTGGCAAAGGCAAATCCACGACGAAAAAGAAATAGGAGCGACTCCGGAGTGTTCATGATGTCGAAGAACCATTCCATCGCACGGTTGCCGCTCTGGTGGGGAGTCCTGGCGCTCACCGGCTCGCTCGCAGGATGTGTGGAAGCTGTCCCGCCGGAGATCGTCGAGGCCGTCGAATCCGTCGATCGGGATTTGATGCAGTTGCGTGCGGCTGAATTGGCGCCGGAGGACTACAGCAACTTTGCCCATCAATGGGTGACGCTCCGAGCCCGTGTCGAGGCTGAAGACGACGTCATTCGTTGGCCGTGGGAACCGAAAGAGCTGGAACAGGCCCTCCGCCATCTGCAGGCCGAAGGCACAAGAACCGTTGCGCGGCTCACGGAACACCAGGATACGCTGCGCCGCTCCGCCGAGCGGCAACTGGCTCATGTGGAGGACCGGGCCAAATTGATTGCCGCAGAAGTGAGCGCCATCGACAGCCGGCTCGTATTGGGGGAGAAGCCAGTTGAAATCGACCTGCTCATCAAGCAAGCGCGCGCCCTCTATGAGCAGGGGCATTACGGACAGTCGCTGGAGGCCTCCGAACGTGCCTCACACAATCTTGCGACGCAAGCGGCAATGCTCAATCGTGAATTGGGACGTTACGCGAGCCACGACCGTATCGCCCAATGGCAGCGCATGGCCAAAGACACTATTGAGTGGTCGAGAGAGCACCGCACAGCAGCGATCGTCGTCAGCAAAGCCGAGCGGTCCCTGGTGCTCTACCGAAGCGGGCGGAAGGTGCTATCATACCCCGTCCGGTTGGGCTTTAACGGTATCAAGGAGAAGCGCTATCAAGGCGACGGCGCAACGCCCGAAGGACGATATCGCGTTACCAGCAAACGCGGACAGGGTCAGACACAGTTCTATCGCGCGCTGCTGCTGGATTATCCCAACCAGGAAGACCGCCGGCGGTTTGTCCTTGAAAGGAAGACCGGGAATATCCCGGCCTTGCGTGGCATCGGAGGCCAGATTGAGATCCACGGAGTAGAGAACGAGTTGATGGCTCAAACGTTAGGGTGCGTCATGCTCGACAATTCACAGATGTTGGCGCTTTTCGACCGGGTCGACAAGGGAACCCCGGTCACGATCGTGGGCGCCCTCCATGAACACAATTCCGTGGCGCTTGCCTTGGCGAATCTTTCTGCACGCCGAGACGAAACCTGAGCGGGCTACATGAAACGCATCGCATTCTCTCTCTGGTCGAGCCTCATCGGCCTCGTGCTTCTGACGCTGGCCCAGAGCAGCGGACTGCCGGTGACGGATGCCTTTACGACTCAATCGGTCGTCATGGATCGAGCTGCACTCCATGTCTTACAAGCCCGATATAAAGCTCTTTCCAAACAATTGACCCAGTTGATGCCGGGACAGCCCTACATCGTCGTCGATACGGCCAGAAACCATCTCTATATCAAACGGCGGGATCAGGTGATGCTGGATGCACTCGCCTCGACCGGCAGCGGCACCATTCTTGACAAGCCCGGCGAAGCCAAGGGCCAATGGATTTTCGACACGCCGCGCGGAGAATTCATCGTGCAATCCAAGCTGATCAATCCTGTGTGGGTCAAGCCAGACTGGGCTTTCATTGAAGAGGGGCAGGCGATTCCTAAAAGCCAGACAGACCGTATCGAACCGGGAGTGCTGGGAGAATATGCGCTCGGTTTCGGGAAAGGCTACTTCATCCACGGCACTCTCTATACAAGACTTTTAGGGAAGAATGTGACTCACGGTTGTATTCGATTAAACGATGACGATTTGAAGAGTGTATATCGACTCGCAAGAGTCGGAACTCCCATCATGATTTTCTAATCTGCGTCGGACTGGACGCAGCCCTATGATCGTTCCCTTCCTGCTTTTTAATCTCTTGCTGACATCGATTCCGCTCACCTGGGCGACAGAGCCTCAGAGTTCTCCGGATATCGACATCAACAATCCGGTCGCCCTCCAGGAAGCCACTAGGGTTCTTGCCGAAGAAGTGAAACTGGCCGCTCGTCCCCAAACCTACGTGATCATCGATCTCGTCGGTGGCGCTGTTTTGATCAAGAGCCGGGGCGTCGAACTTCACCGGTTTCCTATCGAGCGATGGTCCGCCGCCCAACTTGGCGAGGCCACCGCGACATTTCGCCTCCAAAAACGACCGCCGGTTACACGCCGCAAGGTCGATCCGGCTGCCGGGGCAGAACAGTTGCCTATTTCGCTCGACGACATGCCAACCGACTTTACCCTGTTGTTTTCCCCTTCCTTGACAGTGACCGTTCATCCATCCGCCCCGGACGATCTCTGGCGCGGGCTGAAATTCAAGGGGCGCGAATGGTGGATGTGGCTTAAAGACTGGAGCCTTATCCTTGCTACGGGGAATGCATCTCCACGGCAACCCTCAATCCATCTCACTGTCACCTTCGATCATGCGCAATCACTGGCATGGACTGTCACCGAAGGAATGCCTTTCCTCCTTCGTCGAGCGTCATTGCCACCATCCTAGCAGGCCCGAAGGGGTCCCAAGCAGATGGTTTGCCTTTTCCTGAGTCACTACCTAAGATACGAAGACTATGAATTCGCCTTCTACCTTTGCCTTACCGCTCCAACAACGCGTCGAAGCATCGAGAGCAGCGCTCACTACCTCCCGTGTCGTCGAGCGATTGTGGGCCAAAGACTATCGCCTCTGGCGACCGGAGCCGACCGAGATCACCGACCGCCTCGGCTGGCTCACGGTCATCGGTGAAATGCAGGAGCAAGCTGCGTCGCTCACGTCCTTCGCCAAGTCCGTCCGTGAGCGCAGCATTAAGGATGTCGTCTTGCTGGGAATGGGAGGCAGCAGCCTAGGCCCCGAAGTGTTGCGAGCGTCGTTTGGATCGAGCAAAGGATATCCGCGACTGTGGGTTCTCGATTCAACCGTTCCAGGCTGGGTGCGGCTCGTGACGAAGGCCATCGATCCGGCCAAGACGCTCTTCATTGTCGCGAGCAAATCCGGCGGGACGATCGAGGTCATGTCGCTGCTGGCTCACTTCTGGGAGCTCACACAAAAACGATCTGGAAATCACGTCGGAGAGCAGTTCATTGCCATCACCGATCCTGGAACAAGCTTGGAAAAATTGGCGGCGGAGCGACAGTTTTGGCGGATCTTTACGAATCCATCGGACATTGGCGGACGGTACTCCGTGCTTTCCTACTTCGGATTGGTGCCGGCTTCCTTGCTGGGCATCGACGTCGGCAAATTGCTTGCGAGAGCTGCGGAAATGGCCCAACGCTGTCGCCTGCAGGCTCCGATCGAGCAGAATCCTGGTGCCGATCTCGGCAATACAATGGCCGCGCTGGCTCAAGCAGGGCGGGACAAGGTCAGCATCATGGCCTCGCCGGCGATTACGAGCTTCGGCCTCTGGGCTGAACAGCTGCTCGCTGAAAGTACGGGCAAGGAAGGGAAGGGGCTCATCCCCGTCGCCGAAGAACCGATCGCCCCACCATCGGTTTACGGACAAGACAGATTCTTTATCTATCTGCGACTCGCAGGCGATCGCAATCAGCAGCTCGATCGACAGGCGACCTCCCTGATGCGGCAGGGTCATCCGGTCATGACGCTCAATCTGCGCGACAGTTACGATCTCGGCAGCGAGTTCTTCCGCTGGGAATTTGCCACTGCGGTGGCGGGTCATCTGCTCGGCATCCATCCATTCGACCAACCGAATGTTCAAGAGAGCAAGGACAACACGAATCGCGTTTTAAGCGAGCTACAGGCCACCGGATCGTTGCCGAAACAGACCTCGGCGACCCCGGCTCAGGCAGCAACCCAATTGAAACGGCTCTGTCGTGCCGGAACCTATGTTGCGATGCTCGTGTTCGCGATGCCATCGGCCAAGCTCGAGCGAGCGCTTCGTTCCCTCCGCAAGACGCTCATCTCCGTCTATCACGTGACGACCACCTCGGGCTATGGTCCTCGCTATCTCCACTCTACCGGCCAGCTTCATAAAGGAGGCCCGGACCACAACGTCTTCCTGCAACTGATCGAACGGATGCATCCGGATATCCCCATTCCCGGGAAAGCATTGACGTTCGGGACCCTCGCCCAGGCACAAGCGGCCGGTGACTACCAGGCACTCCGTGCTCACCATCGGGATGTTCTGGTCGTCTCATTGGGCCTGCATCCTGTTGCCACACTCAACAGCCTGAGACGATCACTCTCTGCTTCCCGCACCGTTCGCCGCGCGACTGCCACGAGCAAGAGGCGTCGTCGTTCGCGCAAGAAATAGAATGACTGGCAGTCCGGAAATCCGCATCGCCCAGGATCAAGAGGAATGGGCCACGGCAGCTGTCACGATTGTTCACGATTTGGCTCGGCAATCCATCCGGGACCACGGTCGTTTCCTCCTCGCCCTGTCGGGAGGCTCCACGCCGGAACGGCTGTATCGTCAATTGGCTAATGCGCAGTCCGTCAATCCATTCGATTGGTCGCATACCACCTTCTTCTTCAGTGACGAACGCTGCGTACCGCCTGATCATCCCGACAGCAACTTCGGTCTGGCCAATCGGACCCTCTTTCGTCTGCTCAACCTCGGTGCGGACCACATCCATCGTATGCGCGGGGAGGTCTCCGATCCGGATCTTGCAGCGCGCGACTATGAGCGGCTGCTTCGCACAATCGTTGGATCTGCGCCAGGAGACTGGCCGCGCCTGGATCTCATGTTGCTGGGGCTGGGCCACGACGGCCATACCGCCTCGCTGTTTCCCGGCACTGCCGCGGTCACAGAACATCAACGTTGGGTCACGGTGGGGCACGCACCTTCCGGTCCACAGACCAGGTTGACGCTGACCCTAGGTGTGATCAACCGGGCGACTGTGATACTGTTTCTGGTCACAGGCGCGGCTAAGGCGGAAATCGTTAAGACCATTCTGGAGCCGAGCAATGATGCAGACCGGCGGCTACCGGCTGCGCTGGTGAAGCCCGAGGGAGGCCGCCTCATTTGGCTGCTGGATCGTCCTGCTGCCGCCGAGTTGGCCGGGTATCGAGAAGAGACTCATAAGAGGCAGATATGATTCTCGCCGGAGACATCGGGGGCACGAAGACTCATCTCGCCCTGTTTGACTGGACGACGGAACGGGTCGAGCATCTGCGGCTGGAAACGTTTCACAGCGCCGACTACGTCTCGCTCGAAGAAATGCTCGCGGAATTCCTCGTTCCTCCAAAACCTCCAACTCCGATCGAAGACCTCGAAACGGAAAAGGGCGAGGGGGAGGAACCACCGACGGAGCCTAAGTCCCAGGAGGCGCCCAAGATCGAGGCCGCCTGTTTCGGCGTGGCTGGCCCCGTAATTCAAAACCATTGCCGCACAACAAATCTACCGTGGGTCGTCGACGGCGCCGAGCTGGCCAAGCGTTTCGAGATTCCTCACGTGCGGTTGCTCAACGATCTCGAAGCCATGGCACATGGGATTTTGCTTCTCCGCCCCGACGAATTGGTCACGTTGAACGCTGGCACGCCGCCTGCGCAGAAACAGGCAATCGCACTCATTGCCGCAGGCACTGGGTTGGGCGAAGCCATTCTCTTCTGGGATGGGACACGGTATAAGGCCATGCCTTCAGAGGGCGGCCACACTGATTTTGCGCCCAACAGCGACAACGAGATCGAACTCCTCCGTCACATTCGCAGCCAATATTTACATGTCAGCTACGAGCGGTTGCTGTCCGGCCCGGGTCTTCATGCCATTTACGAGTACGTCCGCGATGCCAAAAAAAATGAGCCAACCTGGCTGGCAGAGAAAATCAAAGCCGGCGATCCAGCTGCGGAAATTGCAGAAGCGGGGCTGAAAGGCCAGGCGGAGATTGCCAAGCAGACGCTGGACCTTTTCGCCTCGATCTATGGCGCAGAGGCCGGTAACCTGGTCTTGAAAGCCATGGCCATTAACGGCGTCTATTTGGGAGGGGGCATAGCCCCAAAACTCCTATCGAAATTAAAAGACGGTACGTTCATGAAAGCCTTTACCAACAAGGGGCGCTACAAGCGCTTGATGAGCCTTGTCCCCGTCCACGTTGTGATGAACCAATATACCGGTCTCATCGGTGCTGCATCCACAGCGGCACGGCTGGCACACGCATGAGCACGACTGACCTCGATAGATTGAAACGCGCGGCGGCACTCCGAGCCGTCGACTATGTGAAAGACGGCATGATCGTCGGTTTAGGAACCGGTTCGACCGCGAAACACATGGTGATCGCGTTGGGCGAGAAGGTGAAGGGGGGCATGAGTCTGCGCGGCGTGCCGACCTCACAGGAAACTGCGACGCTGGCCAAACACTGCGGCATCGTCTTGATCGATCAGGACAATCGCTGGGCCATCGACATAGCCATCGACGGCGCTGATCAAGTCGATCCCGCCTTCAACCTGATCAAGGGCGGGGGCGGAGCACTCTTGAAGGAGAAAATCGTCGCAGCCTCGGCCAAACAGTTCATCGTGCTGGTCGATTACACCAAGCGCGTTCCTGTGCTCGGCGGATCGTTTCCGCTTCCCATTGAAGTGATTCCATTCGGCTGGGGCAGTACGGCGCGGGAAATCGAATCCCTCACCAAGAGCCGCGTCGTCCTCAGGGAACGCAACGGCGCGCCGTTCAAGACCGAGGCCGGCAATCTCATAGTGGATGCCCATCTCGAACGGATCGACCTGCCGAAAGAATTGGAAATCGCCCTCAATTACATTCCCGGCGTGGTCGAGACCGGCCTCTTTGTCGGTCGGACCGATATCCTGATCGTGGGAACTCCCGATGGAACCGAAACCCACAGCGCCAAACGATCATGAAAGGTCGATTAATAGACGTGAGACGCTGCACCGACTCGTCAAGGGCGCCGGAATCCTCTTGGCCGTTCAGATAGAGACCATCCTACAGTCTTTCCCCGCACCCCTCATTCAAGCCGCGACAGGTAGACCAAAAGGTGAAGACATGAATCAAGATCGGTTCCAGTCACAAGTGCTCGACGATCCTTATAGGCTGCCGCGTGATATCGTTCCAACCAGGTACGACCTTCGACTGGAACCGGACCTCACCAACGCCACATTTCTGGGTCTGGCCACGATCACCCTGACGGTTGTCCAGTCAACAACTGTCATCGTCCTCAACGCCCTCGAATTGGTCATCGATAGCGCCGTCGCCGAAGACTCTCAGGGCCATCGAGAGCCAGCCACGATCGACATGGACGAATCTTTGCAACGGTGCAGACTCACGGTCCCTCGACCGATGGCTCCCGGTGAATGGCGGCTGCATCTGGCATTTCGTGGCACGCTCAACGATACACTTCGCGGATTCTATAGGAGCACATACAAGGACAAGAGCGGAACAATGCAGACGATGGCGGCCACGCAATTCGAGGCGACCGATGCGAGGCGTGCCTTTCCCTGTTGGGATGAACCGGATTTTAAGGCGGTGTTTTCCATCACGCTCGTGCTCGACCAGGCACTGACCGCCGTGTCAAACAGCGCTGTGTCATCGGAAACTATTGAGGGGCAACAGAAAATCGTGCGATTCGCCGACACGATCAAGATGTCCACCTATTTGGTCGCATTCATTGTCGGCCGGATCGAAGCGACCGCTCCCACGTTCGTGGGAAAGACTCCGTTGCGGCTGTGGACCGTGCCCGGCAAGTCACATCTCACAAGCTTCGGGCAGGACATCGCGAGAGCCTCGTTGGAATTCTTTGAGCGCTACTACGGCATTCCCTATCCAAGCGAAAAACTGGACCTTCTCGCGATTCCAGATTTTGCTTCCGGCGCCATGGAAAACCTCGGTGCGATCACATTCCGCGAAACTGCGCTACTGATCGATCAGCAAACTGGCACCCACGCCGAATTGGAACGGGTGGCCGACGTGGTCGCACACGAGAACGCCCACATGTGGTTCGGCGATCTCGTGACGATGTCCTGGTGGAACGGCCTTTGGTTGAACGAAGCCTTCGCCACCTTTATGGAAATGCTGGCAGTCGATGCCTGGAAACCGGAATGGAAGCGGTGGGATACGTTCAGCGTGTCGCGTGCTGCCGCCTTCTCGGTTGACGGCTTGCATAGTACGAGACCGATTGAGTATCCCGTTCGCGCACCGAAAGACGCCGAGGCCATGTTCGACGTGCTGACCTATGAAAAAGGCGCTTCGGTCCTCCGCATGCTGGAGCAACATATCGGGCCGACCATTTTTCGTGACGGCGTCCGCGACTATCTCCATACCCATGCCTACGGGAATGCGGATACCAAAGACCTTTGGATTTCTGTGGGAAAGGCCGCCAAGCAACCGGTGCCGGACCTGATGGATGGCTGGATCTTCCAGCCTGGCCACCCACTGGTGACCGCTGAGCTCAACGATCGCTCCGAACTCGTTTTAACCCAACGACGGTTCAGTTATCTTCCCAATCCCTTACCCGCCACATGGCATGTGCCCGTCCAGCTGCGGACCAAGATAAGGGACAAACAGGAAACCAGGCGCCTGTTGCTCACCGACAGCGGGGCGACGCTGACGCTTCATCCCGATACTCAATACGTCGTCATCAACGAAGGCGGACATGGTTTTTATCGCGTCCAGTATGGACCGGTGTTGTTAAAGCGACTGCTCGACGCGGGGCTGGATAAGCTGGCTGCGATCGAGCGGTTCAATCTGGTGAATGACGCCTGGGCCACGACGGTCGCCGGCTTGATGCCGCTCTCGGACTATCTTGACCTGACCGACCGCTTCGCGCAGGAGCGAGACAAGAACGTCTGGGCCGTGCTCATCGAGTCATTCGCCTTCTTAAACCGCATCATCGAGCCCTCGGACCGCTCCGCGCTTGAAACCTTTGTGCGTACCAGGATCGGGGCAGCCGCGGCGGCAGTGGGATGGACCCCGCAAGCCGGCGAAAGCGACCTTACCCGTCAGCTCCGAAGCGAACTGATCGGCGCATTAGGTCGACTCGGGAACGATCCGACGACCCAGGGTCGTGCCGCGGAACTCTACACGACTGCTCGAAAAGATCCGTCAGCGGTCGATCCGAATCTTCTTCCCGCACTCGTCTCCATCCTCGCCTTCACCGGCGATGCCGCGCGTTACGACGAATTCACCGAACGATTCAAAACGGCTACAACACCGCAAGAAGAACGCCGCTATCTTTTTTCGCTGGCGGTTTTTCGCCAGACGACTCTGCTCGACCGGACATTAGCGAAGACGCTCGACGGCGAGATCCGCACCCAGGATGCACCCTTTATCGTGAGCGCGGTCATGAGCAGCGTTTATGGACGCGAGCAGGGGTGGAGTTTCGTAAAGGCGAACTGGGACCAGATGGCCCGGCGGTTTCCGAAACAGGGGCTCCGCCGCATGTGCGGCGGGATTACCGGGTTGTGCAAGCCTGAGCTCGAACAAGACGTCCGGGAATTCTTTCAGAGCCGCAAAATCGACTTGGGTGGAAAAACGCTGGAACAATACTTCGAACAACTGCGGATCATGGTCTCGTTCCGCGAGCGATGTGGTCGCGCCCTTCTGTCCTACCTCCAGAAGGGCCGTTCTCTATAGATCTGCTTTCTCAGAGAATTCTCCGTTCAAGAGAACGGATTTCTTTCACTCATGTCGCAAAATTGCCAACGGCCGTTGACCGAGAATCTGAAACGTGCTGAGCAGGCCGACGCACACGGTGAGGAGCACTGTGAGGCCCAGACCCGTGAGCAGCACAGTCGGATGCAGGCTCCAAGAAAGATCGAAGATGTAGATCAGTACCAGCCAGGATAGCGCACTCGATAATCCGATCGCCATCACTCCGCCGACTAGTCCCAAGAGCGCATACTCGGCGGCAAACGCTCCGGCAATGAGACTCCTCGTGGCCCCCAAGGCTTTCAGAATCACCGATTCATACAGCCGCCGATATCTGGTGGCCGCCAGTGCCGCCGCCATCACCAATCCCCCCGTCACGACACAGAATAAGGCGACGGCGCGAATGGCCAAGGCGAGGCGATCCAAGACCCGCGCAAAGTTATCGAGTATGTCGCCGACGTGAATCGCGCTCACGTTCGGAAAGGACGCAATGACCGCTTGCTGTAACGGCACTTCTTGTTCCGACGGCACACGAATGGTGGCCACATAGGTCACGGGAGCACCGTCTAGCGATCCCGGAGACAAAATGATGTAGAAGTTGGTAGAGAAGTTTCCCCAGTCGACCTTGCGTATGCTCGATACCTCCGCGGCGATCGTCGCCCCTTGAATATCGAACTCGAGGCTGGACCCGATTTCCACTCCTAATGACTTCGCGGCTTCTTCTTCAATGGAGACTTGCGGCCTCGCGAAGTGTTGCTCCGGCTGCCACCAGGCTCCGCCAACGATTTCGTTGCCTTTGGGAAGCTGATCGAGAAACGTCAGGACGTACTCGCGCGACAGATACCACTGCTTTCGCCGTTCGTCTTTGCTCTCCTCACGCCGTTCCTCCTGCTCCCGTTCTTCCTCGACCTTCCCCACCTCTCCGTTGACGGCATGAAGCCGTGATCGAACCAGCGGCGTCAATTCCGGCATACGCCCCCCTGTCTGTTGTTTGACCAGCTCGGCAAAGCCGTCCGTTTGATCCGGCTGCAGATCGATAAAGAAAAAGGTTGGGGCATCGACCGGACGCGTCTCTCCAACTTGTCGCAGCAGCGCTTGTTCTACCAGCGAGACCGTGACGATGACCATGACGCTCAGCCCGATCGCAACCAGTATTCCTGCTGTATGGCCGCCGGGACGCACGACGTTGCCCATCGCATAGCGCAGACTCAATGACGCCGTTCTCGGGATGAATCGTAACCCTCCGATCAGCATGCGGGCGCACACGAAGAGCAGCACGACCGCAAGACTCAATCCCCCGATGAACAATCCGCCGACTTTCCACGAACCAGCCTGCCAAATCGACAGCCCTCCGAGACCGCTGAGAATGGCCACGACGGTCAGCACATTCAGACGATCGTTGAAGCCCCACCGCACCCACCAGGGTGCCATTCGAATCGTGTCCTCCACCGGATCCATTTCCACCTCACGCCGAAAGATCGCGGCGGGTTTGATCTCCCGGATTCTCAGCAGCGGCCACAACGTGAACAGCAACGTGGCAAGCAGGCCGAGGGCACCGCCCTTGAGGAGTGGCCCGATCGACACAGCCGAGAGGTCAGTGGTCGCGCCGAGTTGATCGAGCAAATCCGTGACGAATGCACCGGCCAGCAGCGGGGGAAGCACCCGCTGAAGGAGAATTCCTAGCAGCAGGCCGGCCAGACTTCCCAATAATCCCAGCCCCAAAGCCTGCACCACATAGGCCCATATCACGGTAGCCGAATCCGCTCCGACCGTTTTTAGAATGGCGATCGTCTTCAATTTCTCTTGCAGGAAGGCCTGAATGGACATGGCCACGCCTAGTCCCCCAATAAATAACGCCGTCAAACCGATCAGACCGAGGTACCGGGACAATTGTTCGAGAAATTGTTTCAGCTGGGGTTGCGCGTCCCGGTAGCCCATTACGCGGACATGATCGGCTGTCAAACGGTCCCGCAATTCTCCGCGCAACGGCTCGAGCGGAACGTCGGAGGGAAGTTTCAGCAGCTGGCGTTCCCTCACGCGGCTTCCAGGCTTGATGAGCGCGGCATTCTGCAATCCTTCCACTGAGATGATAACGCGGGGACCGAGGCTGAAGGCGTTCGCCATGCGATCCGGCTCTATGCGGACCAAGCCGGTGATGAGAAATTCTGCCTCTCCGATTTTCAACTGATCACCAATGGCAAGACCCATGCGGAGCAACAAGGCTTCCTGCACCACCGCACCATCACAATGATTCTTCTTGCAGATGGATGCGTCAGGATGGAGCAGAAGATCCAAGGAATGAGCCGGCTCCAGTTTCAGAGTTCCATAGAATGGATAGGATGGTTCAACCGCCTTGAGTTCCACAATCTGAGTGGATTGACCGGCTGCCTTTTCACGATCCGTTCGAGCCGCCATCGCCACCAATTCGCTCACGTGGGTTACGGCAATTCCACGCTGACCGAGCGAATGCAGGACCGCTTGGCCCTCCGCGCTCAGAGGATGCGATGAACGGATTTCCAGATCCCCCCCGAGGAGACCTCGTGCCTCTTTCGTGACCGCACGATCCACGTGGGCGGCAAAGAGCGACACCCCGACAAGTGCCCCCACGCCTACCGCGATGCAGACGAAGAAATAAAGGAAGTGCCGCCAGGCCGCCCTGGTTTCCCGCCAGGCCATGGACACAATGAATCGGTTCACAGGGATGGCTCTTGGATGTTCCCAGAAGACACTTCGTCAGACTCGATGCGCCCGTCGCGCAGAGCGATCACCCGATGCATCAACGATGCAATCGCGGGGTCATGCGTCACAAGCACAAGCACCGTGCCGTAATCCCGATGGAGGGCCAGCAACAATTCCATCACATGCCGTCCCGTCACGGAATCCAAGTTGCCCGTGGGCTCGTCCGCCAGGAGAATCGAAGGGCGGCAGGCAAAGGCCCTGGCGACCGCAACACGCTGCTGCTCGCCGCCCGATAGTTGCACCGGATAGTGATGAACCCGATCTTCCAGCCCCACGGCTTGCAGCAGCTCAACGGCCCGATCTTTCGACGAAGCGGTCCCGGCTAATTCCAACGGGACGAGCACGTTTTCCAGCGCCGTCAACGTGGGAATCAAATGGAACGATTGAAAAATATAGCCGATCTTTTCACGTCGAAACCTGGCCATGCGGCTCTCAGACAGAGCCGTAATTAAAGTGCCGTCCAATTCGATGGATCCAGCAGTCGGCCGATCGAGTCCCGCCATCAAGCCCAACAAGGTGGACTTGCCACTCCCTGAAGGCCCTACGACCGCAACCTTCTGTTTCGCAGGAATTTCAAGCGTCACATCGTCGAGGATTGTGACCGGTCGTCCGCCGGCTGTCAGACGCATTGAAAGGTGCTTGATAGAAATCATGTCCAAGCCTCTGCGTAACACACGGGTGATAATAACAGATGGTATTATACTGGAGTCCGATGGCAGTCCGAGGAAGTATCAAAGCGTCGTGCGGCATCCCGCGTTTCGTCGCTGCGCTGCTCGTCATCGCAGCGGTGGCCGGCATCTCTCCAGGCGCGCAGGCTGCGGCAGCCGTCGCTGCGACCGACGATCGTCCGCGCATTGTCGCATTCGGCGACAGTTTAACAGCCGGTCTCGGTGTTGCAGCTGAGGATGCCTACCCCTCCCAGTTGCAACGCAGACTAGATAGAGACGGTTTTAAGTACCGCGTGATCAACGCCGGCATAAGCGGAGACACGACAGCAGGCGGAGTACGGCGGATGGCCTGGGTCTTAAAGAGCCGGCCTCAAATCGTTATTCTCGAGCTCGGTGGCAACGATGGACTTCGCGGGCTCAGTCTCAGGGAGACGAAGGCCAACCTTGAACGGATCATTCAACAGTGTCGAAGCGCGTCGGTCACTGTCGTTCTTGCCGGCATGAAACTGCCGCCGAATTATGGTGGGGAGTACACGAATGGCTTCGAATCGATGTATCCCGCTCTGGCAAAGAAGTATCGCTTGGTCCTGATTCCATTCTTTCTGGACGGTGTGGCAGGATCGACCTCGTTGAACCAAGCCGATGGGATTCATCCGACCGCGGAGGGCTATCGAATTATCGTAGAGAAGGTGCTTGAGACGGTCAGACCACTACTAGGACAAGCGAAATAACGGGACTGTCTGGATCGCGGAGAGAAACACCCTGAGCTCACTGACGATGGTCACTGAGCCCAGGGGAGAGGGCGAGAGACCGCTTAGCTTTTCTTGAAAAACGTATCGTAGACGCCGTAGGCAAGCACTATACCGATCAACGTGTAATACATGCCGCTGATTCCGCTATAGTCTGGCGCCCCACCCTTCGGCTCATTGGCTAGCACTTGGGAAGTACCGACCATCAACAGAGTGCCCACGACTGCGCCAACCTGCGCAAACATCTTTTTCATGTCCGATCCTCCCTCGAAGTAAGTGAACGAAAAGGAGACCGCATTCTACTGAAATCGCCTGATCGTACGCAAGGGGGAATCGGACACGGGTGGAACTGCGACGCAAGACGGAACCGCTGAAGGCGTTTATGAAGTCAAGCTGGACTTGGTGATAGTCTTCAGCGCGCCTGCAACCTCTCTGAATGAATTAGCGAGTTTATCAAGCTGGGCGCCTTTGGAGAGCAGCTCTCCGGCAACGGTCTTGATCTGGCTGTCGTAGTTGCCGACTTCCGAGGCGATCTCCGTCACCTTGACGAACATGTCCTTGTAAGCGGCGATCTCTTCCTGGAGCTGGTGGAGGGTAGATTGAGCCGATTTCACTTCCGCCATGGAGGCCTGGAGCTGCTGCGTCAGGCGTTGGACATAGGCCTCGCGGTCTTTTTGCTCCGATTCGAGTGTCAACTGAATTTCTTCGCTTTCGCGCCGGCGCTCATCCAGATTGCGGATGGTCTGGATCCAGGCGCCGAGGTCACCGGTCAATCGAGAAGAATCAGGAAGCGGCTGCCCTTTCTCCAGTGATTTCGTTGCCGGCTGCAACCATTCGATGAAGGCCATGACCTCGCTCAACTTCAAGTCGGCGGGAACGGAACTCGACGCGGTTGTGCCGTTGTCAGTAGAACCATCAGATGACATCGGAGCAACGGGAGGTACTTGCTTGGCCTTTCTCGCATGGGTTCTCGGCTGGACCCACCGATGGTATTCCAGGAGGACGGCGATGCAATGTCGACACATAGGCTCTTCCGGCAGAGAACAGCTGCACTTTGAGACCAAGTGGCCGTCTTTCAGCCGGATCGTCTGCTCATAGAGACCCGAATTCCCTATTACGGCGGAGGAGATTTGCGCCTCATCGGCTTCAACGATGCGCACACGGTTCTCGGAGAGATACTGGTTTCCCAGATGGAAGGCATTGCGGTCCACAACCCCCTGGAGCATCGGAGGATCCAACAAGCTCAGGCGGTCGGCCGAGCAGGGAATCTTGTTTCGCATACGGAGATTTCCCACGATGAACGACAGGTCCCCAGTCCTTCAATGTTGCGCCTAGTGTGAAACGCCTTGTCGAAACTGTCAAGTTCAGGACAATTCTTCACAGCGCCGCTTCCATGGGCAGGAAATACTTGCTCATTCTGAAATGGAACGACCGGATTCAGCGGCACCGACGAGGTATTCCCTGGGCACCGACAGGAGTCAGCCAAAGGTAGTCGGCGATCTTGCCCGCAATCATCTCATGGAGATCGTCGAGCCGTCCCTGCTCAAACGAGGTCATGTAGACGCTCATTTGTCGCACCTCCTTGGACAGACGTCTGGCGACCCGCTTGGGGACCGGCAGATTGAATTGAATGTGGCCCCCACCTGTATAGCTGACAACAGGTCCCGCCGAAGCATCTGACGCAGCGCGCATCGCCTCAATCAAGGAGACGACAGTTCTGGCCATCCCCTCATCGCGGACCATCGAGGCCTCATACATCGTCTGATACAGTTCTTCCGGTCCTCCATCGTGGCACGCGCGGAGCTGTTGAAGAATCTTCTCGCGATAGGCCGGGTCGTCCACGATCGTTTCGTCCTGCATATTCCAACGAGTCCAATCGGTATCATGGCGGGCTTGTGCCAGGCCTTTTCTCGCCACGAGCCTCACGAGAGACTTGGGTGGATTCAGCGCAGCCAGCGGCAAATGCGCCGATTTGGCGTACGCCACGAGCGGTTCATAATTTTCAAACGGTCCGCCCCAGTTTTGCGGCCATCCCACCTGAGTGAGAAACTCTTGCCGACTCAGTTCGCTCCCCCCAACATAGCGATCCAGGTGGGGCTGACCGTCCCAGCTGAACATTTCCATCGCTATGACAGGTCGCCGGCCTTCAGCGGATAATCGATTCAAGAGGGAGAGTGCGGCGTCAATATGAAACCGATTATGGTGCTCCTCGCCGAGATACAAGACCTCCTGCTCACGCACGCGGCCCATCAACTGTTCGACGGAAACCGGTTGGCCGGTCGCCGTGTCGATGATCTGCCCTTGACGTAGTTCAGCTTCAGGACTGGCAGACGTGGACGCTCCGCTTCCAGCACAGGCCCCCAACGCGAGCAGGAGGAAGGCCGAGATCCATGAACGGAGGGTCTGATGCGCCGGCGCCATCATTACCATTCGGTTCTGTCGTAACACAGACCTTCTGCATCGGCAAGACGACGAATCTTGACCCCTTGGCGACAGGCCGTTATGCTGCGACGCACTTCGCATAATGATCGGCCACGCACACTCACAACCAGCGCCGTCCACCGTTCATGACATCTGACGCACAACTCCTCGCAGACTTTCGCTCGCAAGTCTCCAAAGTCCTACAGGAACGAGACAGAGAATGGGAGGCTTCACGCCATCTCATCGAAGCAGGTCGGCTTGTCACGACATTGAAGCGTCTCATCGAAGAGGCAGGTCGCACCGAACTGCCTCCCCCGGTGAGAGATGCCATTGCCGTCGCATTGAAACAAGGCGAGGCGGAGCGGATTCAGGACTTGCCCAGTCCCCGATTGAAGGAACTGACCGGCCTCCCGCCGAGTAAAGCCGTTCGGGCGCTTTGCGTGTGGTTCGACTTGGTCGATCAGCCTCCTTCGCGCTGGCACCTCCCCTCTCTCGACAGCCAAGCGGTTGCGAGCTACATTCGCAACCATCAGAACCCTTTCGACCTCCTGCTGACTTCCGGCGCAGCTTCGGTCCTCGAGCTTGGTGCCGGCGACCTGTCGTTTGCCACTGAGCTGGCCGATCAGTATGCGGCTAAAATTCGGCAACAAGGCGGAACGCTCACGCTCCATTGCGTCGATCGGCTACACCCACAATCAAAACTCGGCGGCCCACTGCATCCCGACCGTGAACGTCTCCAGGCGCTCCGCTCACGGTCCGACCTCTCGTTTCAATTTTTCGGGGACCAGGATATGTGCGCACTCGACCGACTGGATCGAACCGAACAGCTCGCTCCACGTTATGCGATCGCGACCTGCTGGGCTCCTGCAACTCCGACCTTTGCCTACGAACCGACCCGCCTTTCAGCTGGAGTAATCCAGGACGAGTTACAACGGACAAAGGGACCGTTCCGCCTAACCCGATACGGCGGCGAGCCGGCCCTCGAAGTGCAGCACGGAGATCGCGAATTGCTCTTTCCTCCATGGAAGTTCGAAATTCGAGGCCCCCTCGCGCTCCTGGACATTCTTTCTCGCCGCGGGCACCTCGGCATCCTTGGTGCCGTTGACAGCCAAGTATTCTGGGAACTCCTGGCGCAACTCCTCGAGGGAGACCACCATCGGCCGGAAAACCAACCCTTTACATCGGAAAATCTTCCGACGATCATTGGCGACCTGTATCAGCGGCTGTCGGCGCTCGCGATCGGCGATCACATCGATCTCTCACTTTGTGGGACGCTACGCGAACGGATTCCTCGTGTACTGCCGACGAATGCTCCGCACAATTCCCACTATCGCTTCCTTTCCGTCACCATCGGCCGCGGCGCGACGTTTCCGAACATGCCGGCCAGCAGCACCGCCAGGCGCTTCCATGACATGGTTGAAGAAACGCCGCCCTGGATGGTCATACTCGTGCCGGAGCGATAGCAGGCCGCTCCCTTTCGTGCCAGTCAACTGCGAACGGTGCGCGACGCGGAAAACCTCGGATAAATTGACCGCCTCCGGACCCTTTGTTAGACTCCAACAGTGTCATATCACCACCCATTTCTGAGCCACCAGCGCCGATAATCCCGACATGAACGCACCGCGACCCATCCAGGCGATCCAGGACAATATTGCCCGCGTCACCAAGGGAAAGGGCCATGTGATCGAAATGGCCGTCGTCTGCCTGCTTGCTCGCGGGCACCTGCTCCTGGAAGATGTTCCCGGAGTCGGCAAGACTACGCTTGCCCATAGCCTGGCCCGTTCGCTCGACTGCTCGTTCAAGCGTATTCAATTCACCAGCGATTTGTTGCCGTCCGATATCGTTGGCGTCTCTATCTTCAACCGGCAACAACAGGCATTTGAATTCGTGCCGGGACCGATCTTTGCCAACATCGTCCTGGCCGACGAAATCAACCGCACGACGCCAAAAACACAAAGCAGCCTCTTAGAAGCGATGAGCGAAGCGCAAATCTCGGTGGACAATCAAACCCATCCGCTCAAACAGCCGTTCATGGTCATCGCCACGCAAAATCCCGCAGAATATCACGGGACATTCCCACTGCCGGAATCCCAGCTCGACCGGTTCCTGATACGCTTGCGCATTGGCTATCCTTCGCTGGAAGAAGAACGCAAAGTGCTCGAGCGACCCTACGCACTGCATCCCGCCGACATCCTGGCCCCCGTCATCTCCACACAAGAGGTGCTCGAGCTCCAGCGACGGGCCGACCAGATTCATATGGATGAAAGCTTGAGCGAGTACCTCTTGGCGATTGTTCATGCAACAAGACACAGCGAACTGCTGTCCCTGGGGGTCAGCACAAGAGGAGCGCTGGCATTGAACAAAACCGCCAAAGCCTTGGCTTTGGTGCGCGGCCGCGATTACTGCCTCCCGGACGACGTGAAGGAGTTGGCGCCAATCGTGCTGTCCCACCGCGTGATGCTGAGTCGAGCGCAAGGTATGCGCGCTCAGAGTTTCGAGCAGGCCGAACGCATCGTCCTCGATATCGTCGACACCATTCCCGTTCCCGTCTGATCGGAACGGGACAGGGCAGGCCCGTGACGAATTCCTTCATGCATATCCCAGCCGCCCGCATCGGATCACACATTCGCTATCTGGCGACGCGCCGCTCGATCCGTCTGACGTCTGAAGGGGTCCGCTTTCTCCTCTTCACCATCGTCATCGGGGTGGCGGCCATCAATACAGGCAACAATCTCTTTTACCTGCTGCTGGCGATGATGCTCAGCCTCGTAGTGATTTCCGGTCTGCTGTCTGAACAAGGTTTGCGCCGGCTCGATTTCCACCGGCATGTGCCAGACCTCATCATGGCAAACGACCCGACAACAGTCACCCTGTCGGTGACCAATCGCAACAATTGGCTGCCGAGTTTTTCATTGAGACTCTTCGACGTCGCAGGCGGGCAGGACCTCGATCGCGGCCTCTTCATCGACCACCTGCCAGCTCAGCGATCAGTGCTCCTGTCCTATCCAATTTTGGCCGCTGCCCGCGGTCGCCTCCACCTCGAACGTGTCAGAGCTGAAACGTTGTTTCCCTTCGGCCTGTTTCTCAAACGGGCGCTCTACCAGGTTCCGGCTGAGATCCTCGTCGGCCCGCCGATTAGGATGCTATCGCTCCGGTTCGTCGACGAACTCGTGAATGAGGGGCAAGGCTTGTCGCTCCCCCGGAGAGGCCATGGATCCCAATTGTATAACCTGCGCCTCTATCAGCCAGGGGACGATTCGCGCGCCATTCATTGGATGACGACAGCCCGAACATCTCAACTGATCGTGCGAGAGACCGAAGCCGAAGATCAACGCCGCATCACAATCATGCTTTCGACGATTGCTCCAGAGGATCGGGACGCGCTCTTTGAACGCAGTGCGACTTTGGTCGCATCGCTCCTGTGGCAGCTGTCCCAAAAATCGTACCCCCTCCGCCTGATTGTCGGCCGGGAAGATTCCGGACTCGGCTCCGGTTCCGACCATCTGCTCGCCATGCTGCGCCTGCTTGCCTTGTGCGAACGCCACTCGCCCGGACAAAGCGACGGCCTTCTGCTCGATCCGATCGCTGCACTCTCTCATGATTCAGAGCGTGGCTATACCGTCGCCGTCATACCTTGGTCCGATCCGGACCACCCGCCGGCAATGGCCGCAGCCGATCGCATAGTGCATCCGCCCCAGATCGAGGAACTGACCGATGCCTTTTGAGCAGGCATTCAAATTTAGCGCCGTGCTGCTATCAGCCGTCGCCTTCGCGGGGCTGTTTTTAGCCCGCGGGATCCCGGCCTGGCTGGCAGTGGTAACAACGACGCTCATGCTACTCACGCTCATGCAGAAGATGGGATGGCCCGTCAGCCTGAGGATCAAACCAAGCCTGTTCGCTTCCCCGGCCCTCTGGAATGGCTTGCTGATCAGCGCGTTTCTCCTGTTCCTCGTTGACGTCTCAGTCCTCTCACAGGAATTGCTTCCCGCCGGTGTCCACTTTCTTGTGATTCTGCTGGGCATCAAGCTCGTCACGCTCCATGAACGCCGAGACTACCGCCAGCTCTATGCCATCTGTCTGATGGCAATCCTGGCTTCTGCAGCACTGACGACAGAGGTGTGGTACATCCCAATTTTTCTCCTCTATCTGCTGGCCGCGGTCTGGACTCTGCTGCTGTACAATCTGACCGGCAAGGCATCGGCGTCACTTGCTGCACCGGCGAGCAGCCCTCAGTTAGTCCCGCCTGCTTCCAGGCGGATTACCAGCCGGTTCTTCTGGCTGACGAACGGGATCGCCCTCTCCACGTTTACGCTGACGCTCATGATTTTCTTTCTCCTTCCCCGCATCAGCGTTGGCATACTCCAGAAGTCTCGCGGAGAAGGATTGAAAACGACAGGATTCTCAGAACAAGTCGATCTCGGGATGATCGGCTCCGTCAAGGAAGACCCTCAAATCGTCATGCGAGTGGAGCTCCCGGATCAGCCGGCATCGGGGAAAAGCCGTCTTTATCTGCGCGGCCTCGCCTTCGATCACTACAACGGTCGGTCTTGGAGCTCCGGCAGCAGGAACCGCAGAAGTCTTGGACTCAGCGCGGATGGGACCTTTGCCGTCCGCCCTGGCGGGAGTCGAGCGCCGCTGTCAGAACCGCTGCGCCAGGACATTCTGCTGGAGGCTCTCGACACGTCGGTCCTCTTTGCCACTCCATTTGCGGAATACGTGAGTGGTGAGTTCATTGGAGTGCAAGTTGACGGCATGGCAGGGCTCCATCTGACCTATCCCTCTTCGTCGCGCATTCGCTACTCCGTCATCTCACGGGAACGCCAAATCATGACCGATGAACAGGTCGCCCCCGAGTTGGACTATTCCAGTTCCGTCCGCGACCGGTACCTGCAACTCCCTGAAGCATCCGATCAGGTCGCCGAATTGGCTCACCGTGTCACGGATCGAGCAGCCACACCCTATGAAAAGATTTCTGCTGTCCTCCGGCATCTCTCATTCAACTATCACTATAGTCTCGATGGGGACACAACAACTTCCTCACGTCCGATTGACGATTTTCTCTTCACCAGAAAAACGGGGTACTGTGAACACTATGCAACCGCAATGGTCCTCATGTTGAGGAGCATCGGCATTCCTGCGAGGCTGGTGACGGGGTTTCTCGCGACGGAATGGAATGATTTTGGGGGCTATTATACGGTCCGGCAACGAGACGCCCATGCCTGGGTCGAGGTCTACTATCCCCATTCCGGATGGATCACGATGGATCCCACCCCCGCTGGTGCCTTGACGCCCCCCTCGATGTGGGAAACGTTCCGGCGCCTCGGCGAATCCTTCCGGCTACATTGGGATCGTGTGTTCATCCGCTACAGCGCGCGCGATCAGCTGGCCGTCGTCCAAAGCATTCGAGAAGGCAGCGACTCCGCACGCGATGTGCTCAGCCAGTGGACGACGGCGTTCGGCGTAGCGGCTTCTCAACTGATGCGTGAGTTGGGAGCGAGAGCCCGTGCCGCCAACCCCATCATCTTCTGGTTGGTCGCCGTGCTGCCGGGATTGGGCTTGGCCTGCCTGATTCTCGTGATTCGAGATCAATGGCGGTATCGGCGTTCGCCTGACCGACCCATGGCGAGGAAACAGCAACAGATCGTGCAGCTCTACAAGAAAATGCTGGAGATCGCAGCGAGGCGCGGAATCAAGACGAGACCGTCCATGACGCCGACGGAGTTTACGCAGGTGGTCTGCCGGGAATGGACTGAGGCTGAATCGACAGTTGCAGGGCTGACGGCGCTCTACTGCCGGGGACGCTTCAGCAGTTCATCGCTCTCCGGCGAAGAACTCACCCAAGCGGTTGACCAGATCAATGCACTGCGACGCCTGGTGCGCGCGTCTCGATAGTAAAGCTGGACTCCTTACCGGCCGATCTCCCTCTTAAGCCATTCCACAGCAGCGAAACAACGCGGTGAGAACGACCGCCGTCTCTTCCCCTTCAAACAGAGAATTTCCCTTGCATGGTTTTTTGATTCACTGAAAACGTCACGTCCTAAATATTCCTATCCATCCGGAAGCGGACGGGAACGAGAAAATCGGAAAAGTACTGGAGCGGGAAAAGGGATTTGAACCCTCGACCCTCGCCTTGGCAAGGCGATGCTCTACCACTGAGCTATTCCCGCTCGATGGAGACTGAAGGAGAGGGTCGGATTCTACTCAGGAGGACCGGGGCTGTCAAGCAACCTCCGCGCTGTTTCAAGGTCGTTACGTCCGTTACAAACATCCACCGGTGCTACGAAATGGTAACGCAACGATTATTCTTATAAGTCATTGAGTAGTTGCATCTTTCTTCGCGTTTGTCCCTCATCTACCTTCAGTGCGATACAGCGGATACCCATCAGGTAACAAAATCCCCTTGATCTGGTGAATGAGTGATCACACTTTTCTTTATAGTTTTCGATGCTTTGAATGACTCTAACCTTCTCGATGAGCGGCCGTCACTATGGTGCACATCTTGCCAACATCAACACCCCATGATGCTGGAAATTTCACAGAAATTGGCCGAAATAGCCAGGGTCACGTGCCGGCTATTGGATCATTTCGTGAGACTCTCGGCAGCTCTTGGGACGAAGGGAGGTGGGAGGATTGTCGGTTGTGCGTCGGTGAAGGAACGTGGGCTCGTT